>JAFGOW010000114.1 GCA_016926265.1 Deltaproteobacteria bacterium | reverse complement strand
GGGGAAGGGGCCACCAAGCTGGTCCGCATCCAGGTCGAAGGGGCCGAGAACGAGGCCGCCGCTTTGACCGTGGCCAAAAGCGTCGCCACTTCGAACCTGCTCAAGGCGGCTTTTTTCGGGGCCGATCCCAACTGGGGACGGGTCATCGCCGCGGTCGGCTACTCCGGCGTGGCCGTCGATCCGGGGCGAATCGCGATCCGCTTCGACGACGTGGCGCTGGTCGAAAACGGCCAGGGAACCGGCCCCGAGGCCAAGGACCGGGCCCACCAGATCATGAAAAAAGCGGAGTTCACCGTCACCGTTGATCTTCACATGGGGGACGGCTCGGCCTTCTATTATACCTCCGACCTGACCTACGACTACGTCCGCATCAACGCCGAATACCACACCTGACGGCGCCTGACGCCTCTTCGCGTCGCAGGGCTTTCCAAGGGGAAGGAGCGGGGGCGGAGGGCGAGGATCGGCGGGAACAGGCTCAGGCGGTCTTTTTCATTTTGAGGGCGAGAGACGGGGGCTCGCTTCCCGCCGGGGGATTTTCCAGGGCCGGGTCGGGAGGCGGAATCGCCCCTTCCAGTTCCCCCAGGAAGCTTTTCTCGATAAAAGTTTCCAACAGCCTGTCGTCCTCGGCGCTCAGATCGGAAAATTCGATCCCGACCCCTTCCAGGTAGTTGTTCTCGACGCCGGGCAGGATGTGGTAGAGCACCTTCCCTTCCAGTTCCATCTCCTTCTTCATCCCCAGCAGCGGGAACAGGACCCGCACCCGGTCGCCCTTTTGCAGGCGGGAGCTGTTTTTCAGAAACATCCCCTGGACGCTCAGGCTGAGAACCTCGGCGAAGCGGAATTCCCCCCCGGTGCTGACCATGCCGGGAAGCTGTACCGTCAGGCGCATGTTGCGGCGCGGAATCTTTTCCAGATATTTCTGAATGAGCTGGAACAGGGAGAAGACATCCACCGGAACGGGCAGCACCGCCGCGGCCAGATTGTCGAATTCGGTCGCATCCTCGTCCCGGAGCAGGATAAAGGGGAAAGTTCCCCGGGAAACAGCTTTCCGGAGGGCATTTTTCAGGGCCGAGGTCTCCTCCTTGAGCAGCCGCGACCCCATGATGAGGAGATCCACCGGCATTTCACACAGCAGGGTTTCGACCCTGGCGGCGCTGGACGAGACCATGACCCGATAACCCCAATGCTTCAGGATCACCTCGAGGGTGTCCAGCAGCTGTTCCCGGTGATCACCGATGACGATGAGCTTCAATCCCCGACCTCCCCGACGGCATGGCATCCGTCAGCGGTTTTTTAGCTTCGGAGGCGTTGCAATTTGAGTATAAAGGGGCGCGGCCGGAATGACAATAATCGTCATCCCGGCCGCGTTCTAGATTTCGGGGCAGGAACAACAGCCGTCGTCTAGCTTTGTTTGGATTTGGCTTTTTTGGCCCGGGCTTTAGCGAGGTTATCTCCCAAGCCGCGGGAGATTGCCATCTGACGGCGGCTTTCAGAGTAGTTTTTGGCGGCCAGCGGCTGGTTCTTCGGGATGTCAAATTTCTGCCGATATTCTTTCGGTGTCATTTCGTGAGCGGATTTGAGGTGACGGGCAAGCGTTTTCATTTCCTTGCCGCAAATCATGCAGGCCACCTTGTCCTTTTTGAAAGCCTTCTTGACGGAGATGGCGGGTGCGGCCTCTGCTCCCGAGGCAAGCGTTTCGCCTGATTCTGTCACCCCCTCCGACTCTTCCCCTTTGTACAATTTTGCGAGGACGTTGTGAACTTCCCCGATTTCCGCCAGTAGTTCTTCCTTGTTGACGGATGTTTGTGAAACATGCGCTATGACGATTTCAGCGGCCAATTCCAATAATTTCGACATTGAACATCTCCTTTGAAAAAAATTGGGAAAAACTCAAAAAATAAATGACGTTGAATTTAAGTTAAAGATAAAATATAAAAAATTCAACTTATTTTTATTTTGTTTTTGGCAGTTGACGAATAAAATGCAACAAATTCTCCTCCAGTACCTGGAGGATGCCAATATCGGACCGCTTTGGAACAACCTGTTTCCGATCGCGACTGTTCCTTTTCCTCGATCAGGTCAAAGGCGGGAACCTTTCGTTTCCCACACGCTGGTCCCTGAGTCCCACGGCGGAGGGGGCGATTTTTATCCGAAAAGGCGTTTCCGCGTGACAGCTTTGAAAATATTCAGGGGGCTTTTTCGCCGATTGTTTCAATCATGTCCGGCGGCCGTGATTGCGGCCACCGCTGCTTGTGGTAAATAGGCTTTTTCGCGGGGAATTTTTTATTTCAGGGGAGGGATGCGATTCCCATTTCGGGGCTGCTCCGAAGCGATGAGGGAGGGGTAAAAAATGCCATTGCCTCCGCAATTTGGGTTCAAGGATTGCATAAGCCCTTTTTCGCAACGGAAGGGATGGTTTTGGTGACACTCCGGAAAAAGTTGCCGGCCGAAATGGTTAAGGCAGGGTAATTCGTGCCGTTTTCTGTTATTATTTTTCAGGTTACCCCGATCGATTCATAGGATTGCGCGACATGGAAAAAACGGGCTGCGGGATCCCCCGCGGACAAGGAGGATCTGAATGAGCAAAAAACTGTTGTTGGCGGATGACAGCGTAACCATTCAAAAGGTTATCGAGATCACTTTTGCCAACCAGAATTTTGATTTGACCTTGGTGGGGAATGGGGACGATGCCCTCGAAAAAGCCCAGAGCGAAACACCGGATATCATCCTGGCCGACATCATCATGCCCGGCAAGAGCGGCTATGAGCTCTGTCAAACCGTCAAACAGACCCCCAACCTGGCCCAGGTCCCCGTACTCCTCCTGACCGGGAGCTTCGAGCCTTTTGACGAGGCCAAGGCCCGCGCCGTCGGCGCCGATGGCTGGATCACCAAACCTTTTGAAACCCAGACCCTGATCTCCAAGGTTCAGGAGCTTCTTGAGGCGGCTGCGCATGCCAGGGAAACGGCGGCGGCAACCGCCACGGTTCCGCCCCCGCCCCTCCCCGAGATACCAATCCCCCCTCCGGTATTGGAAGAACCGCTCGATGCCGCCGTGGAGTTCGAAACCTTGAGCGCCGCGGCGCCGCCCGTTTCCGAACCTCCTCCGCTCACCTTCGAGCCGGCGCCCGAGGAAGTCCCCCAGCAACCCAGCGTGGTCGAACCGCCAGCCGGCGGGGGCCTGGAGTTGGAGGAGCCCGTTGTGGATTTCCCGGAGCCTGTCGAAGAACCGGCATCGGTGATTCCTGAAGAGCCTGTCGAAGAACCGACACCGGCTGCCCCCGTTTGGGAGTTGGGGGAGGTGGAAACCCTTTCCGAACCGGAACCGGCGCCTCCGGCGCCCGAACCCCTCTTTGAAACGGCCCCGCTCCCGGCGCCGGAAGTGGAACTGGAACTTACACCGGCCATGGAAGCGGAACCGGAAGTGGCCGTGGCTGCCGCTGAGATGCCTGTAATGGATCTTGCGCCGGCAGTGGAAACGCCGGCCGAGGAAGAAGTCCTGTTCCTGAGTGAAGAGGATATCGTCATTGAGGAAGAGGAGCCGGCGGCGCTGGAATTCGAGGAGGTAGCGGAGCAGGAAGAAGTCCGGGCTGCTGCCGAAGAAGAGCCGTTCCCGGTCGCGGCGGAAGAGAGCCAGGCGCCGGCCCCCGATTTCACCTTCCTCCCGCTGGAAGCGGAGGAAGAACCTCCTGCCGCCGTTGTCGAGGAGGTCTTTGGAGAACCCGAACCCGAGCCGGTGTTCGAGGTGGAGGAAAAGGAAGCCCCGGCGGAAGGGGAGGAAGAGGTCGAATTCTCCTTCGATTCCTTTGTCGGCGAGGAAGCCGCCGAGGAGGAGAAGCAGACCCTGTCGCTGGAAACCGCCCCCGAGATGCCGGAGTTCGATCTGGCGGCGGAGGAAGAAGAGATCGCGCCCCTGGAACCGGCCGCTGCCGTTCCGGAACCGGCGGCGGAGGAACTGGTCCCTGAATCCGCCGAAGAGCCGCCGATGGAGGGTGTCGATGCCGCCGTGGTTGGGAAACGGATCGCTGCCATGAGCGACGCGGAACTTTATGCCGTGGTTGAAAAGGTGGCCAAGGCCCGGCTGGACAAGATGGCCCAGGAGATCCTCGAACGGATCGCCTGGGAGGTGGTTCCCAATATGTCGGAGAGCCTCATCAAGGAGGAAATCCGCAAGATCAAGGAGCTGCAGCGCTGAAACAACAACCCGGCCGAAACCGGGACAGACCTTTAAGCCTTTGTTTGGAAACGGGGATTTTTCAATCCCCGTTTCTTTTTTGG
>JAFGOW010000113.1 GCA_016926265.1 Deltaproteobacteria bacterium | reverse complement strand
TCGTCGGTGACCAGGCTCGTCTCCACCACCTTGTATTCCGGAATCCGCCCCATCTTCGTCCTCGATCTATGAACGTGGGCTCACCAAATCATCCAAACCACTGGATTCCCGATAAAAATTTCGGGAATGACAGACTGTCATTGTTGTTTTGTCATCCTCGAGCGATCCTATCGGGGATCCAGATGTTCCGCTCCTTTCATTCCTGGCCGCCCAAGGTTGGAAGTGGAATAGCTCCCTTTTTTCTGCCTTCTTGGCGTCTTTGCGTGAGTCAAAATCTTTGGCTTCACGCCCGCTCGTTTCACTCGCTCAAGACGCCAAGCCCGCAAAGGAACCCTTTTCTATCGGTTTTTGTTTTTCTCCGCGTTCTTTGCGCCTCCGCGTGAAACAAGACCTTATTTTACCGCCCGCTCGTTTCACTCGCTCAAGGACGCAAAGGAAACCAAAAGAGGTGAGTTTTTCCAAACCCCATTTTTTGGTCCTCTTTGGTCCTTCTTCGCGGCGTCGCGTCGCCGCGTGAGGCAAGGTCTTTGGTTTCACGCCCGCTCGTTTCACTCGCTCAAGACGCCAAGCCCGCGAAGGAAACCCTCCCTTTTTTCTTTCTTCTTGGCAACCTTGCGCTTTGCGGTAAAGGAAAAATCAAACCAAATCGCGCAGCCCTTTCAGAATTTGGCGTTGCCGGGGGTGCGCGGAAAGGGGATCACGTCGCGGATGTTCTCCATCCCGGTGACGTACATCAGCAGCCGTTCGAAGCCGAGGCCGAAGCCGGCGTGGGGGCAGCTTCCCCAGCGGCGGATGTCGAGATACCAGGAGAGGCTCTCCGGAGCGATCCCGAGCTCCGCCATGCGGCGCCGCAGGAAATCCAGGCGTTCCTCGCGCTGGCTGCCGCCGATGATCTCGCCGACCCGGGGGACCAAGAGGTCCATGGCCGCCACGGTGCGGCCGTCGTCGTTTTGCCGCATGTAGAAGGCCTTGATCTCGGCCGGGTAATCGGTGACGAAGACCGGGCCGCCGACGATCTTCTCGGTCAGAAAGCGCTCGTGCTCGGATTGCAGGTCGAGCCCCCATCCCAGCGGGAAGGAAAAGCTCTCCCCCGATTTCCGGAGCAGATCGACCGCCTCGGTGTAGGTCAGGGTCCGGAACTCGGAGCGGACCAGCTGCTCCAGCTTGCCGATCAGCCCCGGTTCGATGCGGTCGTTGAAAAAGGCCAGATCCTCGGCGCAGTGCTCCAGGGCGTGGCGCACCATGTAGCGCAGGAACTCCTCGGCCAGGGCGCAGTCGTCGGAAAGATCGGCGAACGCCATCTCCGGCTCGATCATCCAGAATTCGGCCACGTGGCGGCTGGTGTTGGAGTTTTCGGCGCGGAAGGTGGGGCCGAAGGTGTAGACGTCGCCAAAGGCGGTGGCGAACAGTTCGGCCTGGAGCTGGCCGCTGACCGTGAGCCCGGTCTTCTCCCCGAAAAAATCCTGCCCCCAATCCACGGCGCCGTCATGAAGCGGCGGCGCGAGCGGATCGAGGGTGGTGACGCGGAACATCTCGCCGGCCCCTTCGCAGTCGTTGGCGGTGATGATCGGGGTCTGGACGTAGAGGAAGCCCCGCTCCTGGAAAAAGCAATGGACCGCAAAGGCCAGGGCGTTCCGGACCCGGAACAGGGCGCCGAAGGTGTTGGAGCGGGGACGGAGATGGGCGATGGAGCGCAGAAACTCCAGGGAATGGCGCTTCTTCTGCAACGGGTAGTCGGCATCGGCGCCACCGAGGAGCCGGATCGCCGTGGCCCGCAGCTCCCAGCGCTGGCCCGCGGCCGGCGAGGGGACGAGATCCCCGGTCACCTCCAGGCAGGCGCCGGTACCGATGCCGGCGACCTCCGCGGCGGCCGGGGAGGCGGCCTCAACCACCACCTGCAGGGAGGCCAGGCAGGAGCCGTCGTTGAGCTCCAGGAAGGTCGTCTCCTTGCCGTGGCGCAACGTCCGCACCCAGCCGCAAAGCCGCAAGCCCGGCGCCTCCCGCTCAGAGTGCAGGGCGGCCTTGACGGAAATGCGGCTTTGGCGAAGCGAAGACGGATGACTGCTCATGGTGCTGCCCCTCAAAAGTGTTGGCTGCCGGTCGTCAGATCTCCCGGGTTTTGTGGAACCGGATCGCCGGCCACTGTTCGGCGACGTGATTGAGCCGCCACTCGCTCGGCGCCAGATAGGCCAGGGTCTGTTCCGCATCGTGGGCGAGGTTCATCGCCTCCTTTTTGACGAAGTCGTCGAGCTTTTTGCGGTCGTCGCAGCTGATCCAGCGGCAGGCGGCAAAGCTGACCGCTTCGTAGGCGGCGTCCACGTTGTATTCGGCCTTGAGCCGCTCGATGATGACGTCGAACTGGAGCACCCCGACCGCGCCCAGGATGTAGTCGTTGCTCTTCAGCGGCCTGAACAGCTGCACCGCCCCTTCCTCGGTGAGCTGCTGCAGGCCCTTGTCCATCTGCTTGGTCTTGAGGGGGTCCCTGAGGCGGACGCGGCGGAAATGCTCCGGGGCGAAGCTGGGGATGCCGATGTACTTGAGCGGCTCCTTTTCGGAGAAGGTGTCGCCGATGCGGATGGTGCCGTGGTTGGGGATGCCGATGATGTCGCCGGGGAAGGCCTCCTCGACGTTCTTGCGGTCCTGGGCCATGAAGATCATGGCGTTGCTGAACAGGACCTCCTTGCCGATGCGGTGGTGGCGGACCTTCATCCCGCGGCTGAACTTGCCGGAGCAGACCCGGAGAAAGGCGATGCGGTCGCGGTGGGCCGGATCCATGTTCGCCTGGATCTTGAAGACGAAGCCGCTGAAGGCCTCTTCGGTGGGCCGCACCTCGCGGCTTTCGGTCCGGCGGGGGAGCGGCCCCGGCGCCAGCTCGACGAAGGTGTCGAGCAGCTCCCGGACGCCGAAATTGTTGATGGCGCTGCCGAAGAAGACCGGGGTCTGGTTGCCCTTGAGATATTCCGCGAGGTCGAAGGGGTTGCTGGCCCCCCCCAGCAGCGCGACGCTCTCCCGCAGCTCATCGGCCTGGCTGCCGAGGTAGTCATCCAGCTCCGGGTTGTCGAGCCCCCGGATCACCGTCCCCTGCTGCACCCGGTCCTTGATGTGGGAGGTGAAGAAATGCATCTCGTCTTTGAGCAGATGGTAGATGCCGCGGAACCGCTTCCCCATCCCCACCGGCCAGGTCAGCGGCACGCACTCGATCTGCAGGGTGTCCTCGATGTCGGAGAAGAGCTCCAGCGGCTCCAGGCCCTCGCGGTCAAGTTTGTTGACGAAGGTCATGATCGGGGTGTTGCGCATCCGGCACACCTCCATCAGCTTGCGGGTCTGGGTCTCCACCCCCTTGGCGCTGTCGATCACCATCAGGGCGCTGTCCACCGCGGTCAGCACCCGGTAGGTGTCCTCG
>JAFGOW010000014.1 GCA_016926265.1 Deltaproteobacteria bacterium | reverse complement strand
GCAGGGGTTCGGCGACATCTTTGCCGGCTACCAATTCTAACAGGCTGCAGAGCCCTTCGGAGACGCCATGATCAACATCCTGCTGACCTGCGCCGGCCGCAGAAACTATTTGGTCAACTACTTCCGGAGAGCGCTGGCCGGGCGCGGCCTGGTGCTGGCCGGCGATGCCGCCCCTTCGGCGCCGGCGCTTCAGGAAGCCGACCTGGCGTTCCCGCTGCCGCCGGTCACGGCTCCGGACTACCTGGAGATCCTGCTGTCGATCTGCCGCAAGTACCAGGTCCGTCTCCTCTTTTCCCTCAACGACCTGGAACTTCCCTTGCTCTCCCGGCACCGCAGCCGCTTCCTGGAGATCGGCGTCATCCCCGTCATCCCGTCGCCGGCGGTTGTCGATCTCTGTTTCGACAAATGGGCGACCGGGCGTTTTCTTCAAAAGATCGGCCTTGCGACGCCCAAAACCTTTCTCAGGCTGGACGAGGCGCAGACCGCCCTGCGGAAGGGGGAAATCGCCTTGCCGCTGGTGATCAAACCCCGTTGGGGCACGGCCTCCCTGGGCATCGAATATCCCGAGTCTTCCGAGGAACTGGCGTTGGCTTACAGACTGAGCCGGTTGCGCCTCCAACGATCTTGCCTTGCGGCCGCCAGCGCCGCCGATCCGGAGCATCCGCTCCTGATTCAGGAAAAGCTTGCGGGGATCGAATACGGCTTGGACGTGGTCAACAACCTGAACGGCGAGTACGTGACGACCTTCGTCAAACAAAAACTGGCGATGCGCTCCGGGGAAACGGACAAGGCGGTCACCGTCCACCATCCGGTTCTGGAGGAGCTGGGACGCTGCCTCGGCAAGGCGCTGGGGCACATCGGCAACCTCGACTGCGACGTCTTCGTCTCGGAAGACCGCTGTTGGGTCCTTGAGATGAATCCCCGCTTCGGGGGCGGCTACCCCTTCTCCCATATCGCCGGCGCCGACGTGCCTGCCGCCTGCATCGCCTGGGCGCTGGGAGCAGCGGTCGACCCGCGGTGGCTGGCCCTGAAACCAGCCATAGCCACGGCCAAGTGCGACCGGCTGGTCGAGGTCGGCCCGAAAAAAACCTTACAGGCAGGAATCATGGAAATCGATTCGGCGGCACATTCCTCCCCCGGCGAGAAAACAAGCCGCGAACCACCCACGGCGCCGGGGAGGAAAATCCATTGGAGGAAACTCCTCCGTAACCCGGAAGGGAAGAGGAAAAACGACGTCACACCAAGGAACCCTTGAGGAACCCCGGTCGGAAACCCTTTTCGAAAGGCGCTAAGCCATGAAACCAGCATTCGTACTGTCCGGACACACCATGGCCTTGGGCGTGGTCCGTGCCTTGGGCATGATGGGGGTGCCGGTGGTGGTCTTCTATTATGACGATCACAGCATGGCACAGGTTTCAAAATACGTTAAAGACAGTGTGAAGATCCCCCACCCGGAACAAGCCGAGAGGCGGTGCATCGAGATGCTGATCCGCCATTCCGAAAAATTCGGCGAAGGGATCCTGTTTCCGGTTTCCGACGAAGCGGTGGCGGCGGTGTCCCGCAACAAGCGCCTGCTCGAACCCTTTTACACCGTGGCCTGCCCCGAATGGGAAATCACCCGCCGCTTTCTCGACAAGAGAAACACCTACGTTCTGGCGAAGCAACACGCCATACCGGCGCCCCGGACTTTTTTCCCCTGTTCCGAACAGGATCTCACCCGATTCATCGGTGGCATCGAATTCCCCTATCTGGTCAAGCCCTGCCAAAGTCATCTTTTCCACCAGCGCTTCGGAAAAAAGATGTTCCCCGTCGCTACCCCCCAACAGATGCTGGAAGCCTACCGGTTGGCCCGCTCCTCGGGGCTGGAGGTCATGCTGCAGGAATACATCCCGGGCGACGACACCCAGGTCGTCAATTACAACGCCTACGCCTGGGAAGGGCGTTCCCTGGTGGAGTTCACCGCCGCCCACGTCCGCAACGCCCCGCCGTTTTTCGGCTCGCCGCGGGTGGCCGTCAGCCGCGACATCCCCGAGGTTCTGAAACCGGGGAGAAACATCCTAAAGGCGCTGGGCTTTTACGGCTATGCCTGCACCGAATTCAAAAAAGACTGCCGCGACGGCATCTTCAAACTGATGGAGGTCAACGGCCGCCACAATCTCTCCACCCTGTTGGCGGTGCGCTGCGGCATCAACTTTCCCTGGCTCCATTACCGGCATCTCATGCATGGAGAACTCCCTGAGGCCGCAGCGTTCGAAAAAGAGATCTACTGGATCGATCTGGTGCGGGACGTGGGTTACAGCCTCCGCTATCTGGCCACGGAAAAATACTCGCCGACCCAGTATCTCCGTCCCTATGCCAAGCCCCATGTCTTTGCCATCCTGGACCGGGGGGACTTCCGACCCTTTATCCGGAGGATCAGCGCCCTGGTCCGAAAGATATCTCAATCGCTGCGGCCGGGTCGAGAAAAGCAGCGGAACCGAGAGCCCCAGATCACTTTAGGGAAATGAGCGCCATGAAAATCGCCGTTCTCGTCAAAAGCGTACCGGATACCGCCGTTATTCCCGAAATCGGCCCCAATGGCGTTGCCGTCGTCACCGGTCATCTCGATTTCGTCCTCAACCCTTTCGACGAGTATGCGGTGGAAGCAGCCCTGCAGATGAAACAAACCCACGGCGCCGAAGTCACGGCACTGAGCCTGGGGGGAGAGGAGGCCCGCCAGGCGCTGCGCGCCGCCTTCGCCATGGGCATCGAAATCGGGGTGCAGGTCCGCCCGCCGCGCGGAGCGGAGTTGACGGGCCGCGGCATCGCCCTGTGCCTGGCCCAGGTTCTGCGGAACCTGGCGCCGGACCTGATTCTGGCCGGGAAACAGGCGGTGGACGGCGACGGCGCCCAGGTGGCGGAGCGGTTGGCGGAACATCTCGGCTATCTTCATGCCTCCGCGGTCACGCGGCTGGCTCTGGAAAACGGCCGCCTGACCGCCCACCAGGCCTTCGAGGAAGGGCAGCTGGTCCTGGAGATGCCGCTGCCGGCCGTGATCACCACGGAGAAAGGGATCAACGAGCCCCGCTATCCGACCCTGCCGCGGATCCTCAAGGCGCGGCGCATGGAAATTCAAGAGCTGGATGCCGGTCTCTCCGATGCCAGGCTGGAACCCGGCTGGCGGGTGGAAAGGATCTCCATCCCCCGCCCGGAAAGGCACCGGCGGCTTTTTTCCGAACACGAGGCCGGCGGCGTGGAGCATCTGATCGGGCTGCTGCAGCAGAAATCCCGGTCCTGATTAAAGGGAGGAGCGTCATGAAGATATTGGTCCTGTTGGAGTCGCGCGGCGAGCTGACCCTCGGCAGTCTTTCCGTAATCGCTGCTGCCGCCCAGGCCGCAGACCGGGGTCACATGGAACTGCATGCCGTCTGGCCGGAACCAGACCACGAACAACTCCACCGGTTGGCAGGCCTTGGAATCAACGTCCTGCATCTCGTCCGGGAGGATCTGCTGCCGCCTTACAGTCAGGAAGCCTGGATTCCGTTCCTGACCGAGTTGGCCCAAAACCTTGATGCCCGCCTGATCGCGGCGCCGGCCTCGGCCTGGGGCAAAGCCTTGTGCGCGGCGCTGGCGGCGCGACTCGATGCCGAACTGGCCCAGGACTGCCTCTCTCTGGATTGGACCCTGGACGGCACTCCCCTGGTGCGTAAACCGCTCTATGCCGGGAAAATACTGGCCGATCTGCGTCTGGACCATTCCCCGGCCCTGGTTACCCTGCGGCCCAGGTCTGTGAAGGGGGCAAAAAGGGACGGTCCGATCCCCCGCATCGTTGGCCATGAGCCTTCTCTTTCCCCCTTGCGTTGCGTGCTCAAGGAATTGGTGCCCCTGTCCACCGGCGCGGTCAAACTGACGGAGGCCCGGGTGATCGTGGCCGGTGGCCGGGGGATAGGCGGACCCGACAACTGGACCGCCTTGCGGGAGCTCTGCGACATCCTCGGAGCCGCCTTGGGCGCCAGCCGCGCCGCGGTCGATGCCGGCTGGATTCACCAGGGCCACCAGGTCGGGCAGACCGGTAAAACGGTCAGCCCCGATCTTTACATCGCCTGCGGCATTTCCGGCACCATCCAGCATCGGGCCGGGATGAGCAACGCCGGAACCGTGGTGGCCATCAACCGGGATCCGGGGGCGGAGATCTTTCAGTATTGCGATTACGGCCTTGTCGGTGATCTTTTCGAAATCGTCCCCAAACTGACCCTGGAACTGAAAGCGCTTCGCGGGCAGGGGTCTTGAGGATAAGTCAATGGAAGTTACCCGTCCCCTCGGCACTTACAGTCATCTGTACTGGCTCATGTATCTGCTGACCACGGCCGCCGCGGCGTCCCTGGCCTGGGGTGTCTGGAGCCGCGTCCGGCGCTGGCGTTTGGGCCAGGGGAGAATCCGGGACCGTCTCGATCGCCGCTGGAGCCGGACGCTGGAACTGGCCCTCGATCTGGCGAGCCACCGCCGCTTCCGGCGCGCCCCCCATCCCTGGATCTTTCATGCCCTTTTGGTCTGGGGTTGCGGAATCTTTTTGCTGGGAACCGTCTGCGTCATGCTGCAAGAGCATTTCCGCCTGCCGACTTTCATGGGGGTCTGGTACCTGCTTCTCAGCCTGACGCTCGACCTGTTCGCCGCTCTCGTGCTGGGGGCGTTGGCTTGGGCCGCCTGGCGACGCTTTGTCCGGCGGCCGGAAGAGCTGACCCGATCTCCAGGAGACGGCATGCTGCTCCTGTTTTTTGCCGCCGTCGTGATTTCCGGGCTCCTTCTCGAGGGGGTGCGGATGGCCCGCCAGGAAGATCCCTGGCCCCTGTGGTCGCCGGTGGGACACTGGATATCGGGCGGGCTCTCCGGTTTTGGAATGGACGCTCTGACCAGCGCCCACCAAGGGCTCTGGTGGGGACATCTCCTGCTCGCCCTCGGCTTTTTGGCGGCGATCCCCTATACCCGCCTGTTTCACCTCTTCGCTGCTCCCGCCGCTCTGTTTTTTAACGACCGGCATGCCTCCCAGGTTCTCATTCCTCTCGACTTCTCCGATGAGGAAACAGCGGCCTTCGGCGTCGGTCGCATCGAGGATTTTCACTGGAAGCGCCTCTTGGATGCCGATGCCTGCACCCATTGCGGCCGTTGCCAAGTCCAGTGCCCCGCCTGGGACTCGGGCAAGCCCCTTTCACCGAAGGAGGTCGGAGCAGTCTTGAGTTCCTGTCTGGCCGACCATGACCGTGACCGCCGCACCGGACAAACCGGGGACCGGGCCGCATCTCCAGCTCCCCTGATCGGCGCGGTGATTCGCGAGGAGGCCCTCTGGGCCTGCACCACCTGCCGGGCCTGCGAAGTCTATTGCCCGGTGGGGATCGAACACGTGCCCCGCTTCATCGATATGCGGCGTTTTCTGGTGCTCACGGAGGCCAGGTTTCCGGCGGAATTGCAGACGACCTTCCGCGCTCTGGAGCGTCACGGCAATCCCTGGGGGATCGCCCGCAGAGAATCCGACGCGACGCTGAAGCTCCCCACCCCTGCCGACGAACCGCGGGCGGAGATTCTGCTGTGGCCCGGCTGCTCCGGATTCTTTGATCCCCGTTACCGCCAGGTGATAGCCGCCCTGGCCGGCCTCTTGAAACAGGCCGGAATCCGTTTCGCTGTGCCGGGGGAAGAGGTCGTCTGTTGCGGGGACGGAGCCCGCCGGCTGGGGAATGAATACCTGTTCCAGGATCTGGCTCGGCGGAACATCGCCGTCCTAAAGGGAATCGGCATCCACCGGATTGTCACCCCCTGCCCCCATTGCCTGAATACCCTGAGCAACGAATACCCTCAGTTTGGAGGACATTTTCAGGTCCTGCATCATTCCGTCCTGCTGCAAAACCTCATGGTGGAAAAACGGCTCCCCCGCCCCGAGCCGGGAAAAGCCCCTGCGGCCTTTCACGATCCCTGTTACCTGGCCCGCTATGCCGGCGAGATGGCAGCGCCGCGGGAGCTGCTGCGGGCCGTCACCGATTCGCCTGTTGAAATCCCCCGACACGGGGAAGAAAGCTTCTGCTGCGGCGGCGGCGGGGGACGCATCTGGCTGGAGGAGGACGCCGGCCAAAGCGTTGCGGCCAGAAGGATTCAAGAGATCGTGGATTCGTCGCTCGTCAACATTGTCACCGCCTGCCCCTTCTGCCTCACCATGCTATCGGACGGGGCGAAACGCCGGGGCGCCGATATCCAGATCAGCGACCTGGCCGAAATCCTGGCACAAAACATCAAAACCTCGGGAAAGGAGAGCTCTCATGAACAGCACGGAAATGGAGGCCATCCGGGAGTTCGTCATCGCCCGCATCGCCAAGAGGAAAGAGCATCGGGAGATCGGAATCCAGGATGATCTGATCACCTCCGGAATCGTTGACTCCCTCGGCATCATGCACCTCGTCGGTTTTCTCGAAAACCGCTTCGGCATCCGCATCCGGGACGAGGATTTCATGCCCGAAAACTTTTCCTCGGTGGAGGCCATCGCCTCCTTCGTTGCCCGGAATCATTAGCGCTTCTCAGGAGGAGACAGCTATGAACCACGCCGACATTCCCATGGTTTCCGGCCGCAAGTCGGCCCTTCCGAAGGTTTACGGCGACACCCCGACCTTTCTCGGCGTGCCCAGGCTGGACCTGAACCATCTGCCATCGGGCCTTGATGCCATCGTCGTCGGGGTCCCCTGGGAGGGAACGGTCACCTGGGGGACCTTCACCGGCTGCGAACTCGCCCCCCGCAGCATCCGCCACTGCGCCGCTCGCTATGGCGGATTCCTGCCGGAATACGAGATCGACCTGTTCGACCACCTGAGCCTGGGAGACGCCGGCGACATCGCCGTCGAACCCAACAGCGCGGAGGAAACGATGGCGCGGGTTTGCCGGGCCATGGAACGGATTTACACCGCGGGAACTATCCCGGTGGTCATGGGGGGCGACCATTCCTTCACTCCCGAGATCATCCAGGCCATGACCCGTTGCCGCCAAGGGCGCATCGGGGTCATTCATTTCGACGCCCACTTCGACAACGCCAAGGTTTTCGGGGAGGATACCATGCCCCGCTGCGCGCCAATCCACCGGATCGCCCAGATTCCCCAGGTGCGCACCCAAAGCATCGCCCACGTGGCCATCCGCGGTCCGCGCAATTCCCCCTCGCAACTGGCCTACGCACGGGAAATGGGGGCCCACGTCTTTACGATCCGGGATATCCGCAAGCGGGGGATGGATACGGTGATCGAGGAGGCGATCGGGGTCGCCCGCGCCGAGACCGAACAAATCTACGTCACCATCTGCAGCGACTGCATCGACGCCGCTTTCAACCCCGGAGGACCGGCCGATTTCAATGGGCTGTTTGCCCATGAGCTGTTTGCGGCGCTGTATCGCCTGGGCCAAAACGGTATCGCGGGGCTCGATTTCGTCGAGATCTACCCCAACCAGGACGCCAGCGGCTTTTCCTCCCATCTGGCCGCCTGGGCCATCATCCATGCCTTGGCGGGACTGGCCGACAGAAAACGTTCCGTTAAGGGAGAAACTGTGAGGAAGCCGCAACCTCTTGCCGGAAAGGAAGCCTGATCATGGATTTTTCCCTCTCGGAAGAGCAGACGCAGCTTAAGGAAGCGGCCATCGGCTTCGCCAGGAAGGAACTCGCCGACGATCTGTCCGTTCGTGAGAAAAAAGGGGAGTTCTATTGGGAAGGCTGGCGCAAGTGCGCCGGGTTCGGCCTTTTGGGCATGCCGGCGCCGGCGCGTTACGGCGGCCTTGAAATGGATCCCCTCTCGTGCGTTCTGACCCTTGAAGGACTCGGCTACGGCTGCCGCGACCACGGACTCCTCTTTGCCCTCAATTCCCAGCTCTGGACCTGCATCAAACCGATACTGAGCTTCGGGAACGACGAACAAAAGGAGAAATATCTTCCCTCCCTCATCCGCGGAGAAAAGGTCGGAGGGCATGCCATGACGGAACCCGATGCCGGCTCCGATGCCTTCAGCATGCGGTGCCGGGCGCGGAAAAAGGGGGACCGCTACGTCCTGAACGGAACCAAGATGTTCATCACCAACGCGCCGATCGCCGACCTGCTCCTGATCTTCGCGGTAACCGACCCCGACAAAGGGTTCGGCGGCATCTCCGGCTTCATCGTGGAGAAGGGTTTCCCCGGTTTTTCCGTCGGCCGCCCCCTGGAACTGATGGGCCTGAAAACGTGCCCTCTCGGCGAGGTCATCCTGCAGGATTGCGAGGTGCCCGAAGAAAACCGGCTGGGGCGGGAAGGCGCGGGTACGGCCATTTTCAACGCCGAGATGGAATGGGAACGGGGCTGTCTCTTCGCCGCCCATCTGGGGGCGATGCAGCGGACCCTGGAAGAAACCATCCGCTACGCCCGGGAACGGGAGCAGTTCGGTCAGCCGATCGCCAAAAACCAGGCGATTGCTCACAAGATCGCCGACATGGCGGTGCGTATCGAGCTGTCCCGTCTGATCCTCTACAAGGTGGCCTGGATGAAGGGAAACGGACAGCGAGCCCCCCTGGAATCGGCCATCGCCAAACTCTTCGTCAGCGAGAGCTATGTTCAGAACAGCCTCGAAGCGCTGCAGATTCACGGCGCCTACGGCTATTCGGCCGAATACGATCTGGAAAGGCACGTCCGCGATTCCCTGGCAGGCCGGATCTACTCCGGAACCTCGGAAATCCAGCGCAACATCATCTCCAGTTTCCTGGATCTGTGACCCCGGAGGGAAGACCATGCAGCCCTATCTGCTGCACCAACTGCTCACGGAAAGTTCCCGAATCCACGCCGAGCGACCAGCGGTGATCCAAGGGGCAAATTTCCTTACCTACGCCGAACTGGACAGGCAGAGCGATCAGCTCGCTTCCTGCCTGGCCGGCCTGGGCGTGGCGCCGGGGGACCGGGTCGGCATTCTCCTGCACAAAGCTCCGGAGGCCGTGGTCGCCATCTATGGCATCCTGAAACTCGGCGGCATCTACGTACCGTTGGATCATCTCGCCCCCCCCGCTCGGCTGGCGGGCATCCTGGACCGCTGCGACATCACCGCATTGATCACATCCTCCAGCCTCGCCGGCAAGATCCTGGCCGAACCCCTGGCGGCCGCCCGCCTCCGCAGTCTGATCCTCGCTTCCGGCGAGCCCTTTTCTTCGGAAGGGAAGGTCTGCCGCAGCTGGAACGACGTGATGGCGGCCCCCTCCCTGCCACCGGAAACAGGCCCGACGGCCGACGGCCGACCGGCCTACATCCTCCATACCTCGGGCTCCACCGGAATTCCCAAGGGGGTCGTCATCTCCCACCTCAATGCGTTGACCTTCGTCCGCATGGCGGCCGACTTCTTCGCCATCTCGTCGGAGGACCGGCTGGCCAGCCATGCCCCGTTCCATTTCGACCTGTCCGTTTTCGATCTGTTCACCGCCGCCGCCAGGGGGGCGGCCGTGGTCCTGGTGCCGGAAACGCTGGGCATCTTTCCACCCCGCCTCGCCGAGTTCATCGACCGCGAAAGAATCACCGTCTGGAACTCGGTCGCCTCGGTTATCGCCCTGCTGGCCGAACATGGGCGGCTGGAGCGGTGCGCTTTCGACCCCCTGCGGCTGGTGCTGTTTTCCGGCGATGTCCTTTCAGCCAAACATCTCCGCAAGGCGATGGAACGGATGCCCAAAACCGCTTTCTACAATCTTTACGGCCAGACGGAAGCCAATTCGTCCACCTTTCACCGGGTAAACAGCCTTCCCGCCGACGACCGCTGGAAAATTCCCATCGGCCGCCCTTTCCCGAATTTCGAGGTCCATGTCCTGGATGATCACAACCAGCCGGTCCGGGAATCGGGCGCCACCGGCGAGCTGTACGTCGGCGGCGCCACCGTAGCCCTCGGATATTGGCGGGATCCGGAAAAGACCAGCGCTTCTTTCGTGGAAAACGGCCTGCACCCCTGGCCCGGACGGCTCTATCGAACCGGCGACCTGGTCCGCTTCAACGAACAGGGGGAACTCGTTTTTCTGGGACGCCGCGACCGTCAGATCAAAAGCCGCGGTTACCGCATCATGATCGACGAGATCGACCTGACCCTCCTCAGCCACCCCCAGGTGCGTGAGGCGGCGGCGGTCGATATCCCCGACGAACTGCTCGGTGCCCGCATCCTGGGGTTCGTCCACGGCGCGGCAGAAATCACCGAGGCCGAGCTCCTCGATTTCTGCAGCCAGTGCCTGCCGCCGTACATGGTCCCTGAAAGGATCATTTTCGTGGCCAACTTCCCGCGCACCGCCACCGGCAAGATCGACCGCCGGTCGCTGAGGGAAACCGCGGGTGGAGAGTCCCGCTCTGCTCCAAAAGACGCTTTCCAACCCCAATGAGGAGGCCGCCCATGCTGTCGCTGCTACGGTATAAATATCTTCAATTTCTTGAGCACCGGCGCCAAGTCGGTTTCTTTGCTGCTGTCTGGATCACCTTTTACAAGGTGGAGGAGATGGTGCCGACCGTCAAGGATCTCAATGATCTGCGCACCATTCCCGTCCCGGAAAACCGCGCCCCGTCGATTTTGGATCTGGGGCCGGAAAACTTTTTTGCCTATGCCTTGGACTACCCTTTGCGCAGCCGCAAGGCGCGGGCGGATTACTATTTCAGCCGCGGCTACCGCACCTTTGTCATGGCCGAGGGGCAACGGGTGGTCGGCGATATGTGGTACGTGACCCCTAAAACCGCCCGCAGTCCCGTTATCCATCCCCATGTGCAGTGGTTCGGCCTGAAGCTGGCTGAAAAGGACGCCTACCTTTTCGACCTGCAGGTGGATGCCGGCCAGCGGGGCGGCGGATTGACCACCAGTTTCCACAACCGAGTGCTGGAAATTCTCCGGGACCGGGGTTTCCGCAAAGCCTATGGCTGTTATGTCGCCAACAATCTTCCCGCGTTGTGGATGCACCGATTGATCGGCTACCGCGAATTGCCGCGCTGTATCGTTCGGCGGTTTTTCCAGCATGAAATCGTCCGACCAAAGGCCTGAAGACAGGAAAAGGGCAAGAACCTCAAGCATGAGAGGGCAGGAGGGAAGGAAACACGGCCGACAGCTGGAAGCGACTGGCAGCAACGTATTTGATCGCGTGTCGTCGAAGAGGGTGGGGCCGTTTTTTGGATGACGGAAGAGAATTATAACAGTGCCTCTCAACAGCCTCCGTTAAGCCCCGCCAAAAAGAGCCGGTACGACGGGGAAAGGAAAAAGAGCCTGCTGATCAGATTGTCAAGGAAATCTTTCCGCGCCTCCCGCTCCCGGCATCAAAAGAAAGGATTCATCATGGACATGCTGACCCAAAAAAGAATAGGGGATTTCTTTCTGGGGATCCCGGCCCTGGTCATTCTGTCCCCCGTCCTGTTGGCGGCAGCCCTGATGGTCCGCCTCAGTCTCGGGAAACCGGTTCTGTTCCGCCAGGAGCGCCCCGGCCTCCGGGGAAAACCCTTTACACTTTACAAGTTCCGCACCATGACCGACGACAAGAACTCCCAGGGGCAACTTCTCCCCGACGGCCGGCGCTTGACCCCGATCGGGGGCCTGCTCCGCAATACCAGCCTGGATGAACTCCCGGAACTGATCAACGTGCTCAGAGGCGACATGAGCCTCATCGGTCCCCGCCCTTTGCTGATGCGCTACCTCCCCTGGTTCACGGCCGAGGAACAACAGCGGTTCCGTGTCAGGCCGGGGATCACGGGCTGGGCCCAGGTCAACGGCCGGAATTTTCTCTCTTGGGATGAGCGGCTGGCGATGGATGTCTGGTATGTAGAAAACTGGTCCCCCTGTTTGGATTTGAAGATTCTCCTCATGACGGTGGCCAAGGTCTTTACCCGCGAAGGGCTGGCCGCCGATCCCGACACGGCGGAAACCGACCTGGACCGGGAACGCGAGGAAAAGGCACAACGAAAGCGGCAAGGAGAGTCGGCTCAGTTCATCGACCTGCTGACGGAAAGCTGAAATAAGCAGTTTCTTCCGATTGGGAAGCGACATGCCTGCCGGGAAGGGGGAAATCCGGATGATTTCTTTTGAACCAGTCCGCCTTGAAAACACACCTTGGGAGACTCTCGACGCCTTCGAAGACCGGATGATCTTTCAGACCCGGCCCTGGCTTGAGTTCATCTCATCAACTCAAGGAGCCGCTCCAGTAGTGGTTCTGATCAGAAACAACGGAAAACTGGTCGGATGCTTTACCGGTTTCTCCTTCCGGAAGATGGGGGTAAAACTCTTGGCGAGCCCTTTTACCGGCTGGACGACTCCCTTCATGGGTTTCAACCTGAGTCCCGAAATCTCATTCCACGATGTTCTGGCAAAATTCCATTCCTTTGCTTTCGAGGAACTCGGCTGCCGATTCTTTCAGGTCATCGACCGCAAAACGAAAAAGGAAAACTATGCCGGCCTCCCATATACGGCAAGCTTTTATACCAATCTGGAATTCGACCTGAACCGCCCGGAAAATGAAATTTTTTCTGGCATGGAAAGCGCCTGCCGCCGTTGCATCCGCAAAGCGGAAAAGATCGGTGTTTTGATCGAGGAAGCGTCGGACCCGGAATTTGCCGATGATTATTATCCACAATTGCAAGAGGTCTTCCGTAAGCATGCCCTGGTCCCCACCTATGGAATTGACCGTGTGCGTGAATTGATCACCCATCTTCAACCGACCGGACACCTGTTGCTGCTGCGGGCGAGAGACCCTGAAGGGCATTGTATCGCCACAGGTATTTTCCCTGGCTTCAATCGACACATGCATTTCTTTGGCGGAGCCAGCTGGCGCAAATATCAGATTCTGAGGCCCAATGAAGCCCTGATGTGGTACGCCATGAAATACTGGAAAAACCGCGGCGCCACAACCTTCGACATGGGGGGATGGGCTCCCTACAAAAAAAAATATGGCGCCTACGAAATGCAGAACACCCTTTTGATGGCTGCTGATCCCGGCTTTCTGATTCCGCTTCGTGACTTGGCGCACCAAACCTGGCGCAGATATCACCGGAGCCTGAGCTGGATCAAACTCAGGCCCCGGGATCGCAGGGATATAACAGGCGAAGACGAAACGAGGGAAGGATAATGCGATGACGACAGCCTCCGATATCCTTCAGACAGCCAAACGAACCGCCCGATTCCCGCCATGGCCCTATTTTGAAGAGGATGAAATCGCGGCCGTATCCGCCGTATTACGCTCCGGTAAGGTCAATTACTGGACGGGGGAAGAGGGGCGGCTTTTTGAAAAAGCCTTTGCGGCCCAAACAGGTTGCGGCTACGCCATCGCTCTCGCCAACGGCACGGTGGCGCTGGAGCTGGCTCTCTATGCCTTAGGCATCGGGCCGGGCGATGAGGTGATAACCACCAGCCGCACCTTCATCGCTTCAGCAAGCGCGGCCGTCATGCGCGGCGCTCGCCCGGTCGTGGCGGATATCGATCCGGCGAGCCAGAATCTCACCGCCGAAACGATCCGGGCCACCGTCACCCCCCGCACCCGTGCCATCGTCGCGGTTCACCTGGGAGGTTGGCCCTGCGATATGGACGCCATTCTTTCCCTGGCCCGTGAATACAACCTGAAAGTGATCGAAGACTGCGCCCAAGCCCACGGCGCCCGCTACAAAGACCAACCGGTGGGCTCCATGGGGGATGCGGCGGCCTTCTCTTTCTGCCAGGACAAGATCATAACCACCGGCGGCGAAGGCGGAATGCTGACCACCAACAGCCCTGCCGTCTGGGAAAAAGCCTGGGCTTTCAAGGATCACGGCAAAAATTACGATGCCGTCTATCAACGATCCCATCCGGTCGGTTTCCGCTGGCTTCATGAAAGTTTCGGCACCAACTGGCGGATGACCGAAATGCAGGCCGCCATCGGGCGGATCGCCCTGGAAAAGCTTCCCCACTGGGTCAGAATCCGCCGTCGCAACGCCGCCATCCTTACCGCCACCTTCAAAAAAATACCGGCGTTCCGGGTCACCGAGCCTCCGCCGGACATTTTCCATTCCTATTACAAATACTATGTTTTCATCCGGCCCGAACAACTCCGGGCCGGATGGAACCGCGACCGCATCATGACTGCCGTCAATGGGGCGGGGATCCCCTGTTCCAGTGGCAGCTGCGGGGAAATCTATCGGGAAAGGGCCTTTGCCGGCCTGGCCGGGGCCCGCCCCGAGGAAAGATTGCCGGTGGCCAGAGAACTTAGCGAAACCAGCCTCATGTTTCTGGTTCATCCCACTCTGAGCGAGGCGGACATGGAAGAAACCGGTGTCATTGCCGCCGAGGTCGTTCAACAGGCCAGCCGGGATTTGTGACATCTGCAGGTGCAATCGTTCTTTTTTACGATAGTGTTTTTCTATGGCAGGACCATAGGCTGGGCCTTTTGTGCCTGTCGGCAGAACCGTGCCATGTCAGCGATCCCGGTTTATGGCAAGGATGTACGTCTCCGTTAGGAATTGTCAGCCATGGAGAGCCGACAACCATGAGTATCAAAGTCCTGATATGTTGCGCCTTAAAGCTTTTCGCGGAAGGGCTGGGAAAACTGCTTCGTGACTCCGACGGCATCGAGGTCATCGGCACCGCCTGCGATCAGGATACGTTCGCCACGCTGCTGCGGCTGCAGCCGGACATTATTATGGTCGATCCCCCTTTTTTCAGGAGGATTATCAAAAACCCGTCGTCTGAAGGGGGGCTCAAATTGCTTTTAATAAAAGACTACGGCGAGGATTGGCTCGCCTACCAGGATCTTCAGGAGATGGTAGGCAAGGGGCTGGTTGGGGTGCTGCCGTGCCATGCCGACTGCTCCCAGATGAAAAAAGCCATCCGGGAAATCCACCACGGTGATCTGTGGATTGATCACAAAACCATTCGGAACTCCCTGTTCAGAGAACCTTCCCCGAAAAAAACCGTTCCCCTGACCCGAAGAGAAAAAGAGGTTCTGAATTGCCTCTGTTCTGGCTTTACCAATAAAAAAATCGCCAAAGAACTTATTATTACGGAACAAACCGTAAAATCTCATTGCAATCGACTTTTCAAAAAGTTCGGAGTATCCAACAGACTCCAACTGGCGATTGTTATTTCGGGCGACTCGAAGAATACCGAACAACATCGTTATATAAATAACTTTTAAATTACTTCCGAAAACATAAAATTATTTTTATTTGCCCGCCGAAATCCTTCTTTTTGCCCGCCACAGACATTAGCGCCAAAGCCTTTACATTTAATAAACCTTTTTTTAAATATTTCCCCGGCGATATGTCCGGAAATGATTTTTTTTAAAGACAAAAACAAACTTTAGTCTTAAGCCGAATACCAACTTAATTGGGTTAAAAAATTAACCTTTAAGTCAATTGCACATCCCTCCTTTGAATTTACCATTAATACAAAGTGTCTCCTTGGAATGACACACAACTGAGAGAGGGAGAAATTATGAGGGCAACTGATTTCCTGCTGGACAATACTCCTTCCAGAAAAATTGCTCTGCTTATTTTCCAAGGAGCGGTAATTTCAGGTGCCTTTCTTCTTTCATTTGGGCTCCGCTACGATGTCGAAATCTCGGCGGGGAATTGGCATTCGATATCTCGGCTTCTGTTTCCTCTGATCATCATCAAATTTCTGGCGTTCTGGAAAATGGGCATGTTTTCCGGCTGGTGGCGCTATGTTTCCCTTCCCGATCTGCTGAGAATACTCAAAGCCAACCTGATGGGCTCAACCGGGCTGTTTTTTTACATCATTCTCATCCCAGGCACGCCCACGGTCCCTTTTTCAATTGTGGTGCTTGATTTCCTGCTCTGCTTCCTCATTATGAGCGGAACAAGGATCTTTACCCGCATGGCGTGTGAAGCCCACACCATCCTCCAGAAGGAGAAAAGCACCGGACTCCAGCGGGTTCTGATCGTAGGGGCGGGAGCCGCCGGCCAAACCATCGCCAGGGAAATCCGTCAGAATCCCAACCTGAACAAGATCGTGCTTGGCTTTCTCGATCACGACAGCCTGCGCCAGGGCCAGAATTTCGTCGGAGTTCCGGTGCTGGGAACCAGTGACCAACTGGAAGAGATCTGCCGCGAACACAGAATCGGGCTGGTAATCATCACCCAATCGGCGACTACCGGCAAGGAGTTGCGCTCCATCCTGAATGTCTGCCGAAAAGCCGGGGTCGAATCAAAAATTCTTCCCACCATCGGCAATATCATCAACGGGGAAGTTTCCGTCCAGAATATCCGCGACGTCCAGGTTGAAGACCTCCTGGGACGGAAGCCAGCCCGCCTCGACCTCCCCAAAATCCAAAAATATCTGGCCGGAAAAAGGATTCTGGTGACTGGGGCAGGCGGCAGCATCGGCTCGGAAATCTGCCGCCAGGTGGCCAAATTTTCCCCTGGGAGTCTGATACTTTTCGAAAACGCCGAGACCCCCCTGTTTTTCATCACCCGGCAACTGAAGGAACAGTACCCCGAGCTGACTCTTTTTCCGTCTCTGAGCGATATCCGCGATCGATCCAGGGTGGAGGATGTATTCGGTACTTTCCGCCCCGAAGTGGTTTTTCACGCGGCCGCCTACAAACATGTTCCCATGTCGGAACAAAATTCGATTGAAACCATCAAAAACAACGTGCTGGGGACACGGATTCTGGCCGACGCCGCCCATGCGGCGGGGGTCGGCCATTTCGTCATGATTTCCACCGACAAGGCCGTCAATCCCACCGGCATCATGGGGGCCAGCAAACGGGCCGCTGAGATCTACATCCAGAGCCTCGCTCGATTCAGCAACACCCATATGGTCACAGTCCGCTTCGGCAACGTCCTGGAGAGCAACGGCAGCGTCATCCCCATCTTCCGGGAACAGATCAAAAAAGGCGGCCCGGTGACGGTCACGCATCCTGAGGTGACCCGATTTTTCATGACGATTCCCGAAGCGGCGCAGCTGGTGCTTCAAGCGGGGAGCATGGGGAAAGGCGGCGAGATCTTTCTGCTGGACATGGGCGAATCGATCAAGATCATCCACTTGGCCAAGGAGCTGATCCGACTCTCGGGGCTGCGTCCCTATGAAGACATCGATATCGTCTTTTCAGGCTTGCGCCCCGGAGAAAAACTCTATGAGGAACTGTTGCTGGCGGAAGAAGGCGTCATGCCGACCACCCATGGGAAAATCCGTGTTCTCCATGCCGCATCTCATGATGAAACGGCGCTGAAGGAACAACTGGAACGGCTCTACCAGGCGACGCGACGGATGGATTCCCTTATGGCCAATACCATTCTCCGGGAAATCGTCCCGGAATTTCATCCCGAAAAAGCCCCGCATCAGTCACCCAAAAGCGCCCGACTTTTTCCGGTTTCCAACACCGCGCCGGAAATAGGGCCCTCTTTCACCCAACCGAAACTGGAGAAAGTTCCCTGTTGACCTCGGCGGTGAGTATCCCCACGGTTGACAAAGCCTATTTTGTGGTAAATTTGAATTAATGATTAAAATGCGACCTTTTTCGATGAGAACAACCTTGAAAAAAAATCACTGGGGTATTGGCTCAAACCGCAATAGAAATCTGCTTCCGCGGCCCTCCCTGAGGTTGGCCGGAACGATGAAAGGAACAGGGGCGTTCAAATGAAATCCTTACTGCTGATGACGTGTTTGATGGTCCTTTTCCCGTTTTGTGGAGGAGCTCAGGAAACCACACCGGAAACATCATTTTTCGGTCCTCCATCCGAGGCCGCCGTGATGAAAACCGAGACGGTGGAAGAAGAAACCCTGTTTGGCAAAGCCGGAACCATCTTCCATCCCTTCCTTGCGGTGAACGGCTACTACAGAGACAACCTTTTCAATACCAAAGAGGATGAAAAGGATGACTACGTCACCGATATCATGCCCGGTATCTGGATCGCACTGCCCGGCAGCAGACAACCGCTGCTGAGCCTAAACACCCTTAACACCGCTCCGGGAGGGCTGGAAATCAGCCGATTCAAAACCGCCGCGGAAAGACCGTTCCAGGGCTATGCCCTGTATCGGGCCAATATTCGGCGCCACGATGAATTTTCGGAAGAGGACACCGAAAACCATCGTGCCGAAGGGCTGCTTCGGTTCCGGTTCCGGAACGATATTGAGATTGAATTTGCAGATATTTTTGAGGTTGAACAAGATCCTTACGGCACCGGCACCTCCACCGAAATGGATGAATACACCTCAAACCTTTTCAACACCATGGTAACCCTGCCGATAACCTCAAAGATCGCTCTGCGGGCCGACTATTCGCACTATTTTCTCGACTACGATCTCGACCGGAACGGATACCGGGACCGATCGGATAACGCCGTATCGTGTTATCTGTTTTTCAAAATTTTCCAAAAAACCTCAATTTTTATCGAATACGAATTTGTCGATATAGACTACGACAAAGATATTCTGCTGGACAGTCAGGAACATCACTATTTTTTTGGAATCCGTTGGAAATACTCTGATAAAACCTTCGCAAGATTTAAAATCGGCTATGGTTTAAAGGATTACGATGACGATAGAGTAGATGATCCAGACAATTTAATTGGAGATTTTCTGTTAAATTTTCAATCCTCCGAGAAAACTCGACTTTATTTACAAGCCTATCGACAAGTAAATGAAACAAATACGATTATATACCGAGATATGATATCCAATCGAGCAAGGCTTGGATACGTTCAAAAACTGTTCGGAAAGTGTGAAGCAAAGGCCCATGTCGGTTATTCCCGAGACTATTACCGAGGCGGAGGACCTGGAGAAAAACGCAAAGATGACTATATCGACGCAGAGGTGGCGCTGGGATATTCTCCGTTTAAATGGCTCGCCGTCAGTGCCGGCTATAACTTCGGCAGTCGTAACTCGAATGACGACCGTTATGATTATGACACCAACACCTATTTTGCAACCATCACCGTGGCGCTTTGAGTTTTTTCCAACCGGAGGATGAAACGGGTGCAAGCGCCCCTGGAACATGAAAGAGGCCAACCATGAACCGATTTGCATTATGGATTTGCCTGCCGCTGCTTTTGTGTCAGGGGGTGTCATCCAGAGCCGCCGACACCGGTAACTATCTTGTGGGTCCGGGGGACGTCCTGAGGGTTTCCGTCTATGGCAATCCGGACCTGAATACGACGGCAAGGGTCAGCGGGGAAGGGACGATCCTCTTCCCCCTTCTCGGGGAGATCCGGATCGGCAAAATGACCGTTTCGGAGGTTTCGGATACTTTGGCGAGAAAGCTGGCCGACGGATATATCGTCAACCCCCAGGTATCTGTATTCGTCGAAGATTTCCGCAGCAAAAAAGCAATCATCATCGGACCGGTCAAAAATCCGGGACTTTATGAATTGAGCGGACCCACCACTTTGATGGAGTTGATTTCCAAGGCGGGCGGACTCCTGCCGGAGGCAGGCCACCAACTGACTATCAAACGAAAGGGAAAAGCAGGAAAGTTTTCAGAACAACCGATCACCATCAATCTTAAAAATCTTCTGGAAAAAGGGGAAGCGGCCCTTGATGTGCCCATCATGGATGGCGATACCATCAACATCGGCAAGGCCGGAGTAGTTTACGTCACCGGCGAAGTCAGAAGGCCGGCCGCCTATCAGTTGGAAGACAATACCTCAGTGCTTAAAGCCATTACAATGGCCGGTGGCTTTACCAATTTAGCCTCTAAAGGAAGGGTAAAAATTATCCGCAAAAGCGATGGCAAAGAAAAAGTTATCTATAGAGCCCCCTTGGACACCCCGGTAAAACCCGAGGACGTTATTGTGGTTCCGGAGAGCTTCTTCTGACATATCGGCAAACAACTGGAAAAGGATACCGCCATGAATCTGCGCAATGCCTTCAAAATCATCCAAAAACGGCGCCGGGGAGCGGCACTGGTATTTGCCCTGATCTTTGGCTTGGTCCTGATTGCAACCTTTGCTCTACCCAAGCAATATCTGGGCTCAACAAAAGTCATCATCGAAAAGGTCGAACCGAGCGATCTGACCGGAGGCCGTTTCCGTGCGACCTCCTACGATCCCGAGTTTTATTCCACCCAGTTCCAATTGATCAAAAGCAGGGCGGTCGCCCAGCGTGTTGTTGAGAAGTTGTCTCTGGTGGAAAAATACGGCGACCATTTCGGCATAGCCCAAGGAAAAGACAACTCTTTGGCAGAAGGCTTCTGGTGGGGCCTGAAGAAACTGATTGTCAGCAACTCCGCCCTGAATTCACAAGAAATCAGCCCTGCCGAGAAGCAGGAAGCCGGTTTTTGGACCCAGTTGAAAAACAGATTCTGGAGTTCCTCGTCAGAAAACTCCACGGCAAAAGACGCAATTTCCCCCGACCAGAAAATAACCAACGAAATCCATAGGAACATCCGGGTCCAACCGATCGAAAACAGCCGCATCATCAATATCGGCTTTCTTTCCACGGATCCGGAAATTGCCGCGATGGTCGCCAACGCCACCGTGAGGTCGTTTATCGAGGAAAGTCTCGACCTGAAAATGGAGGCATCGCGGCGCACCCTCGAATGGTTGACCAAAAAAGCCGATTCGGAAAAAACTGCCATGGAGAATGCCCAAAAGGCCCTGCAGCACTATACGGGAGAAAGCGACATCCTTACCCTGGAAAACCGTCTCGCCGTAACCCCGGGAAAATTGGCAGAGATAAGCACACAGATGGTCAGAGCGGAATCCCGCCGGAAAGAGCTGCAGGCGGTTTTCAATCAGGTGAAAGGACTGAAAAACAACCCTGAAAGAGCGGAAACAGTCCCCGCCGTCATGTCCAACACCACTCTCCAGGCCCTCAGAACACAGATCGTGAGCGCCGAGCAGTCGGTAATGGAACTGTCGGGGAAATACGGGGAGAAACATCCCCTCATGAGCAAGGCCCAAGGGGATCTCTATCTCCTAAAAAGGAAGAAAAACCAGGAAATTCTGCGCATCATTCATTCCATTGAAAATGACTATGAATTGGCCCGTTCTATCGAAATGGGGCTGAAGAACCAGTTCGACGCCGCCAAGGCGGAGGCCTTTGAAATCAACAAAAAATATGTCACCTACGAAGCTCTGAAAAGAGAAGTGGATACCAACCGGCAACTCTATGACGCCCTGATACTAAAAATCAAGGAGCAGGGTATAACGGAAGAACACCAGCCCGTCAGCGTTCTGATCGTGGAGGAAGCGCAACCCCCACAGAAACCCTACAAACCGGTAGTTCCTCTCAATTTGCTGCTGGGGGGATTCGTCGGCCTTTTTGGCGCAATCGGCTTCGCATTCCTTTACGACCACCTGGACAATACCATTCGAACCGTGGACGAAACGGAAGGCAGCCTCGGTGCTCCGGTTCTGGGCGTGGTTTCCCGATGCAAACAGCAGGGCATTTCAGCTGAAAAAGTGGTGTTGAACCGCCCCCTGTCGCCCCTGGCAGAAAGCTATAAGGCGTTACGGACTGCAATCCTTCTTTCTCCCGCCAGCGAGCCCCCGAAGAAAATACTGATCACCAGCTCGATCGCCGGAGAAGGGAAAACCACCATCTCTGTCAACCTCGCCATAGCCCTTGCCCAGTCCGGGAGCCGTGTGCTCCTGATCGACAGCGATCTGCGCAAACCCCGGATCCATAAAGTTCTCGGCTTGAGCGATGAAAAAGGGCTCAGTACCTATCTGGCGGGGATTTCCGGAAGCGAGGTGCAGAAAGGGCCGGTTCCCAACCTGCTGGTCATGACCGCCGGACCGATTCCGCCCAATCCATCGGAATTGCTGATGTCCAAAACGATCAACGTCCTTTTGGACATGGTGGGGAAAAAATTTGACATCATTCTCTTCGATTCCTCGCCAATCCTGGCGGTAGCAGACGCCCATCCCCTGGCACGGCTATTCGACAGCACCATTCTGGTCGCCAGGGCCCGCAAAACCACCAATGACTTGGCCCGCAAATCCCTCAAACTGTTGACCTCCGTCGGGGCCAACGTCCTTGGGGTAATCATCAACGCCCAAGAGGAGACTGACGAGCATTACTACTACACCAAAGCTTATTACGGGGCGCAAACGGGTGAAGAAACCCCTCTCATCCAGAGAGCGGCCGCTCCCGCCAAATGAAAAACGGAACGTGACAGGAGGGGTGCCTTTCGAGCTGAAATGGGAAGGCACCCCTTTTCCACGGCGCGGGGAACCGCAGAATGGGCGCTTCTAGAAAATATTCGAAACAACGCCGCGGGAAGAAAAAATCCCCGTGGCGTTGATCCTTTCTCTTTGCCTCGTCCGTTTCAATTCCGATCTCGGATCCAAAGCGCCCGCCGCAAATCTAAAGAACCGTCTTCCGGTCCAGCGAGCGGTACTGGATCGCCTCGGCGAGATGCATCTGCCGGATGTTTTCCTCGCCGGCCAGATCGGCGATGGTGCGCGCCACCTTGAGGATGCGGGTATAGCTGCGGGCGGACAGGGCCAGGCGGTCGGTGACCAGTTCCAGCAGCCGTTTCCCCTCCTCGTCGGCGCTGCAAAAGCGGCGGATATGGCGGGCCTGCATCTGGGCGTTGCAGTGCAGACCGAATTCAGCCAGGCGCCGGTGCTGGATGGCGCGGGCGGCCTCGACCCGGCCGCGGATGGCGGCGGATGGTTCGCCATCGGCGGGATCGGCCAGGTCCCGGTGAGGGACGCGGGGCACCTCGATCTGCAGATCGATGCGGTCGAGGAGCGGGCCGGAAAGGCGGCTCCGGTAGCGCTGGATGGCCTGCGGGGTACAGGAACAGAGGGTCTGGGAATCCCCCAGAAAACCGCAGGCGCAGGGATTCATGGCCGCCACCATCATAAAGGAGGCGGGGTAGGTGATGGAGGTCACGGCGCGGGTGATGGTGACTTCGCCGTCCTCGAGGGGTTGGCGCAGCATCTCCAGAATGTTTTTTTTGAACTCCGGCAGTTCATCCAGAAACAGCACCCCGTTGTGGGCCAGGGAAACCTCCCCCGGCCGGGGGATGGTGCCGCCGCCGATGAGGCCGGCGTCGGAAACCGAGTGGTGGGGATGGCGGAAGGGGCGGTGGCGAACCAAGGCATCCTGCTTGGGGAGCAGACCGGCGACGGAGTGAATCTTAGATGTTTCCACCGCCTCCTCGAAACAGAGCTCGGGCAAAATGGTCGGCAGCCGCCGCGCCAACATCGTCTTGCCGCTCCCCGGCGGCCCCACCAGCAAAATGTTGTGGCCGCCGGCGGCCGCCACCTCCAGCGCCCGCTTGATGCTCTCCTGCCCCCGCACCTCGGAAAAATCCTCCTCGTAGCGGGGCGGCCGCCGTTTCATCTCCTCTCGATCGAGCAGAGCCCGCTCGAGATCGCGCCTGCCGCTCAAGAAATCGACCACCTCGCCCAGATGGTCGACGCCGAAAACGGGGTGGGATTCGACAATGGCCGCCTCCAGGGCGTTCTCCCGGGGGAGGATGAAGCCGGCGATCTCCCAGCCGCGGGCGCTCACCGCCAGCGGCTGGGCGCCGCGGATCGGTTTGATGCGGCCGTCGAGGGAGAGTTCCCCCATCAGCAGCCATGGTTTCCCCTCCATCTCAATCAGGCCGGAGGCGGCCAGGATACCGACGGCGATGGGGAGATCGTAGGCGGTTCCCTCCTTTTTGATATCCGCCGGAGCGAGGTTGATGGTGATGCGCCGCCCCGGGAAGGCATATCCCGAATTCTTGATGGCCGAGATGACCCGATCCTTGCTTTCCTTGACGGCGCTTTCCGGCAGACCGACGGTGGCGAACTGGGGAAGCCCCTGGGCGATGTCCACCTCCACCTCCACGGGATAGGCTTCCACCCCCAATAGTCCCCCCGACAGAATACGTGCAATCATCTTCGGCATCCTTTCCGCCAATGGCCCACCGTCTTGCCTCACTTTTCCACAAAAACACCTTTTTCAAAGCGCGGCCCTGATAAAGGGAAATTCATCATTAATCCCTTGCCTTTAGGAAACCCAATCTTTTAAAATCCGAACAACCCCGCAAATCGGCAGACCGCTGAACAACGGGCGTCGGAGCGCTTCGGCCAAGCGCTGTGATTTTTTAAAATCACCATATTATATCCAATAGGATGGGAGCATTTGAAAAATCTTATGCCACGCCGTAAAAGCAGCCAAGGCGTTTTTTTCCGGCAGCCGCTCGAAAAACCGTTGGCCTTTTATCAGGGCCTGAGGATACCCGTGGCATGAAACCATTGGGGCGGTTTTTCTTCCAGGCTCTGCTGCTGGCCGTGGCGCTCTTGGCCCTCGATCTCGGCCTGACCCATCTCCCCGACAGCCCAGGCCTGGCCGTGCCACGTCGCATTTACCTCGATTTTCGGACCCGCCTCGTGGCGCTTCTGGGCCCGAATCGGGACCCCATTGCGACCCAGATCGTTGCCGGCGGAAAAACCCTGCCGCCGGCCGCCGGCACCGTAGTGGCCAAGCCGGGCGAACCCCGTTACTTCTATGTGGATCAGAGGGGGGACATCCGCTTCGCCGCCACCTTGGAGGAAATTCCCTCGGAGTACCGGGGGGAAGCCAAAAAACTGGAACGGTAGCGGTTATCTGAAGGGTCGGCAAATTCTTTCACGTTGGAGGTCGGACCTTTCGCCCTCCGGGATCACATGTCATGGCGCGGCTTGTCACCTTTTTCATCATGCTCTTTTTCTGGGTTCTCATCTCCGGCATGTTCGACGCTTTTCACATGACCGTGGGCGCGCTCTGCTGCCTGCTGGTGACGATCTTCAGCCACGACCTGTTGTTCTACGGCCGTCCCGACCTCTCCTGGCTTCGGGACATCGGCAAGATCATGGGTTATTTCCCCTGGCTTTTTTGCCAGATCTTTTTGGCCAGCCTGGAGATCGCCTACATCGCCCTCCACCCGCGCATGCTCGACATCATCGATCCCCGCCTGGTGCGGTTCCGCACCCGGTTGCGGAACACCCTGTCGCGGGTCACCCTCGCCCAATCCATCACCCTGACCCCCGGCACCATCACCGTCAACATGGCCGGGAACGAGTTCACGGTCTACGCCCTGACCCAGCATGCGGCGGAAGGCCTCCCCGGCGAAATGGAAGAACGGATCGCCAGGGCGCTGGAAGGGGATTGAAAAAATGAATACGGTTTTTCTGATCGCCGCTCTGGGTCTGCTGGTCAGCACCGCCATCGCCATGGTCCGGGTAGTGGGCGGCCCGACGGTTCTCGACCGCATCGTCGGGGTCAACGTGGTCGGCGCCCAGACCACGATACTGCTGATCCTGATCGGTTATCTGTTCGACAACATCTCGATGTTCCTCGATATCGCCATCGCCTACGCGATGCTGAACTTCATTCTCGCCATCGGGGTGACCAAGTTCTTCCTGCGCCGCAAATCCGCCCGCGGGGGGGGCGGCGGCGAAGAACACTGAAAGGGGCGTGATGTCCATTCTGTCCGTAATCGTGGCGGTGTTGCTGTTGCTGGGGGTCTTCTTCTTCATTATCGGGGCGGTCGGCATCGTCCGCTTTCCCGATTTCTACAGCCGGCTCCATGCCGCCGGCAAATGCGACGCCTTGGCAACCGCCCTCTCTCTGATGGCGATCGCCCTGTTCAATATCCGGGATTTCGACTGGGCGCTGTTCCAGTCCTGGGACAATCTCCGGGTCAGCCTCAAAATCGTTCTGATCATCCTCTTTGTCTACGTAGCCAGCCCCGCCGCCACTCACGCCATCACCAAGGCGGCCTTCATCGTCGGCATCGAGCCCTGGGAGAAAAGGAAAAGGAACCGATGATCTGGCAACTCGATCTGTTTCTCCTGACCCTGGTCGTGGTCTGCGCCCTGGCCACCATCACCGTTCGCGGCCTGCTGTCGGCGACCATCATCTTTGCCGCCTACAGCTTTCTGATGTGCCTGCTGTGGGCGGAGATGGGGGCCGTGGACGTCGCCTTCACCGAAGCGGTGGTGGGCGCCGGAGTCAGCACCATCTTCTTCATCGCCACTCTGTTCCGCTCCACCACCCGCAGCCGGCTGCTGATCCGTGGCGTTGACGACCCCCACCATTTCAAGGATCAGGGCTGGAAGATGCTGCCGCTGATGCTGTCGGTAGTCACGGGGATGCTGCTGTTTTTCGGCATGGCCGATTTCCCCGCCTGGGGAGATCCCGAATCCCGCCCCAACACCCATGTCTCCTCCTATTACATCGAAAACGCGGTGCGCGAAACCCAGGTCCCCAACCTGGTGACCGCGGTGCTGGGGGATTACCGCGGCTACGACACCATGTTCGAGCTGGTGGTGATCTACTGCGCCGGGGTTTCGGTGGTCAGCATCCTGAAGCAGGAGAACCTATGAGAGAACTCCAGGAAGAAGCCAAACTCCGCATGCCGTGGCAGGATGTCATCCTGCAGACCTCGGTCCGGGTGCTGATCCCCTTCATCCAGCTGTTCGGACTTTACGTGGTGGCCCACGGCCACTACAGCCCCGGCGGCGGGTTCCAGGGCGGCGTCATCCTGGGCGCCGCCATCATATTGATGGCCCTGGTCTTCGGACTGCCGGCCAGCAAGCACTATATCTCGGAGAACGTCAACAAGACCCTGTCGATCACCGGCCCCTTGGTCTATTGCGGAATCGGCGCCTTGTGCGTCCTGTTCGGCGGCTCCTTCCTCGATTACAGCGCCCTAAACAAAATCCTGCCCTTGGGTCCCATCGCCTGGCGTTCCTTCGGCATCTTCCTGGTGGAATTGGGGGTCGGCATCGGGGTGATGAGCATCATGCTGAGAATCTACCGGGTGCTCTCCTCGGCGGGCACCATCGATCAGGGGCTCTGACATGGACGGCTGGCTGGCGGACCTGGTTTCAAAATACAACTACTGGATCTACGTGGTGCTGATGATGATCGGTTTCTACGCCATGATCCGCAAAAACAACCTGGTCAAGAAACTGATCGGCATGAACATCTTCCAGACCGCCATCATCCTTTTCTATATTTCCATGGGGGCCAAGCGCGGCGGCGGCATCCCCATCGTGGACAAGGCGGCGGGCCTGGCCGGCGCCATCCGGGCATCCGATATCGTCAACCCCCTCCCCCATGTCCTGATGCTGACGGCCATCGTCGTTTCGGTCAGCGTCACCGGCGTGGCGCTCGCCGTCATGCTGAAAATCTACAAGGGGTACGGCTCTATCGATGAGGATCAGATTCTGGAACGGATTAAAAAATCATGAACCACAACCTCCCCGTTCTGACCCTGACTTTCCCGCTGCTGGCGGCCTTTGCCGTCAATCTGCTGGGCAAGATTTCCAAGAAGCATGTCGCCCCCTGGACCCTGGCCAGCCTGGCGCTGTCCGCCGCTGCCTCGCTCCTGGTTTTGGCCGAGGTCTTAAAAAACGGCACCTTCACCTACACCGTCGGCGGCTGGCGCGCCCCCTACGGCATCGAGCTGGTTCTCGACCCCCTGAGCGCCCTGATGCTGGTGCTGGTCTCCTGGGTGGCGCTGATCGCCACCTGTTCCGCCCTCCCCAGCATCAAAAAAGAGATGCCGGGGCGCGAGCATCTCTTTTTCTCCCTCTACCTGATCCTCATCAGCGGCATGATGGGGCTGGTGATCACCGGCGACGCCTTCAACCTCTACGTGCTGCTGGAGATCACCTCCATCACCACCTACGGCCTCATCGCCATGGGCAAGGGGCGCGCGCCACTGTCGAGCTTCAACTACATCATCATGGGAACCGTCGGCGCCTGCTTCTATCTGCTGGGAGTCGGCTACCTCTACCTCGTCACCGGCACCCTGAACATGGCCGACATCGCCAGTGCCCTCCCCTCTTTCCACGAAAGCCCGACCATCGCCACGGCCTTCTGCTTCCTGATGGTGGGCCTCTGGATCAAGATGGCCTTCTTCCCGCTCCACGGCTGGCTTCCCAACGCCTACTCCCACGCTCCGGCGGGGGCCAGCGTGCTGATCGCGCCGCTGATGACCAAGGTCACGGTCTATCTCATGATCCGGGTCATCTTCAGCATCTTTTCCCCGCAATACGCCTTTCTGGCGCACCCCCGGATCCAGACCCTGATCGTCTGGGCGGCGGTGGTCGCCATCGTCGCCGCATCGCTGATCGCCCTGAGCCAGCGGGACCTGGTCAAGATGCTGACCTATGTCGTCATCGCCGAGGTCGGCTACATGGTGGGAGGGGTCTGGCTGGGGAATGAAAAAGGGCTGACCGGGGCGGTTTTTCATATCGTCAACGACGCCCTGATGACCTTGTGTTTCTTTCTGGTGGCCTCGGCCATCCTCTACCGCCTCGGCAGCGCCCGTTTCGAGAACCTCCATCAATTGTTCCGGAAGATGCCGCTGACCCTGGCGGTGCTGGTGGTGGGCGCGCTGTCGGTGGTCGGCGTGCCGCCCACCTGCGGCTTTTTCAGCAAGTGGTATCTGCTGTTGGGCGGCATCGAGGCGGGGCATTACGGTTTCGTGGCTGCTCTGATTTTCAGCAGTCTGGTGAACGCCGTGCTCTTCTTCCGGGTTCTGGAAATCGCCTTCTCAGTCAACCATGACGAAACGGACGGGGAGGAGCTGCCCGTCAGGGCGGATGCCCCCGCCGCCATGATCCCCTCGCTGCTGATCGTGGCCCTGGCGCTGCTGGCCATCGGTTTCCAGGCCGGCCCCTTCATCTCCCAGGTGATCCGGCTCGCCGTTCCTGCCTTGTGAGGGGAGGGGACCTTGTGATGAAAAGTGAACCATGAATGCCATTGATTCCCTGATGCCCCTGGCCGTGATCGGATTCGCCCTGCTGGGCGCGGCGCCCATCGTGCTGACGGGCCGCAAGCCCGCCCTGCGCGGAGTGGTTACGATAGCCGCGGCACTGGCGGTATTCGCCCTGGTCGCGTCCATGCTTCCCGACGTTCTGGCCGGAAGGGTCTTCACCGCGGTCATCGCTCCGGTCCTGCCGGGCGCGTTCCTGAAGCTGCGGGTGGATGCCATGGGCTTTCTGTTCGCCCTGGTCGCCTCCTTCCTCTGGATCTTCACCGCCTTCTACTCCATCGGCTACATGGGGGCGCTCAAGGAACACGCCCAAACCCGCTTCTTCGCCTTTTTCGCCGTGGCCATCGCCGCCGCCCTGGGAGTCGCCTTCTCGGCCAATTTCCTCACCCTCTACCTTTTTTACGAAATCCTCTCCCTCTCCACCTATCCGCTGGTGGCTCACGACCAGACCCCGGAAGCCTACGCCGCCGGCCGCAAATACTTGATCTATCTGCTCGGCAGCTCCGTCGCCTTGATCCTGCCGGCGCTGGTTCTCACCTACACCGCCACCGGCAGCCTCGATTTCGCCGACAACATCCGGACCGGCATCTTCCCCGCTTCGACCCCGCCGGCGCTGATCGTGACGGTCTACATCCTGTGCCTGCTGGGCTTCGCCAAATCCGCCGTCATGCCGCTGCACGGCTGGCTCCCCTCGGCCATGGTGGCGCCGACCCCGGTCAGCGCCCTGCTCCATGCCGTGGCGGTGGTGAAGGTGGGGGTCTTCTCCACCACCCGCATTATGCTCTACCTGTTCGGGGTCGATACCATGGAGCGCCTCTGCCTGGGGATCCCCACCGCCTACTTCGTTTCCATCACCATCGTCGCGGCCTCTCTCATCGCCCTCACCAAGGACAACCTCAAGGCGCGACTCGCCTATTCCACCGTCAGCCAGCTCTCCTACATCATCCTCGGGGT
>JAFGOW010000112.1 GCA_016926265.1 Deltaproteobacteria bacterium | reverse complement strand
GACGGCAGCGGCAACCCGGCCCACCTCGCCGCCGACCTGATGTCCCAGGCCGAGCACGACGAGATGGCCTCCTCGGTGCTGGTGACCACCTCGCAGAAGATGGCCGACAGGGTCGCCGCCGAACTGGAGAAACAGCTGCCGCAGCTGCTGCGCAAGGAGATCACGGCCAAGGCGCTGCAGAACTACTCCGCCATCATCGTCGCCAAGGACCTGGACGAGGCCGTCGCCTTCAGCAACCGGATCGCCCCGGAGCACCTGGAGCTGGCCGTCGACAACCCCTTCGAGCTGCTGCCGCTCATCAAACACGCCGGCGCCATCTTCATGGGGCATCACACCCCGGAGGCGATGGGGGACTATCTGGCCGGTCCCAACCACACCCTCCCGACCGGAGGGACGGCCCGCTTCCACTCCCCGCTCTGCGTCAACGATTACGTCAAGCACTCGAGCATCATCAACATCACCCGCAAAGGGCTGGAGCGGCTCGGCGAGGAGGTCATCCACCTCGCCACCCTGGAAGGGCTGGAGGCCCATGCCCGCACCGTAGCGCTGCGGCTCGGGAAAAAGACCAAACGCTGAACAAGGGAGGGTTTGATGTCCCGCAAGGCTCTAATCGAACGCAAGACCAGGGAGACCGACATCAGCCTGGAACTGGGCCTGGACGGCAGCGGCAGCTGCTCGATCCAGACCCCGGTCCCCTTTTTCAACCACATGCTGGAACAGGTAGCCCGCCACGGCTTCTTCGACCTGAAGCTGCGGGCTCAGGGAGACGTGGAAATCGACGCCCACCACACCGTGGAGGATATCGGCATCGTACTCGGCTGCGCTTTCCGGGAGGCGCTGGGAGACAAAGCCGGCATCCACCGTTACGGCGCCAAGACCATTCCCATGGACGAGGCGCTGGCCTCGGTAGCCATGGATTTTTGCGGCCGTCCCTGCCTGGTTTTCGATGTCGAGCTTCCCAAGGGCAAGGTCGGGGAATTCGATGTTGAACTGGTCAAGGAGTTCTTCACCGCCTTCGTCAACCAGGCCGGCGCCACCCTTCACATCCAGCTGCTCCGGGGGGATAACCTCCATCATGTGATCGAGGCGATCTTCAAGGCCTTCGCCCGCACCCTCGACGAGGCGGTCGCCATCGACCCCCGGCTGTCCGGAGTGCCTTCCACCAAAGGCACCCTGTAGAGAGATGATCGTCATTATCGATTACGGCATGGGCAACCTGCGCAGCGTTCAGAAGGCCCTGGAACGGGTCGGCTTCGCCGCCCGGGTGTCCGGCGATCCCGCCGTCGTCGCCAGCGCCGACCGCCTGGTGCTGCCGGGGGTCGGGGCCTTCAAGGACTGCATGAGGAATCTGGTCGAGGGAGGCTTCGTCGAACCGATCCGGCGCCATATCGAGGCCGGACGTCCGTTTCTGGGGATCTGCCTCGGGCTCCAGCTGCTTTTCACCGAAAGCGAGGAGTTCGGCCGCCACCAGGGCTTGGGCGTACTGCCGGGGCGCGTCGTCCGCTTTCCGCAGGGTATGCGCGCTGAAGGCGCGGCGCTCAAGGTGCCGCATATGGGCTGGAACCGGCTCCGGTTCCGGAGCCGGCCCGCCATTTTCAACGGGATCGAGGAAGGGGCCTTTGTCTATTTCGTCCATTCCTACCATGTGGTGCCGGAGGACCCGGAGATCGTGGCCACCACCACCGACTACGGGATCACCTTCTGCTCCAGCATCTGCCAGGGCAACATCGCCGCCTGCCAGTTCCATCCGGAGAAGAGCCAGCAGGTGGGGCTGCAAATCCTCAAAAATTTTGGAGCCATGCCATGATCATCATCCCGGCCATCGACCTCAAGGAAGGGCGCTGCGTCCGTCTCGAGCAGGGGCTCATGGAGCGGGACACCGTCTACAGCGACAACCCCGCGGCCCAGGCCCGTGCCTGGCAGGACCAGGGGGGGGAACTGCTGCACATCGTCGATCTGGACGGCGCCTTTGCCGGCTCCCCCCGCAACCGCGCGGCAATCCGGGCCATCGTCGAAGCCATCGACATCCCCACCGAACTCGGCGGCGGCATCCGCGATCTGGTCACCATCGACAGCTATCTGCAACTGGGAATCGGCCGCGTCGTGCTCGGCTCGGCGGCGCAGAAAAATCCGCACCTGGTGGCAGACGCCTGCCGGTTGTTCCCGGGCCGGATCGTGGTCGGCATCGACGCCAAGGACGGTTTCGTCGCCATCCACGGCTGGCAGGACGTCACCGGGACCAAAGCCGTGGAACTGGCCAAGGCCATGGAAGGATACGGGGTAACGGCGATCATCTACACCGACATCCGCCGCGACGGGATGCTGAGCGGGCCCAATATCGAGGCGACCCGGGAACTGGCCGAGGCGATCTCGATCCCCGTCATCGCCTCGGGAGGGGTTTCCTCGCTGGCGGATATCGAACGGCTTTTGACCATCGAGAAATCCGGCGTGACCGGGGTGATCACCGGCAAGGCGCTCTACTCCGGAGCCCTCGACCTGAGGGCGGCGGTGGCGCTGGCCAAGGGGAATCGGCGACAGCCGAAATGAGGGACAGGGAAACCATGCTGACAAAACGGATCATTCCCTGCCTCGATGTCAAGGACGGGCGCGTCGTCAAAGGGGTCCGGTTCGTGGAACTGCGGGACGCCGGCGACCCGGTGGCGGCGGCCGAAGCCTATGACACCCAGGGGGCGGACGAACTGACCTTTCTCGATATCACCGCCTCCAGCGACAAACGCAACATCCTCCTCGACGTCGTCTCGCGCACCGCCGAACGGGTTTTCATGCCCCTCACGGTGGGAGGCGGCATCCGCGAGATCGCCGACATCCGCGGGCTGCTCAACGCCGGGGCCGACAAGGTTTCCATCAACACCGCCGCGGTCAAGCGCCCCGAATTTGTGCGCGAAGCGGCCGAAAGGTTCGGCTCCCAGTGCATCGTGGTGGCCATCGACGCGCGGCGGGTGGCGGGTTCCGATCCGTTGCAGTGGGAGATCTACACCCACGGCGGCCGCACCCCGACCGGGATCGACGCCGTCGGCTGGGCGCGGCGGATGGCGGCGTACGGCGCCGGAGAGATCCTTTTGACCTCCATGGATCGGGACGGCACCAAAGACGGTTATGACCTCGAACTGACCCGGACCATCAGCGACGCGGTGGGGATTCCGGTCATCGCCTCGGGCGGCGTCGGCACCCTGGAGCATATCCGTCAGGGCCTGACCGAAGCCCGCGCCAGCGCCGCCTTGGCCGCCAGCATCTTTCATTTCGGCGAATACACCATCCGGGAGTGCAAGGAATACCTGGCTCGTCACGGCATCCCGGTGCGGCTTGAGTCCCCGACAGGCCGCTAACGGAAATGGCTGCCATGCCCGATAAGGAAACTCGGTCCCGGACCGGAGAGGAACTCCTGGAGCGGCTCTACGCCGTCATCCAGGAGCGGAAAATCAATCCGTCGCCCGATTCCTATGTCGCTGGGCTGTTTAACAAGGGGCTGGACAAGATCCTCGCCAAAATCGG
>JAFGOW010000111.1 GCA_016926265.1 Deltaproteobacteria bacterium | reverse complement strand
TTTGGGATCGAGGATGTCGCCGGTGTAGCACATCGAACCTTCCAGCACGGCGCCGTGCTTGAGGACCGACTCGAAGGCCACCCCCAGCCCCTTGGTCCAGTTGAGGGCGTCGAACACCCGGAAGATGTCGATGCCGCTTTTCACGGCCTGGGCGATAAAGGCGTCGATGACGTTGTCCGGATAGTTGGCGTAGCCGACGGCGTTGGCGCCCCGGAACAGCATCTGGAAGACGACGTTGGGGATCTTCTCCCGCAGCTTGTGGAGCCGCTCCCAGGGGCACTCGCTCAGGAAACGCATCGCCACGTCGAAGGTCGCCCCGCCCCAGCATTCCAGGGAGTAGAGACCGCCGCCCAGACGGGCGGTGGCGTCGGCGATCGCCAGCAGGTCGAAGGTGCGGATGCGGGTCGCCAGCAGCGACTGATGGGCGTCGCGCATGGTGGTGTCGCAGACCAGCAGCCGCTTCTGCTCCAGAATCCAGTCGGCAAACCCCTTGGGACCGCGCTCCTTGAGGATGTCCCGCGTTCCCTTGGGCGGGGGTTCGTCGTGATGGAACTCCGGAATCTCCGGCGCCCGCAGATTGCGGAAATGCAGGGGAGTCTTGATCCCGGGATAGCCGTTGACCACGGTATGGCCGATGAAGGAGAGCAGCTTGGTGGAGCGATCCAGCTTGGGCGGGATTCGGAACAGCTCCGGGTGCTGGTCGAGGAACGAGGTGTTGCACTCCCCGGCGATGAAGGTCGGATGGGAGATGACGTTCTCCAGAAAGCTGATGTTGGTCTTGACCCCCCGCACCCGGAACTCCACCAGCGCCCGGTACATCTGGGAGGCGGCCTCGGCAAAGGAGAGGCCGTAGGTGGAGAGCTTGACCAGCAGCGAATCGTAGTGGGGGGTGATCTTGGCGCCGACGTAGGCGTTGCCGGCATCGAGCCGCACCCCGGGGCCGCCGGGCGATCGATAAGCCTTGATGATGCCGAAATCCGGGGCGAAATGGTTCTCGGGGTCCTCGGTGCTGATGCGGCACTGAATGGCGTTGCCACGCATCACGATATCGTCCTGTTTCCGGATGCCGATTTCCGGATCAGAGAGCTTGTACCCTTCCGCGACCCGGATCTGGATCTCCACCAGGTTGCGGGCGGTGATCAGTTCGGTGACGGTATGCTCCACCTGGATGCGGGGATTGGTTTCGATGAAGAAGAAGTTGTGGTTCTGGTCGAGGAGAAATTCCACGGTGCCGGCATTGACGTAGTTGACGGCGCGAACGATCTTGAGGGCGTTTTCGCACAGTTCGGCGCGCTTCTGGTCGGGCAGGTAGAAAGCCGGCGCGATCTCGATGACCTTCTGGTGGCGGCGCTGCACCGAACAGTCGCGCTCGAAGAAATGTACCACGTTGCCGTGCTGGTCCCCCATGATCTGGACTTCGACATGCTTCGGATTCTCGATGTATTTCTCGAGAAAGACCGCCGGATTGCCAAAGGCGGACTTGGCCTCGGAAGCGGCGCTCTGCAACCCCTCCAGCAGTTCCTTGCGGTTGCGCACCACCCTCATGCCGCGGCCGCCGCCGCCGGCGGAGGCTTTGATGATGATGGGGTAGCCGCAATCTTTGGCGAAGAGGAGGGCATCTTCCTCGCAATGGATCGGCTCGGGGGTGCCCGGAACCACCGGCACCCCGACCTCCATGGCGACCTTGCGCGCCGCCACCTTGTCTCCCAACCGCCGCTGGATTCCAGAGGTGGGCCCGACAAAAGCGATCCCGGCCTTTTCACAGGCTTCGGCAAATTCGGCGTTTTCCGACAGGAAGCCGTAGCCGGGATGGATGGCGTCCACCCCTTTCTTGAGCGCCAGATCGATGATCTCGTCGATCCCCAGGTAGGCATCGACCGGCCCCTTCCCTTTGCCGACCTGGTAAGCCTCGTCAGCCTTGTAACGGTGCAGAGAGATCCTGTCCTCTTCCGAAAATATCGCTAACGTATTGATCTTCAGTGCGGTACAAGCGCGGAAGATACGGGTTGCAATTTCACCCCGGTTGGCGGCCATCACCTTCTTGAATTTCCGAATCCCCATTCAACCTCCTAAAAAGCTTCTATATTGACCAAAGTTTAAATTCCCACCTGAAAAAGGCGTTCTTGGGCAGACGCTTTTGCACCCTCCGACATCTAAGCAAAGCCGGGCTTTCCTTGTCAATACAAAAGGATGCCAACCTTCCGGGAGGCCGCCGCGCCCCCTGCAAAACTATTCAGACCGTAACGATTTTTTCTCCAGAAACGGGGAGAGCAGATCGATCGGAAGGGGAAAGATGATGGTGGAGTTCTTTTCCGAGGCGACCTCGTTGAGGGTCTGCAGAAAACGGAGCTGGAGAGCGCCCTGCTGCGAAGAGATGACACTGGCCGCCTCGGAAAGCTTCTGGGAGGCTTCGAATTCCCCCTGGGCATGGATGACCTTGGAGCGCCGCTCCCGCTCCGCCTCGGCCTGGCGGGCCATGGCGCGCTGCATCTCCACCGGCAGGTCGACGTGCTTGATCTCCACGTTGGAGACCTTGACCCCCCAGGGATCGGTCTGGCGGTCGAGGATCTCCTGCAGATGCTGGTTGATCTGATCGCGCTTCGACAGGAGTTCGTCGAGTTCCGACTGCCCGAGCACGCTGCGCAGCGAGGTCTGGGCCAGCTGGCTGGTGGCGTAGAGGTAGTTCTCCACCTCGATCAGCGCCTGCTCCGGTTTTACGACGCGGAAATAGATCACCGCGTTGACCTTGACCGAGACGTTGTCTTTGGTGATCACATCCTGGGGCGGGACATCCATCGCCACGGTCCGCAGACTGACCTTGACCAGACGATCGACCACCGGAATGATGAAGCGCAAGCCCGCCCCCTTAACCCCGGCAAAACGCCCGAGACGGAACACCACCCCCCGCTCATATTCGATAATGATCCGGAAAGCGCTTCCCACCAGCGCCGCCGCCATGACCACCATCACTATCAAGCCAATCAGATCGAAAGGAATCATCATCGCCACCTCCGTGATTGACGGCGCTGCAAAAAATCCATCGGCCCGTGTCGCCGCCGTTGGCCCGGAATCCGTTTTTCTGCACCGGGAATTTTTTGCCGAGCCGTTACATTAAAAATTTATTCTGAGAGCGTTTCCAGCGTTAATCCCGGTTCTGCGGCAAGGGGGCCACCTCCAGCTCCAGGTTGTTCCGGACGGCGACCACCTCGATTTTTTCCCCGCTCCTGACCGGCTGGCTGGATACGGCGTTCCAGTACTCGCCATGAACAAAGACCTTCCCGTCAGGGCTGAAATCGACCACCGCCTCCCCCCGTTCCCCGATCAACGCCTCCAGGCCGGAGACAAACCGGCTCCGCTGGGTGCGGATCACGAAGAACAGCACCAGCAGCAGAAATCCCGTCACCACGGCCACGGTCCCCAGGATGACGCCGACCGAGATCCGCAGATACGGCTCGGAGCTTTCGATAAGGATCAGGGAACCGAAGGTCATGGCAGCCACCCCTCCCACCGTCAGCATCCCATAAGAAGTCACTTTCACCTCCAGAACGAAGAGTACGATGGCCAGCAGCAGCAGCAAAACGCCGACATAGTTGATCGGCAGGGTCTGAAAGCCGAGGAAGGAAAGAAACAGGGCCATGGCGCCGACGGCGCCGGGAAAGATGCCGCCCGGTTGCGAGATTTCAAAAAAGAGTCCGAGAACACCAAGCATCAGCAGCATGTAGGCCACATTGGGATCGCTGATGGTATTGAGAATCTGCTGACGCCAGGACATCTCTTCGTAACGCACCCCGAAGCCCTCGATCTGGAGTTTCTGCTCCCGGCCACCGCGGATGAAGCGCCGGCCCTGAAGCCGCTTCAGCAGCGCGGTCTCGTCCTCGGCGATAAAATCGATCACCTTCAGTTTCAGAGCCTCCTCGGCGGAGCAGGAAACGCTGCGGCGTACCATATTTTCGGCCCAGTCGGGATTTCGGCCCCGCTGCTGAGCGATGCCCCGGGCATAAGCCACGGCGTCCTGGACCACCTTTTCCATAAGGACATCGTCTTCCTTCCCTTCGGTCGAACCGATCCGCACCGGACGGGCGGCGCCAATATTGGTGCCCGGCGCCATCACCGCGAAATCGGCGGCCAGGGTGATCAGCGCTCCGGCCGAAGCGGCCCGGGCACCGGAGGGGGCCACGAAAACAATCACCGGCGCCAAGGAATTGAGAATCCCCTGGATGATACGGCGCATCGCCAGATCGAGACCGCCGGGGGTATCGATAACCAGCAGAAAAGCGGTGGCTCCGTGCCGGTTGGCCTTCTCGATCTCCGCCGTGACGAATTCGGCCAGAATGGGGTTGATGACACCCCGGACCCGAACCGCCGGCACGATTCCGCTCCCCTCCTGCCCCCCGGCCGCCCCCGGAAAGAACAGAAGCAGAATGCTAACCAATGAATATAAATATATTTTTTTCATT
>JAFGOW010000110.1 GCA_016926265.1 Deltaproteobacteria bacterium | reverse complement strand
TGATCCAGGTTTGCGCCCAGGTGATCGGCAACGACGCTGCGGTAACCATCGGTGGCCTGTCGGGAAATTTCGAGCTGAACGTGATGATTCCGGTCATGATCCACAATGTGCTGCAGTCCATCACGCTACTCGCCAACGCTGTCCGACTCTTTACGGAGCGCTGCCTTTGCCAATTGGAGGTCGACAGGGAGCGTTGCGCCCAACTGGTCGAGCAGAGTCTGATGCTGGCCACTCCGCTGGCGCCGGTGATCGGCTACGACCAGGCCGCCGAGGTGGCCAAGGAAGCCTATAAAAAACGGCGGACAATCCGGGAACTGATCCGGGAAAAGGGGATTCTTGGCGAGGAAAAACTGCAAGAGGTTCTCGATCTGCGGAGGATGACCGAACCGGGGGTTTCCGGACCAGGGTGACGAAGCAGCGAATCGATCCCTTTGCATCCCGTTTTGTTACCCCCCTGGGGGAAATATCCGTAGCAGGTCGCCGGGGGTACGGGCCAGAAAGTCGTAGGGCTCTCCGCCGTCATTGCCGAAGCCCCAGGCGCAAAAGCAGGTTCTGATGCCGGCGGCGCGACCGGCTTTGAGGTCGGTGTGGTGGTCGCCGATCAGGACACTCCGCTGCGGGTCGGCATCGAGGCGCCACAAGGCCTCCAGCACCGGACCGGGATTCGGTTTTCGGGTGGGGCAACTTTCGGCGCCGAACAGCAGTGAGAAGTAATGTTCGACGCCGAGATCCTTCAGCAGCAAACGGCTGAGGTGAAGCGGTTTGTTGGTGATAATTCCCAGAGCATCTTTCCTGTGCGCCTCAAGAAAGGCGCCGATGCCGGGGAAAAGACGGGTCTTTTGGCACTGGTGCTTTTCGTAAAGCACCAGAAACCGCTCCAGCAGTTCCTCCCGAAACACATTTTCGGGGAGGGAACGTTTCATCAGCATCCGGGCCCCGTCCCCGACCCGGATCTTGATCTCCTCCGTTGTCATGTCCCCCAGCCCAAGCTCCCTCCGAAGCAGGTTGACGCACGTGGTGAGATCGTGCACGGTGTCGGCCAGGGTGCCGTCCAGATCGAACAGGAAGGTGTCAAACACCGTCATCGTTTCCCCCGCTCCCCGAAGATGGCGGTGCCGACCCGGACCAGGGTCGCACCTTCTTCGATGGCGGCCTCGAAATCGTGGGTCATCCCCATGGAGAGTTCCCTCATTTCAACGCCGGGGATGGCGAGGGTGGTCAGGTATCCAGCCAGCCGCCGCAATTCCCGGAAGAAGGGGCGGATCTCCTCGGGGTCGTCGCAGTAAGGGGGCAGCGCCATCAGCCCCCGGATCTTCAGATGGGGGAGGAGGGCGATCCCGCGTACCAGAGATGCCAGTTCCTCCTCGGAGGTACCGGATTTGGTTGCTTCGTGGCCGAGGTTGACCTCTATCAGGAGTTCGACGCTCTCTCCGATTCGGCCCCACTGGCGGCTGATCTCCTCCGCCAGATGGAGGCGGTCGACAGAGTGAATCAGGGTCACCTGGCCAGCCAGGTACTTGACCTTGTTGGACTGCAGAGCGCCCACGAAGTGCCACTCCGCCGCTCCCGCCACCGCGTTTTTTTTGTCCACGAATTCCTGAACATAGCTCTCCCCGAACAGTTTCTGGCCGGCGACAATCGCTTCCTCGATAGCCGCGACCGGCTTGGTTTTGGAAACCGCCACCAGCCGCACCTCTTCAGGATTCCTTCCACAGCGCCGGCAGGCGATCTCCATCCGTTCCCGGACCCAGGCCAGGTTTTCCGCAATCGACATATCAGAACTCCCGAATCTTTTTAACCCGTTGCAAAGCTAGGGTGTGGCGGCCGGTTTTGACGGCAGGGCGGCGAACAACCGCGCCGCCCCCAGCGCCTCCAACAGTTCTACCACCTCGCACAGCGGCAGGCCGACGACATTGGTGTAGCTGCCGTGAACAGCGCGCACCATGAAGGCCCCAATCCCCTGCACGGCGTAGGCCCCCGCCTTGTCGAAGGGTTCGCCGGTGTCGAGATAGCCTTCGATCTCGGCGGCGCTCAGAGCCCGGAAAATCACCTCGGTGGAAACCGCCCCGGAGCGGGTTTCGCCACTCTCCCGGTCGTGTACGGCGTAACCGGAGACGACCTGGTGAGCGCGTCCGGAGAGGGAGCAAAGCATGGCGAAGGCCTCTTGGCGGTCTTTCGGTTTGCCCAGCAGGTCGGCGTCCCGGACCACGATGGTGTCGCTGCCCAGAAACCAGCGCCCGGCCACCCCCGGCTTGGCCGCGACATCCAAGGCCTTGGCGATGCTGAGACGGATGACGTGGGCCTCCGCAGGTTCGCCGTCCAGAGGATCCTCGGGGACGTTGCTGGGTACCACGGCGCAGAAGATTCCCACCGCGGCCAGCAGCTCGCGACGCCGCGGCGAGGCGGAAGCCAGAATCAATCCCGTATTCACTTTAGAACCCTTTCCATATCTTTTCAATGCCGACCCACCAATTTTCCACATCTTCCAGCGCCCGGCAGGCCAAGGCCAAACGATACTCCGAGCGCCCCCGGGGGCGTTTGCCGGCCAGGGGCGGAAAAAGGCCGTAGTTGACGTTCATGGGCTGGAAATGCTCCGGATCCGATTCGGTCAGATGGGTGAGGAGCGAACCCAAGGCGGTAGTCGGCGGCGGCGGCTCGTAAGGGAGTTTGCGAAGCCGGAAGGCGGCCGCGATACCGGCCAGGAAACCGGTGGCCGCCGACTCCACGTACCCTTCCAC
>JAFGOW010000109.1 GCA_016926265.1 Deltaproteobacteria bacterium | reverse complement strand
GGAAAATCCGGCCCCAAGAAGGGTCTTTTGACACGGAATTGCTGGCGATCAGCCTCGGGGAATGCATTCGGCGCCATGAGGCTCTGCGCACCAGTTTTCATCAGATCGACGGCCGCTTGGTCCGCAAGATTGTGGACGAGCCAGCTTTTCTTTTGGCGCGGGAAAAGAACCCCGGCGGAGGGAGCGTTGAGGAACTGCTGGCCGCTTTCATCCATCCTTTTGACCTTGAAAAGGCGCCGCTGCTGAGGGCCGCCGTCGTCGACCTCGAAGACGGCTCCCACCTGTTCATGCTCGACCTGCTCCACATCGTGGCCGACGGGGCTTCCCTGGGGATTCTCCTCGACGATCTCAACGCCTTCATGAATGGCCGCGAGCCGGTTTCCCGCCCGGTTGCTCTTAGAAATCTGAACAACGGCGTTGCTCCGGAAGATGTCCACGCCGATGTCATCTACTGGCAGGAGCGGCTCAAGGATCTGCCCCCTCTTGAGCTTCCCCTCGATTTTCCGGTTTGCAGCGCTTCGCCAGTGGGTCGCCAGGAATGGTTCACGATTGATGCCCCCTTGGTGGAAAAGACGCGTCAGACCTGCCGGCGATTCGGCGTTACCCTCAACATGTTCCTTAATGGAATCTACGTTCTGCTCTTGCACAAGCTTGGCGGCGGCGTTCGTTTCTGCGTGGGTATGGCCGAAGGCGGTCGTTACAGCGCGGAGGCGGCCGGGGTCATGGGGATGTTTGTCAATACCGTGCCGCAGGATTTCCGGATTGCTCCCGAGATGTCGCTGCCGGAGTTTTTCAGCGGGGTGCGGGAGGCCTGCGCCGATGCCATGGCCCACAACCATGCTCCCTACGGCGACATCGTCCAGGCTTTGGGACGGTCGCCCGCCGCCACCATGCTCAGCTACGAAAAGGGGGACCAGCGCCGTCCCAACTGGCCTGGGCTGGAGATTCTCCCCCTGGCTTTTCCCGGGCAGGGGGCGATGTATGATTTCGCCATCGACATCGTGGAGCTGGACGGGGTTCTGCATTGTAACCTGCTCTCCTCCGAGGCGCTGCGCCCGGAGACCGCCCGGGCTTTCGGCGAATGTTTCGCTCACCTGGTGGAGGCGGTCGGCGCGGCGGCCGCCGATCCTCAGGCCAGGGTCCGGGAAATCGATCCCGTGCCGGCGCGGCAACGGGAGCGTATCCTCTCCTACGGAAAGGGTCCCGCCCTCCCTTTTGACCGTTCCCGCACCGTGATCGACCTTTTTCGGGAGACGGCGCAGCGCTGTTCCTCGAAAACCGCTCTGGTCTTTCAGAACCAGCGGATCAGCTATGGCGACCTCGACCGCCTCAGCGATCGGCTGGCCCGGCGCCTGCGCGCCGCCGGGGCGGGAAAAGAAGAGAAGGTGGCTCTTCTCGACGAAAGGGGGCCGGCCTTTGTGGTCGGCGCCTTGGCGGCGCTGAAGGCGGGGGCCGCCTATCTTCCCCTGGCGGCGGATACGCCTTTGGATCGGCTCGCTTTCCAATTGGCCGACGCGGCGCCCGTGGTTTTGCTCTCGTCACGGCAAAAAAGGCCGCCTGACACCGTTTTTTCAGGGGAATGGGTCGACAGCGCTGCCCTTTTCAACCTCTCCGGCGACGAGGCCTTATCCCCCTTGCTGCCACCGGCGGACCGGGATCTGGCTTACCTGATCTACACCTCGGGCACCACCGGGCAACCCAAAGGGGTGATGATCGAGCACCACAGCCTGACCAATCTCTGTCTCTGGTTTGTGGATCACTACGGCATCATCGCGGAGGACCGGGCCACCGCCTTTGCCCCCTTTGTCTTCGACGCTTCCGTGTGGGAAATATTTCCCATGCTGATTCGCGGGGCGACCCTTCACATCCTCGATGACGCCACGCGCCACGACCTGCCTCGCCTTCACGACTATCTGCGCAACGAAGCAATCACCGTCTGCTATTTCCTTTCCCAGGTCGCCGAACTGATCGAGGGGGACTCCCTTCCGGACCTGCGCCTCATGCTCAGCGGCGGCGAGGCCTTGCATCGCGCCGCACCGGCTGGGAACTACCGCCACTGCAACACCTATGGCCCCACCGAATTCACTGTGACGGCCACCAGTTTCGACCTCGACGGCACCTGGCCGGTGCCCATCGGCCGGCCGACGGCCAACAGCTGGTGCCTGATCCTTGACGCCGCGGGGCGACTTCAACCCCTGGGCGTTCCCGGCGATCTCTGCCTGAGCGGCGAACAGCTGGCGCGGGGTTATCTCCAGCGTCCGGAGCTGACGGAACGGGTTTTTCTCCCCAACCCCTTGGCTCCGGAGGATCCCGTTTTCGGCCGCATGTATCGGACCGGGGATCTGTGCCGCTGGCTTCCTGACGGCAATATTGAATTTCTGGGGCGCCTCGATCAGCAGGTCAAGCTGCGCGGCCACCGCATCGAACTTGCGGAGATCGAAAAGGTGCTGCAGGGGGCGCCGGGGGCGGTCCAGGTCGTGGCCGCCATCCGCGAAGACGGCGCCGGGGTCCGCCAGCTCTGCGCCTATGTCGTCCCTAGCGGGGAAGGAGGGGCGGATGTGGCGGCGAAACTCCGCGCCCACGCCGCCGCCAAGCTCCCGCCCTACATGGTCCCGGCCCACATCCTTCTTATGGACGCCCTGCCCGTCGGAACCAGCGGCAAGGTGGACAGGAAAGCCCTTCCTCCTCTCGCCGCCTTGCCGCAAAGGATTTTCGATCCGCCCGCGACCAGGGAGGAAAAGGCTCTGGCCGAGGTCTGGCGCGAACAGTTGAAGGTCGGCCAAGTCGGGAGGCAGGACAACTTCTTCGAGCTGGG
>JAFGOW010000108.1 GCA_016926265.1 Deltaproteobacteria bacterium | reverse complement strand
GTCTCGCCGATGGCAAAGAGGTTGTGGATATCGGTTTCCCCCCAACCGTCGACCCGCACCCCACCGCACAGGTAGTGGGCGGAAGGGACCACCGGAACCATCTCCCTGGTCATGTCGATGCCGAAGGAGAGGCAGGTCTTGTGGATGTGGGGGAAACGCTCCCGGACGAAGCCGGGATCCTTGTGGGTGATGTCGAGGAAGACGCAGTCGTCCCCCGATTTCTTCATTTCGTTGTCGATGGCCCGGGCCACGATGTCGCGGGGGGCCAGATCCTTCATCGGGTGATAGTCCTCCATGAAGGCGCGGCCGTCTTTGGCGCGGAGGATGGCGCCTTCCCCCCGCACCGCTTCCGAGATGAGAAACGATTTGGCCAGCGGATGGAACAGCGTGGTGGGGTGGAACTGCATGAACTCCATGTCGGCGATGGTGGCGCCGGCCCGGTAGGCCATGGCGATGCCATCGCCGGTGGCGACGTCGGGATTGCAGGTGTAGAGGTAGACTTTGCCTGCCCCGCCGGTGGCGAGCACCGTCATGCGGGCGCCGAAGGTGACGATGTTGCCGGTCCGGATGTCGAGGGCGTAGGCGCCCAGGCAGCGGTTGGAGCCGGACAGCCGCCCCGTGGCTTTGCATTCGGTGATCAGATCGACGGCGATATGGTATTCGAAAATGCGGATGTTGGCATGCTGCCGGACCGACTCCACCAGCGCTCTTTCGATCTCTTGTCCGGTGAGATCGGCGGCGTGGAGAATGCGCCTTTTACTGTGCCCCCCCTCCCGAGTGAGGTCGAAACTGCGGTCCGCCCGGCGGGTGAAGCGGACCCCCCATTCGATCAGCTCCCGAACCGCCTTGGGGCCGCTTTCCACCACCAGCCGCACCACATCCTCATGGGAGAGATAGCAGCCGGCCTTCATGGTGTCTTCGATGTGGGCGGCGAAGGAATCCTCGTCGGACAAGACCGAGGCGATGCCTCCCTGGGCGAGGCCGGTCGCGGTTTCGGAAATCTCCCGCTTGGTGATGAGGGAGACGGTGCCGGAATCGGCTACCTTCAGAGCATAAGAGAGCCCGGCGATGCCGCTGCCGATGACGAGGAAATCCGAGGTCTGACCCATGGCGGGCTCCCGCGGAAAAAGAGAAAAGTTGGTATCGAGATTGCTAAAAGGTTCTTAACGGATTTTGAATTATCGTTTCAGGACCATGGAAAGTCAAGAATTTGCATCGTGGCGGTGGTTGAAACGGCGTCCGGTTTCCATTATAGTGCAAACGGGCTCCAATGAGGGGATCGATGAAAACGGGTCCATTCAAAAAAGGATTGATGCGGTCATTGCTCTGCTGCGCCGTGGCCGGGGCGGGATGGCTTTGTGTCCCTTCCGTCGCCTGGGGGGATATCTACCGCTATGTCGATCCCAACGGCGTTATCCACTTCACCAATATCCCTTCCGGCAAGCCCTATACCCTCTACCTCAAGGAAAAACCCAAGGCGGCCCTCAAAAAAAAGGGAAAACCTTGCGATATCGGCAAGATATACGAATTGGTGCGGCGCTATGCCGGACTGTTCAGCCTTGAAGAGGAACTGGTCAATGCCGTGATCAAGGTGGAGAGCGATTACGACCCCTCGGCGGTTTCCTCCAAGGGGGCGCAGGGGCTGATGCAGCTGATCCCGGAAACGGCCCGCGACATGGAGGTGGAAAATCCCTTCGACATGGAGGAAAACATTCGCGGCGGCAGCCGTTATCTGCGGCTGATGCTGGATATGTTCGCCGGCAATCTGGACCTGGCCCTGGCGGCCTATAACGCCGGCCCCTCCGCGGTACAGCGTTACGGAGGAGTGCCGCCTTTTGGCGAAACCCTCCGCTATGTGGAGAAGGTCAAGGAACAGCTTTTCAGTCTGCGGGAACGGAAAGCCCAAACGCTATGAGTCTTCGCCACGGCCGGCTCAATCTCCCCAATCTGCTTACCCTGGGCCGTATCGCCGCCATCCCGGTTCTGGTCGTGTTGCTTCTGTTCGACAGTCGCGCTTCCGGTTTCTGGGCGGCGGTTATCTTCGGGCTGGCGGCGATTACCGACTGGCTCGATGGCTATCTCGCCCGCAAATGGGGGGTCGTCACCGTTCTCGGCAAGTTTCTCGATCCGCTGGCCGACAAGCTTATCGTGCTGGCCGCTCTCATCATGCTCATCCCCCACGGGCGGGTACCCGCCTGGGGGGTTTTTCTTATTCTGGCGCGGGAGATTTCCGTCACCGGGCTGCGTTCCATCGCCTCTTCGGAGGGGATCGTCATCGCAGCCAGCGATCTCGGCAAATTCAAGACCATCTTCCAGATGACCGCCATTCCGGGGCTGCTGCTCCACTACGACTACTACTGGTTTTTCGGCGTCCAATCGGAGCTGCTCCACGTCAACGCCCACAATTTCGGGATTTTTTTCTTCTATGTCGCTCTGGCTATGACCCTCTGGTCGGGATTCGATTACATTTATAAATTCTTCCGTCTCCTCAAACGCTGAAGGGCGGTTTCAGAGCGCAAATTTAGTGTTGACTTGAAAGGGGCCATTTGATATTTATATGGCCCGTTGCAACGCCTTTGAAAAGCTCGTTGCGGGAATAACTCAGTGGTAGAGTGCGACCTTGCCAAGGTCGAAGTCGCGGGTTCGAATCCCGTTTCCCGCTCCATTAAAATTCATCATACCCTCTGGTATGAATTCGGTAGGCCCCTGGCCTTCTTTCGAACCGTCACATGACGTTGCGAAGAGGTGAGGGGTTTTTGTTTTGGGGTTTTTCAGGTTTCTTTGCTTCGCAAAGTCCCCCGCAATGCCGGGGGTTTCCGATTCCCTCACCAACCCGGTTCTTCCCATGACCCCTCTTGATCATACCCTCAGCGCCGGGCTGCTCGGTTTCGTCGTGCACCCCTGGTTTCGAAAGTACCTCTCCAAGCCGAAAACCGTGCTGTTGCTGATGCTGGCTGGTCTGCTGCCGGACCTCGATTACGTGACCCGTCTGTTCGGCCGGGATTATTACTACAACAAGGTCCAGAATCTGTTTCTGTCCCACCGGGGATTTTTCCATTCCCTGGGTGGGATTCTTTTTTTCGCGGTTCTGGCCGTCCTGTTTTACCTGGCCTTTTTCTGGAGCCGGGAAAAGAGGGAGGAGGAGCCGCCGACCGCTCACAAAACCCTGGCGATCGGAGGGCTTTTTGTCGCCGGAGGGGTCCTGCACCTGCTGGAAGACATGCTGGGACCGGATGGGCCGTGGGGCGGGCTTTGTCTCTTTTTTCCACTTTCGGAAAGCCGCTTTCAGGGCTGGAGTCTCTACGGCTGGTACGACTTTTTCCTGATCTACCTTTTCATGGGTGTGTTTCTGCTCATTTTGATCCTTTATGGGGTTGCCCGATTCCGGCCATTTCCCGCCGAGAAACGGGAGCGGATCGTGATGCTGCTGGTGGCTGGCGCCTTTCTGGTCGCCGTTTCCCATCTCTGGATGTCACCCGGCTATCCGGAACAATTGGGGATCAAAAAGGCCGAGAAGGTCTGGAAGGAATATCAGCTCTCCATTCTGCCGGGGCCGCTGCGGGATTTCAGCGATCGGGCGCAGACGGTAGGAATGAAGACCCTGTTCGCTACCCTGCCGAATCTTCGACCGCAGCGCATTGCGACCGCGATGGCCGTGGCCATCGGCGGCCTGCTGCTGTACCTCGGCTTCCGGGCGATAAAATATCTCCGGTTTCGGGAGCAGATGCAGGATCGCCCTCGGATTTCGCCGGTCCGGACCTTCCTTCTGACCTTGTTTTTGCTGGTTATTTTCCCGGCGGCGGCCATAGGCGTTTATTCCCGGTCGAATCTGCCTCCGGCGGTGACGGCAGAAGAGGTTCCCGTCGCTTCGGGGTTCGACTATCCCGTTGGCGAAAAAAAAGGCTTCCAGCAGGGCTGGAACGGGAAAAATGAAAAAGGCTGGTATGTGGGGCAGTCGTTCCTGAATCCCTTTTATCATCCCGGCGAGGATTGGAACGGAAAAGGGATGGGCAATACCGATTTCGGCCAGCCGGTGTACGCCGTGGCCGAAGGCCGGGTCCTGTTCGCCGAGGATTGTTTTCATTGGGGGAAAATGGTCCTGGTTGCGCACCGGCTGCCCGATGGCCGCAGCCTGTTTTCCCTTTACGCTCACCTGAAGGACATCTCTGTTCAGGCGGGGAGCCTGGTCCAGCGGCGGCAGCAGCTCGGAACCCTGGGGCGGGGATACCGGGATGCCACCTACACCGCCCACCTCCACTTCGAGATCCGCAAAGGGAACATGGCCGGCTACCCCGTGACGTTCTGGCCCCGGACCCTGACTTATATGCCCTTTTCCGGCGTGACCAACAGGAATCTGCCGGATTGGATCCGGGAGCATTATCTGGAGCCCTCCTCGTTCATCGAGGAACATCGGATAGTGGGGGCCAAACAGGCGAAGAAAAAAGGGAAGAAGCGATCGACGGCGGCCTCTTCAGTCGTGGAATCGGAAGAAAGGCCTCTGCCCGATCCGGTCCGGGCGGAGCAGGGTGGGGCTGGAAAGCCGGCGGTGGCGGGCGAAAGGGGGTAATGATCCCGAGCCCGTCCTGGAATTTTTTTAAACCGGTTTATGACTTTGTTCAGGTTGTCCCCTTTTTCCGCTTGCCGGAGGGGACGGTTTTTTCAAGCAGACCGGCCGGTCCGGGGCTTCGCCCTGGGGCGGCCGGTCTGCTTTTCGGAGGGTGAATCGGGAACTCAGAACTGGAAATTGAGCCGCCACCAAGCGGAGTGGGCGGTGGTGTCGTCGCCGTACTCCCCGGCGTAGGCCAGTTCCGTGGAGAAGTTGCCCTTGGCGATCAGCAGCGACGCGGAAAGGGTCGCGCTCAGATCGTCCTGCTCCGCCGAAACCGTGACCGGCGCGGTGCCGGGCATGGCCTGGTGGGCGTCGATCTCGTCGTTGGTCAGCAGACAGCGCAGCCCGGCGGCCAGCGACGGGGTCAGGACGCAGTCGGCGACCGGGAACCGGGCCAGCCAGCGCAGCGAGGCTGTGGCACTGAGCTGGTGCTCGTCCAGGGAGGAGCTGTGGAGGTTCCAGCCCGGATTGTCGGCGTCGGTGGTGAAGTTTTCGCGGTAGAGCCAGAGGTAGTCGAGCCCCGCCTCCGGCAGCAGCAGATGGTTCCCCAGCCGCATCGGGTAGCCCCCCATCAGGTTGGCGGCGACGCCGTAGCTGTCGTAATCGGCGCTCTCGCCGACATCGAGGCCGGCGCCGGTGCGGCCGGCATAATCGTGGCGGGCGTAGAAGCCGGTCACCTGGGTGCGCCAGGTCCAGTCGGCGAGTTTCCCCATGGCGTGGATGCCGGCGCTCAGCAGGTCCTGGTCCTCGTCGTTGTCGTCAAAGCCGGTGCCGCTGAAATCGACCTCGTTGCGGCCGTAGCCGAGGTGAAACCCGGCCAGATGGTGGGTGGTGCGGCGTTCATAGCCGGTGACGAAGCCGACCGCGTCGCTGTCGTAGCCGATGGGCGAAGCGTCCTTGGCGATGCGGGTGTAGTAGGGGATCAGGAAACAGCCATTGCCGGGGCCGGAGTTGTCGTAGATCGCGTCGCTGGCCGTGTTCCCGGCGGTGGCGTAGAGCTTCAGGGCCGGAGTCCCGGTGGCCGCCAGGCGGGGCCGGAGATAAGCGCTGACCAGGCGTTGGTTGACGAGATTGCCGGTCAGGGCGAGGCTGTGCCGCAGCGCCTCGGCCCCCTGCAGGAAGGTCGAGCCGATGGGCCGATAGGCCAGGGAGACGGTGTCGTCCGAAGGATTGGCCAGGGCCCCGTCGTTATAGGTGACGGCGACGTTGGGGTTGAGGGCCGAGACCGAGCCGAAAGCGCCGCTGATGGTGCCGGCTCCGGCGAAGAGGCGGTATTCGGTGTCCCATTGGAAATCGTCGCCGACGCTGGTCAGGGTCAGGGCCGCGTCGTTGAGTTCGAGGGCGGCGCCGTTACTGACGTAGATCGACCCGGTGGCCGGGTCGTCGTCGAGGTTGAGGTTGTAGGTAGCGACCAGCCTGACTGTTGCCGAAGGCACGTAAACCTCGTAGGCCTCAGAGGCGGCCACGGCCCGGATGATGCCGCTGTTGGTCAGGTCGGTAATGACGGGGCTTAGCGAGTCCGTGATGTAGATGCCGTAGGCGTTGGCGCTGGCGCTGCTGGCCCGGACCGTGATGGCGCCGCTGTTGCTGAGAACGGCAGCTTGAGATCCGTTAATAAGGCGGATGCCGTAGGCGGAGGCATTTCCGGCGACGCCGTTGGCCGTGCCGCCTCTGGCGGAGACGGTGAGAGCGCCGCTGTTGGTGACATCGCCACCATTTGAATGGATGCCGAAAGCGGTACCGTTGGCAAAGCTGACCACGACGCCATTGGCTGTGCCGCCGGTGGCGCTGACCGTGATGGCGCCGCTGTTGGTGACCGCGGCCATTGTCCTGATGCCATAGGCGACAGCGCCGGCATGGGCGCCGGTGCCGGCGGTGGTGTTGGTGGCGGTGCCGCCGGTGGCGGTCACCGCGATGGCGCCGCTGTTGAAGACATCGGCCAAGGAGTGAATGCCGTAGGCATAGACAATGGTGTTGGCATTGGCGGCGGCACTGGTGGAGCTGATGCCGCCGGTTGCGCTCAGGTCGATAGCGCCGTAGTTGATGACGGCCGGTCCGGCGGAGTAAATCCCGCTGGCACCAAAGTTGACATTGTAAAGGGTTCCCGAGTCGTCCCCCGCGGCGGTGACGACATAGTGGTCGGTATTCACAAAGGGGGCGGGTTGGCCGGTGGCGTCGACGCCATAGACCTGTTGGTCGCCGGAAAGGGAGGTGAAGGTCCGTACGATGTCGGCACCGGAAGCTCCGGAAACCATTGCCGCCAGCAGCAGCCCGATGGCCAGGCCGGCCCGAAGCCCCCAGGGGCGGCGATGGGTGAGGTGCGATTGTTTCGGCATGAATTCCCCCTTCGGTTTCTTTTTTCCCCTCCCCCCCCCGGACGACGCACGGTCCAATGGACAGGCATGCTGCAAAAACCGGTGCGATTAAATTCCAATTTTCGAATCTGGTCAAATTATTTAATTATTATTGGTATTTATATAGAAAATAGCGGAGCAAAAGGAGGGGGGGCGCCACCGAAAAGCAAACCATTTAGCCTCGCAGGAAACGGCTTTTTGAGGGGGTCACCGCCGGGCCAGCATCTCGTAGACCAGCAGCACGATCTCGATCAGGATCAGAAAGACGATGTACCATTCGACCCGCAGGGTGCGGCGGCCCATCATCAGGTCATAGCAGCTGTTGGCAGAGCGGGAGATCAGCTCCAGCTTGCGGGTCAGGGCCTGCTCCCGGTCCCGGAGCTCGAAATCGAGGGCCAGCTTTTCATAGAGCCGGTCCAGTTCCGGGTCGTCCCAGGTGATGTCCGGCTTGTCGCTGATCTCGGCCCGTCCCACCATCCGCGACTGGATCAGCAGCACCTCGCCCAGTTCCCGCAGGATCTTTTTGCCGCCGCTGCGGGACTTGCCGTCGCGCAATTCCGTGGCAAAGGGTTCGATACGCTCGAAGACCGCCCCGACTTCGGCCTCGTAGTCCCCGAGCACGGCGCTCTTGGCCAGCACGCTTGCGATGACCTGGGCCCGCCCCAGCGATAGTTCTGAGACCACGAACCTCCCCTGGGCATCGATTCCTTCGTCCTTTCCCGGCGTGACCCGGATCTCCACCTCTTCGGGCGCGATGGCCTTCCGGGGCTCGGCGGCGAGGGCCGCGGCCTGGCGCATCAGTTGACGTTCCTCAGCTTCACTGAGCCCCACGGCGCAGACGGCGCCGAACCGGAACAGAATCGCGAATCCCCCCTCCCGTCCAGGAATCGTCAACGGGGTGGTGTCCGCGGGGGGAGGCCATCCCTCCAACTCCCGAACCGAGAGGCGGCTGCCGACCGACCATGCCGTAGCCTTGACGTGGCGCATCCTTCTCCCCTTTCTACAGTATTCCTGGACCTTGGACCATGCCGTCATCCCTCTTAAAAAAGATTTTATCATCGCTCTGTGATCGGCGGGCCGGGCACGGAAGAGGGGTTTCGATGTTCCCTCATTTTTTCAACCTATCCGGGGTTGCGATTGGGTTATGATAAAGGGCGTGAAGAGGAACCGCCTTCGAGCGCAAAGGGTTCCGCCCATATTTCTTGTAAAGCAGACTTAAGATTTTTTTGTCCTTTCCAAATCAGCCGATATTGCTGGCGGTTATGGCCGAGCAATGTGACCACGGGGAAAAATCTATTGATTTTAGATGGGAAAATATGTAATTTTGTTATCTATTTTAAAAAAAAGGAATTTATCTCCGATTTTCAAACCGGCTCTGGCGAAGCGCTGTTCCCCAGGGCAAACCGCCCGTTTCAGCGGCGGTTTCTTCCGGGGGTCTGCCGGAAAATGCCATTCAACTCTATGGAGGGGAAAATGGATCGGACACTTCACTGGATCAGATTTTCGTGGTGTTTCCTGCTGGCCGTTCTGTTGCTGGGGGCCGGCCCCTGGGTTGAGAGCGCCTGGTGCGCCGACGCCACAACGGTCTACAACCGCTACAACATCCATGTCCAGAAGCTGGTCACCAACCGTGGCGAGAAGATCCAGGCCAGCTATGCCAACTACACCGACCCCGGCCCGATCCACATCATCATCCCGGCCGGCAGCCAACTAACGGTCAAGAAGGTTTCCAAAAAGCTGATCGTCTTCCATTGGCCGGAGAAGAACTTGGAGGTCCAGTTCGAATTCCACGAGGTCCGGATGGGGATGGATGTCAAAACCTATCTCGACAAGATCGCCTCTCCGACCCCAGTCAGCTTCGCCAAACTGTCCAAGATCGACCGGAAGGGGATCGCCGAAGGGAAGGCCTATGTCGGCATGAGCCGCGAAGGGGTCATGGCGGCCCTCGGCTATCCGGCTGCCCATCGGACCCCGTCTCTGGAGGCTTCCACCTACATCTATTGGAAGAATCGGTACGGAACCGTGGCGGTTCATTTCAACCAGCAGGGGAAGGTCATCCAGGTGGTCAATTGATCTGCCAGAAGTGAGGCGGGGGCGGTTTCAAAACGGAGCCCCCGCTTCTTTTCCGCCCGATTGAAAAGCAAGGCCTGAAAATGGATTATCCACCTAACCATGGCTGAAATCGCACTCGTAACCGGCGCCAGCAAAGGGATCGGAGCCGCCGTCGCCCTCGATCTGGCGGCCCAGGGCTTCGACATCTGGCTCAATTTCGGCAAGGACCGGGAGGGGGCCGAGGAGGTCGCCGCCGGTATCGAAGAGCAGGGACGCGGCTGTCTGCTGCTCCCCTTCGACGTTTCCGATCCCGAGGCCGTTAACACTTCCCTGAACCCCCTGCTCGAGAAGGAAACCCCCTTCGTGCTGGTCAACAACGCCGGGTTCGCCCGGGACGCCCTGATGGTCTTCATGACCTCCAAGGAATGGCGCGACGTGCTGGCGGTCCACCTCGACGGCTTTTTCAACGTCACCAAGCCGGTGGTTCACAGGATGGTGCAGCGACGCCGCGGCCGGATTGTCAACATCGTTTCCACCTCCGGCCAGAGCGGCGTCGCGGGGCAAGTCAACTATTCCGCGGCCAAGGCCGGGCTGATCGGCGCCACCAAGTCGCTGGCGGCGGAAGTGGCGAAACGCAACGTGCTGGTCAACGCCGTCTCCCCCGGTTTCATTGAAACCGCCATGGTCAAAGATCTCCCCAAAGAGCGCATCCTGCCAACGATTCCCCTGGGGCGGTTCGGCACGCCGCAAGAGGTGGCGGCTCTGGTGAGCTTTCTCTGCTCCGAGCGGGCTTCCTACATCACCGGACAGGTTTTTTCGGTGAACGGCGGCGCCTATACGTGACGGCGGCCAGTTGCCGGAAGCGGTTGCGGCTACCCTGAATGTGGCCTTCATCGGCCGGTTCCCGTTTGAGGTCTTCCGCCCCCGCTCGGCAGCGGGGGATAAATCGATTCGCGGCAGCGGGTGACAGGGACCCGGATGGTGTCGCGACCAAGGATCGCCATGCATCGCGTCGCCATTACCGGCATCGGCATTGTTTCCTGCCTCGGCTCCGATCTGGAGACGGTCCGCGCCGCCCTGGAGCAGGGGCGCTCCGGGGTCGTCCTCGACGAGGAGCGGCAGCGGCTCGGGTTCCGGAGCCCGCTCACCGGGAAAGTTCGCGATTTCGAGCCGGAGTCGGTGCTGTCGCGCAAACAACGCAAAACCATGCCCGATTTCGCGATCCAGGCCTATCGGGCCGCTGCCGACGCCCTGGCCCTGTCGGGACTCGCCGCCGAGGAACTGTGCAATCCGGAGACCGGCCTCATTTTCGGCTGCGACTCGAGCAGCATCGCCGCCATCGAGCAGGTCGACACCCTGCGCGCCAAGGGGGAGACCAAGGCGATCGGCAGCGGCCTGGTGTTCCGCTCCATGACCAGCTGCGTCACCATGAATCTCAACACCCTGTTCCAGACCCAGGGCGCCTGCTGGACCTTGAGCTCCGCCTGCTCCAGCGGCGGCCACGCCGTGGGCCAGGCTTTCGACCTGATCGCGCTGGGGCGCCAGGAGCGGGTCATCTGCGGCGGCGCCCAGGAGATTACCTGGGAATCGATGTGCAGCTTCGACGCGCTCGGCGCCTTCTCCATCCGCCTCGCGGATCCCGCCGGGGCCAGCCGCCCCTTTGACGCCGACCGCGACGGGCTGGTCCCCAGCGGCGGCGCCGCGGCCATCGTCCTGGAGCGCTACGATCTGGCCAAGGCCCGGGGCGCCGCCATCCTCGGCGAGGTGCTGGGCTACGGCTTCTCCTCCGACGGCCTCAATCTGTCGGTGCCGAGCACCGACGGCCTGCGGCGGGCCATGGCCCAGGCCCTGACCGGGGCCCGGTTGAAACCGGCGGATATCGACTATCTCTGCGCCCATGCCACCTCGACCCCGGCCGGGGATGCGGCGGAGGCGGAGAACATCCTGGCCGTGTTCGGGGAGCCGACTCCCTGGGTCTCCTCCACCAAATCGATGACCGGCCACGAGCTCTGGATGTCCGGGGCCTCCCAGGTGGTCTACGCGACCCTGATGGCCCGCCATGGTTTCATCGCCCCCAACATCAACTTTCACACCCCGGATGCGCTGAGCTCCCGGCTGCGCATCGCTGCGGAAACCGTGCGCCAGGCCCCGGAGCTGGTGATGTGCAATTCGGCCGGGTTCGGCGGCACCAATTCCTGTCTGGTGCTGAGATTCGCGGAATGATCTTTGACACCATCATCATCGGAGGCGGCATTTCCGGACTGACCTCCGCATTGATCCTGGCGCGACATGGGCGCAGGGTGGCGGTGGTCGAGCAGGCCAAGGAACCGGCGCCGCTGGTGCGGGGTTTTCATCGGGAAGGGATCTATTTCGACAGCGCCTTTCACTACGCCGGCGGCTTCGGAGAAGGGGAGGTGCTGGATCTCTTCTGCCGCTATCTGGGATTAAATGAAAAACTTACTAAAGTACCTCTAAGCGATCAATCCTATGACGTTTTCAGAGATTCGGAGACGGGCCGCGAGATCGCTTTTCGGCGCGGCGTGGCCGCTTTGCGGGAGTCCTTTTCTAAATCCTTTCCGGAGCAGGCGGTGGGGATTGCCGGCTATCTTTCCGACCTGGAACACTGCTGCAGGACCCTGCCTTTTCTGAATCTGGAGGCGTCCGCCGTCGATTGGAATATCGGCGCCGCCATGCAGGGGCCCTCACTGGCCGAGGTTCTGGCAGGAAGGATCGGAAATCCTGAGCTGCGTCATCTGTTCTCGCTGCACACCCTGCTCCACGGAGTTTTCCCGCAGGAAGTTTCCTTCGCCTTCCATGCCGGAGTCGCCGTTCCCTATTATCATTCGGCCTGCCGCCTGGCCGGCGGCGGGCGCTCCCTGGCTGCCGCTTTTGTCGGCCAACTGGCTGTTTCAGGGGTTCAGGTTTTTCTCGGGAGAGGTGTGAAGAGGTTGTGTTTTTCCAGCGCCGGAAGCCTGAGCGGCGTTGAACTCGGCGATGGAGAAACCCTGGCCTGCCGGGAATGCCTGGTTTCGATCCACCCGCGACGTTTTCTCGATCTGGTGCCGGAAGGGGCTTTGCGGCCGGCCTATCGAAAGCGTCTGATGAATCTGGAAGAGACCGTTTCCGGCTACGTGCTGTTTCTTTCCGGCCCCAGGCGCCCGCAGCTTTTGGCCGCTTCCAATCTCTATCTGGGCCCCTTCGGCTCTGGCACGGATGGCCGCCTGCAGTCCCTTGAGCGGCGGCCGCTGTTTGTATCCGGGGCCGCCCCCGCTCCCGGTTCCGGGACCGAATGCGGCTGGACCGTGATTTGCCCCGCTGACTGGGGGGAAATGGGGATTGCCACCGAACGGGGCCGGGGCGGGGAGGAGGCTTACCTGGCCGCCAAGGAGGCGGTGGTTGGCCGGATCGTCCAACGCCTGAAACGCGAAGCTCCGGAGATTGTCGACGGTGCCCGTGTGGTCGCTGCCGCCACGCCGCTGACTTTGCGCGATTACTGCGGCGGACCCCGCGGCGGCATCTACGGGGTCAAACATGGCATCGGCCAGTACAATCCGCAAGCGGCCACCCGGATACCCGGTGTTTATCTCTGCGGACAGGCCACCGCCGCGCCGGGTCTGCTGGGGACGATGGTTTCCGCTTTTCTGGCCTGTGGGCAGATTTTCGGACATGAACGGTTGCGTGGCGAGGTTTTGGCATGGCGATGAAAAACCGGGTGGTCATTACCGGCCTCGGGGCCGTCTCTCCCTACGGACGGGGGACCGATGCCCTGGTCGAAGGGCTGCTGCAGGGGCGCAGCGCGGTGCGGACGATGCCGGAGCTGGCCCGGGTCGGAGGGATGCGGCCGCGCCTTGCGGCGACTGTCCTCGGCATCGACCCCAAGGAGATCCCTCGCAAATTGCGCCGCTCCATGTCTCCCATGTCGGTCTTCGCGGTGTTGGCGGCCCAAGAGGCGGTGGCCCAGGGAGGTCTTTCAACGTTCCACTGTGGTGACGGAAGACTCGGCGTTGCCATCGGATCGACGGTGGGGAGCACCCAGGCCATTGAGGATTTTTTTCGGGATTTTTTCACCGATAACAGCCTGGAGCGAATGAAAACCACGCTCTTTTTTCAGATCATGAATCACACCGTTGCCGCCAACGTGGTCCAGGCGCTGGAAATCAGCGGGCGGTTGCTGGCCCCGGCCTCCGCCTGTTCCACCGGCTGCCAGGCCGTCGGCTACGGATTCGAGATGATCGCCGCCGGCCGCCAGGAGATGATGCTGTGCGGTGGCGCCGACGAATTTCATCCCCTGACGGTCGCCACCTTCGATATCATGAATGCCGCATCCTTTGCCTTCAACGAAGAGCCCTCGCGCAGCCCCCGTCCTTTCGACCGTGACCGGGACGGCATGGTCTGCTCGGAAGGGGCTGGGGTGGTGCTGCTGGAATCCCTTCCCTCGGCCCTGGCTCGTGGCGCTTCGATTCTGGGGGAGGTGGCGGGGTTTGCCACGGTTTCCGACACCGGCAACATCGCCCATCCCGATCCGAAGGTGATGGCGCGCTGCATGGAGCTGGCCCTGGCCGATGCCGGTGTTGAGCCGGAGCAGGTCGATTACGTCAACGCCCATGCCACCGGAACCCAGCAGGGTGATCAGGCCGAATGCGAAGCCGTCGTCGCCGTTTTCGGGGGCTCGGTTCCGGTCAGCAGCTACAAGGGCCACATCGGCCACACCATGGCGGCCAGCGGCTCCCTGGAACTGATTGCGGCCCTCGAATTGATGAACCGGCAGCGGCTGGTTCCAACCCTCAACCTGAAAAATATCGATCCCCTCTGTGGCGGTGTTCGCCATCCGGAGGCGGTGTCGGCATCGTCCATCGCGGTTTTCGTCAAGAACAGCTTTGCCCTCGGAGGCGTCAATTCCACGCTTGTGGTGAGGAGATACCCTAATGACTGACCAGGAAATCATTGAACTGATCAATTCATCCCTGATCGAGGAGTTCGAACTCGAGGCCGAGCGGATGACTCCCGACGCGCATATTTACCAGGATCTCGGCCTCGACAGCCTGGATATCGTCGACATGGTGGTGGTGCTCGAAAACGCCTTCAAGTTCAAGATTCGGGAAGGGGACGGAGTCCGCGACATCCGGACTCTCGGCGACATCCATCGTTTCGTTATCGAAAAAAAACGCGCCCTGGAAGGCCGGACGGCCTGACCCTATGGCAGCGGGGAATCTGGGGTCCTATAACGAAGACGGGATGGAAGGCCGTGATGGGTTTTGCCGCGCCGGCGGGTGGATCATGACGGTATTCGTCTACCCGCTGCTGGTGTTGTGGACCCTGTTCTGCATCGTCTGTTTCCCGGCGGCGTTTTTTTGCTGGAAACTTTTGACCCGCTGGGACGGGGGCCGCATCATGCGGCATATCATCTGGATCTACGGGCACGGCTGGATGGCCATCGTCTCACCCTTCGTCCGGTTTCGGAGAGAGGGTTTTGAAAACCTGCACGGCGCCCCCGCGAGCATACTGGTTCTCAACCATCGCTCTTTTTTCGACACCTACTGCATGGCGCTGCTCCCTTTCCACGACGTGACCTTCGCGGTGCGGGCGTGGCCGTTCCGGATGTTCTGGTACAGCGCCTTCATGCATCTGGCGGGGTATCTCAACGTGGAGACTACCCCCTGGGATGATATCCGCAGAGCCTCGGCCCGGGTGCTGGAGGGTGGCGGCCATCTGCTTTTTTTCCCCGAGGGGCACCGGAGCCGGGACGGGGAATTGCAGCAGTTCAGCGGCGGCGCCTTCCGCCTGGCGGTGGAAACCGGCGCCCCCTTGATTCCGCTCTGCATCACCGGCACGGGGGAACTGCTGCCGCCGGGTCGGTTTCGGCTCTCCCCGGCCCGTATCATCCTGCGGGCGCTGCCGGCCATGGATGTTTCCGGCTTCCAGGGTAAAAACGGCCACCGGGCGCTGATGCGCCAGGTCCGGGAGCTGATGGGGGAGGCGCTGGCCGAGATGGATCGGGAACCGAGATGAATATCCACAGTTTTTTGGACACCGGGCTGGCCTTCAAAAACCCGGAACAGATCGCCGCCCGGCGGGACGCTCTTTTGGGCGAGCATCTTCGCTATCTCGCCGAACATTCCCCTTTCTATCGCAAGTTGGGGAGCGCTCTCCGGGAGGTGAGAACGGCAGCGGACCTACCCCTGTTGCCGCTGACGGACAAATCGGATCTGGCCGATCCAGATAACGTTTTTTCCTGCGTCGATTCCCATCGGATGGTCGATTGTTGTCTGACCTCCGGCACCACGGGGCGTCCCGTCGCGCTGCCGCAGACCGCAAGGGACCTGGAGCGGCTTGCCTTCAACGAGGAGCTCTCCTTCCGCGGCGCCGGCATCGCCCCCGGCGACCGGGTGCTGATCGCCGCCGCCCTGGATCGTTGTTTCATGGCGGGTCTGGCCTATTTCCTCGGTCTGGTCCGCATCGGGGCGCTGACGATCCGGGGCGGCTCCGGCAGTCTGCCGGTGCTTGGCGAACTGGTCCGGAATCATCGGCCCAGTGCCATAATCGGGGTTCCGACTCTGTTGCTGAGACTGGCCGAAAGGCTTCAGGGGGAGGGGGTCGATCCCGCCAGCCTGGGCGTGAAACGGCTGATCGGCATCGGAGAACCTCTTCGCAATGCCGATCTCTCCCTCTCCCCTTTGGGTCTTCGGCTTGGGAAGCTGTGGGGTTCCGACCTGTTCGGAACCTACGCCAGCACCGAGATGGCGACCTCCTTCAGCGATTGTTGCTGCGGGCGCGGCGGCCATGTTCCTCCTGAACTGATCGTGGTCGAAATCGTCGACGACGAGGGGCGGCCCCTTCCGCCCGGACAGCCGGGGGAGGTGGTGGCGACCCCACTCCAGGTGACGGGGATGCCGCTCTTGCGGTTCCGGACCGGCGACATCGCGACGCTCCACGACGGACCTTGCCCCTGCGGCCGCAACACGCCGCGACTCGGGCCGGTGCTGGGACGGCGTTCCCAGATGCTCAAGATGCGCGGCGTCACCCTGTTCCCGTCGGCGATCTTTTCGGTGCTGGAGGAGGTGGCCGGGGTGCGGGGCTACTACCTCGAAGTGTTTGATGAATTTGATTTAAGCGACCGGGTGCGGGTGGTGGTCGGCGGCACGGCCGGCGCTCTGGACCCCAACGATATCGCCGAGCGGATCGCGGCCCGGACCCGGGTCAAACCCGAAGTGCTGGTCATGGCTCCGGAGGAGATCCAGGCCAAGGTCCATCCCGGCGACCGGCGCAAGCCGGTGACCTTTTTCGATTGCCGCAAAACAACCAGACAAGGACGGTAACTCTGATGTTTGACGCGAACAGTTCCAACATTTCCGGTTGCGAGGAAAATGCCGCCGACGGCCGGCCGGCGGTGGTCCTTAACGGAAATGATCTCACCATCGAGGAGATCGTCGCCATCGGGGTCGGCGACCGCCGGGTGGTCCTCGATCCGGAGGCGCTTACCCGCTGCCGCGCCAGCCGCGCCTTTCTGGAGGAACAGGTGGCGGCCCAGGCCATTATCTACGGCATCAACACCTCCTTCGGTCCGATGTGCAACAAGATCATCGCCGATGCCGAAATTGAAACCCTTCAGGTCAATCTGATCCGGAGCCACGCCGCGGGTCTGGGTGATCCCATCAAGCCCTACATCGCCGCCGGTGTCCTGGCGGTGCGCCTCAACACCCTGGTCAAGGGATTCAGCGGAGTCCGAGTCGAACTGCTTGAGTTCATGCGGGATATGATCAACGCCGGGCTGGCTTCCTATATCCCCGAATGCGGCAGCGTCGGGGCCTCCGGGGATCTGATCCATCTCGCCCACATGGCCCTCGGGATCATCGGCGAAGGGCAGCTCTACCTCAAGGGGGAGTTGGTTCCGGCTAAAGAGGCTCTTCAGCGTGTGGGGCTGGAGCCCTTCCGGCTCTCCTTCAAGGAGGGGATCGCGCTGATGAACGGCACCAGCGCCATGACGGCGCTGGCCGCCTTCGCCCTGTTCGGCGCCAGCAAACTGCTGCGGTTGGCCTGCGTCACCGGCGCCTTCGCCCTGGAGATCTTCGGAGGCCTCGACGATGCCTTCGATGAGGACTTGCAACAGGTGAAACCCCACCCCGGCCAGATCGACATGGCCGAGACGATCCGCAATCTCTACCGGGGCTCCAAAAACATCACCATGCGCGCCGACATGCATGACCGGATTCGCGGCCAGAAGAAGGAGGGTCCGGTTTTTGAAACCAGCATCAATGTGCAGGATGTCTATTCGGTGCGCTGCACCCCCCAGGTCCTGGCACCGGTGGCGGAGGCGGTGGCCGCCGCGGTGAGGACCGTGGAGATCGAGGCCAATTCCTCCAACGACAATCCGATCATCATTCCCGAACGCCGCAAGGTGATCCACGGCGGCAACTTCCATGGCCAGAGCATTGCCTTTGCCATGGACATGCTCTGCATGGCGATATCCACCCTTTCCAACCTCTCGGAACGGCGTATCAACAAATACCTCGACCGCCGCATCAACGAAGGGCTGCCGGAATTTCTCATTCCCGACACCCCCGGTCTCAACATGGGCTTCATGGGCGCCCAGTATCTGGCCACTTCATCCACCGCGGAAAACCGTCAACTGGCGGCGCCGGTGGGGGTTCACTCGATCTCCTGCAACGCCTCCAACCAGGACGTGGTGAGCATGGGGACGGTGGCGGCCCGCAAGGCCTTCAAATCGGTGAGCAATGCCAAACATATCCTGACCCTGGAGGTGCTGGCCGTGCTCCAGGCGCTGTCGTTTCGCAACGCTGAGGGGCTGGGATTGGGGACCCGGAAGATCTACGAGGTGTTGGAGCGGGAATTCACCCCTTACGACAACCGCCGGGTGTTCCACGATGACCTGGTCAAGTTCCGCAAGCTGCTCTTCTCCAGCCAGCTGTTCGATGACCTTAAAGGATACTGGCAGGAATGAATTTCGCCATGGGTTTTCCCGTTGAGGCCGAGGATCTGATTCCCCACCGGCTGCCGATGCGGCTTATCGAAGCTCTGGAATCCTACGACGGCGTTACCGGTGTCGTGCGGGCGCGCTCCGGTTCCGACCATCCGTTCCGCGAGGAGAATGGCGTCCTCGCCGAAGCCGCCTTGGTGGAGCTGATCGCCCAGTCCTTTGCCGCGGTCCAGGGGTTTGCCGACCGCCAGGGGGGCGGCGCGGTGCGGCGAGGTTTTCTGGTGGGGGCACGGCGCATCGGCTTTTACCGGCGTCCCCGGCCCGAGGACGAGTTGCGGGTGGTGGTACATGCCGCGGCCAGCTTCGAGAGCTTCGCCATCGTCGAGGGGAAGGTTCTGAGCGGAGAGGAGACGCTGGCGGAAGGAAATATCAAGGTCTGGATCGCTTCCCGAGAGGAGAGCCCGTTTTGAAATCTTTGTTGTTGGCCCTGACCCTTCCGATGCTGTTGCCGATAATGGCCCCGGCCGCCACGCCGACAGCCCTTGACGAGGTACTGTCCGGACTCGAAAAGCTGGCCGCCGAAGTCGAGACCCTGGCCAGCGATTTCCGGCAGGAGAAATATCTGGCTGTCTTCAGGGACATGCTGCCGGGCGAAGGGCGGTTCTATTACCGGCGCCCCGACCGGATGCGCTGGGAGCTGACCCAGCCCATTGCCACCGGGTTCGTGCTGGCGGGGGACCGGGGGCGGCGGTGGAAGGATAAGGAGGATAAGTCCGAGGCCTTCGAGATCGGCCGGGAGCCGGTGATGAAGATTGTCGCCGAGCAGCTGTTGGCCTGGACCCGAGCCGATTTTCCGCGGTTGCGAAGCCAATACGAGATCTCGCTGGTCAAGGCGTCGCCGGCTGAGTTGCGGCTCGTGCCCAAAAAAGGGATGGGGGACGGGTTTCTCGATTATTTGCTGATCTTTTTCGCGCCGAGCGGCCGGCATGTGCGGCAGGTGGAGGTCCACGAGCAGGGTGGGGACTATACCCGTATCACTTTTTTTCATACCCGGATCAACGAAGCGCTTTCCGACCATCTGTTTTGACCGCCCATGAATCTGTCCGAGCTGGTTTCTGCCGCCTATTATCGCCTCGAAAGACGCCGTGCCCTGCTTTTTTTGGCTGTCATCGCCCTGCTCGGCAGCGGGCTTTTCGGGTTCCGCCACCTGCATCTCCAGGAAAACATCGCCGCCATGCTCCCGGACGGCGGCGAGGTCGCGGAATCCTTCCGGCTGCTGCGGCAGGCGCCCTTCGCCCGCAAGGTGCTGATCAGCCTTGAAGGGGACCAGGGGAGGAACGCCGATGACCTGATCCGGGCCGCCGATGCCCTCAAGACCCGACTCGATCCGGCGCTCTTTCCGGTTTTTGTCGGCGGCTCCGATTCAGGCCCAGGGCCGAAGCTGTTGCCGTACCTGGTGACGGCGCTGCCGTCGCTGGTCACCGAAAAGGATCTCAATGCCCTGAAGGAAAGGCTCGATGGGGCCGGGGTGAAAAAGACCCTGGATGAGAGCTACCGGCAACTGCTGGGTCCCGAGGGGATAGCCCTCAAGGGGATCATCCGCGGCGACCCGCTGGGGTTGCACCGGATTGCCCTCCAGAAGCTGCGGTTTCTCAATCTGGTGCCGGGGGCGCGTTTTAACCACGGCCACCTGATCAGCCCCGACGGCCGCTCGCTGCTGATCGCGGCCGAGACCCCGGTTCCGATCACCGATTCGGCCGGCGGCGAGCGGCTGCTCGCCGCTTTCGACCAGGCCCGGCAAGGGCTTCCGGCCGGGATTCGGGCCACCCTGGTCAGCGGCCATCGCTACACCGTGGCCAACGCGGCCGCGATCCGCGGCGATCTGTGGCTGATTTTGGGCTGTTCCAGCGTGGGCCTGGCGCTGCTTTTCGTGCTGTTTCTGCGGAGCTGGCGGGCGGTCTTCGTCTTTCTGGCGCCGGTGTCGGTGGTCTTTGTCGCGGCGGTGGCGGTCGGCGCCGTCTACGGCGAGGTCTCCGCGGTCACCATCGGGTTTGGCGCCGTGCTGCTCGGCATCGCGGTCGATTTCGGGCTCCACGTCTATTTCGCGCTCCGCAACGGCGGCGGCGATGCCGGGCTTATCGTTGGCGAGGTGTCGCGGCCGGTGGTGTTCGGAGCCCTGACCACGGTCGGCGCCTTTGCGGTGCTGCTTTGTTCCCAACTTCCGGGGCAGCGGCAACTGGCGGTCTTTTCCATTGTCGGCATCAGCCTCGCCCTGCTGCTGGCGCTGCTGGTCCTCCCGCATCTGCTCCGGGTCGGCCAGGGGAACAACCGGGCCCGTTCTTTAAAAAAGAGCAGTGGGATGAGGTTGCTGGTTGTGGTGCTGTGGCTGGCGGTGGTGGGTCTCGGCGGCTGGCAGGCCAGGCGCGTCACCGTCAACGGCGATCTCGGGGCCATGGGGCTGATCCCGGCCGAGCTGGCCGCCGACGAGTCCCGGCTGCGGCAGACCTGGGGGGAGGTGCGGGGGCGGGCGATGATCTGGTCGCTCGGCAACGCTCCGGAGCAGGCCCTGGCAGTCGCAGGGCAGGGCTTTGAGCGTCTGGGGGCCGAACGGGAGCCGGCGGGGATCGTTTCCCTGGCGCCGCTGCTGCCGGCGCTTTCCCGCCAGGAAGAGAACCGGCGCCGTTGGGCCGGCTTCTGGTCCGGGGCGGACGGCGCCCGGATTCTGGCCGACCTCGATAAAGAGGCGGCGGCTCTGGGTTTCGCTCCGGCGGCCTTTGCCCCGTTTCGCGATACCTTAAGCCGGGAAGCACCGGCCGTGACCCCCGACACTCTGCGGGAAGCGGGTCTCGGGGCCGCCGTCGACGCGCTGTTGACCCCCCTGGAGGACGGCCGGGTCGGGGCCTTGACCCTGATTCCGGAAACCCCGGAGTGGCTGACGGCGGCCGACCGGGCTCTGGCCAAGATCCCGAGGGCGCGATTGGTCGCTCAGGGGCGGTTCCGGGCCGCCATGGGGAGAGCCATCCAGCACGATTTCTTCCGCTTTCTGGCCGGAGCCGGCGGTTTCGTGGTGCTGCTGGTGGCGCTGCTGTTCCGGCACCCCGGCAAGGTCCTGGCGGCGCTGGTCCCGGTTGCCACCGGGCTCCTGGTGATGCTCGGGATCATGGGTTATTTCGGAATGGCGTTGAATCTGTTCAACATCATCGCCGCGATCCTGGTGATCGGGCTCGGGGTCGATTACGGCATCTTCATGGTCTGCCGCCAGAGCGAGGGGCTGAACCGCGCCACGGAACGGGCGGTGCTGGTCTCGGGCCTCACCACCCTGGCCGGTTTCGGCGCCCTCGTTCTGGCCCGCCACCCGGCGCTCCACTCCATCGGGTTGACGGTGCTGCTCGGCATCGGCGCCGCGATCCCGACGGCGCTGTGGGTGATCCCGGCCTTTTACGGGGAGCAGCGGCGGTGAAAAATCTGGCGGCAGGACTCTGCGCGGCTCTGATCCTTGCCGGCTGCGCTACCCCCCGGATCCCTCCGGCCCCGGTTCCCCCCTCTCCGCCGGGCTGGACCGCGGCGCAGCTTGACGGAATGCTCTGGATGTCGGTTCCTAAGAGGGTAAGGGTCAAACAGAGCGCCTGTTTCACCTTCCGGGGGCGGACGGTGCCGATGGCTGCCATGATGGAGCTCAACGGCGGCCAGCGCCGGGCGCGGCTGGTGGCGGTCAACGAACTCGGTATCAAGCTCTTTGACCTGGAAATTTCTGATTCTGCCTTAGTGGAGCATTTCGTGCTGCCCGAGCTGGCCCGCATCCCCCGCTTCAGCGAGGCGGTGGCCACCTCGGTGCGGCGCCTGTTCCTCGCGCCCCGGCCCAGGGTGGGGGACGATCGGCTGGACTTCGTCAACGGCCGTTACCGGATGCTGGGAAAACGGTTGTCCGGCGAGGTGGAATTTTTTTTCGGCGGCGATCCGCCGCTGCTGGCCGAAACCCGGATGGACGGGGAGGGGGAGCGATGGCAAGCCGTGTTTCGCGATTACCGCATGCTGGGTGCCGGGTTTTGGCCTTACGACGTCCGTTTGCGGGACGACCGTGCCGGCTATCTTCTGGAGCTGCGGATTCTGGAGGCGAGGGGTATTGATGAACCGGATTGAGGAGGAGATCTCCCGGGCCGCGTTGGCGGCGGTGGCCGAGGAGGATGACGGGCGGTTGCTCCGGAGGTTTCGGTTCTCGCCGGGATTCGTTGGGTTCCAGGGGCATTTTCCCGGCTATCCGGTGGTGCCGGCCATCGTTCAGCTGCTGGCGGCGCAAGGGGTGGCCTTAAGCCGCCTTTCCGGCACAGTGCGGCTGGCCGGGGTGGAGAACGCCAAATTTCTCATCCAGCTCCGGCCGGAGGAGGAGATCGTTGTCTCCTGCCGGCTCCGGCACCGGGGGGAGGAATCCGTGGCCCATGCCCAGGTTGATTGCGTCCGGGGGCTGGCTGCCGTTTTTGACCTGATCTTTGCCCCGGAACGGAGCCGGTCATGAACAAACCCTATTTCCCTCCTCTGGCCGAAGCGCCGCCGCCGTTGCGGGCCGTGGTCGAGCGCGTGGTGCGCTTTGAGGAGGTCGATGCCCTGGAAATCGTCTGGCACGGCCGCTATCCGAGCTACTTCGAGGATGCCCGCGTCGCCCTTGGGGAACGCTTCGGCATCGGCTACCTTGATTTCTACCGCAATCAGGTGCTGGCCCCGATTCGCAAACTCCACGCCGATTATCACCAGCCCCTGGAATTCGGGGAGCGCTTCACCATCGAAGGGGTGCTGCACTACTCGGAGGCAGCCCGCATCAATATCGAGTTCGTGCTGCGCAACCGCTCCGGAGCGGTGGTCACCACCGGCTACACCGTCCAGATGATGATGGATTCAAACCACAACCTGCTGTTGACGCCGCCTCCCTTCTATCTCGACTTTCTCGCCCGGTGGCGCTCGGGGGAGCTGACGTGAAGGATGTCGTGATCTGCGCCGCTACCGCGGTCACGGCCCTGGGCGACAGCCTCGGGGAGAGCTGGGAGCGGCTGCTGCAAGGGGAGTGCGGCATCCGGCCGGTGGAGCGCTTCGATACCACGGGTTACGTCTCGAAGGTGGCGGCCTGTGTCCCTGACCTCAAACCGGGACGCGGCGGCTCCCGGCTGGCTGCGCTCCTGGAGCGGACCCTCGACGGCTTGCCGGCGGTGCCGCCGGAGAGCCTGTTGCTGGTGGCCAGTACCAAGGGGGAGATCGACCTGCTGGAGCGGGGACGGCGCGGCCTTGAGATCGACCCCCGGCGGCTGCTGGCCGAATCCGTGTTGGGGGAGATCCGGCGCCGGACCGGGGTTCGGGGCTCCGGGGTCAACGTCAACGCCGCCTGCGCCTCCGCTACCCTGGCGCTGGGCCGGGGGGCCGCGGCCATCGCCTGCGGCGACGCCGAGGCGGCGCTGGTGGTTTGCGCCGACTTGGTCAGCGAGTTCGTTTTCTCCGGCTTTTCAGCCCTCAAGGCGCTCTCCCCCGGGCTCTGCCGTCCCTTCGATGCCGGCCGCGACGGGCTGTCGCTCGGGGAGGGAGGGGCGGCGCTGCTGCTGATGAGCCGGGACCGCGCCGAACGGGAAGGGCGACCGGTTTTATGCAGACTTCTGGGCTGGGGGGCGGCGGGGGATGCCCACCACATCACGGCTCCGGCCCGCGACGGTTGCGGGCTGATCCTGGCCGTGAAGCGCGCCCTGCAGGTGGCCGGCATTGACGCGCAGGGGGTGGACGGCATCAGCGCCCACGGCACCGGCACGGTTTTCAACGATCTCATGGAGTTGACCGCCTTCCGGACCCTGTTTGGAGACCGCAAGGTGCCGCTCCATTCGGTCAAGGGGGCGCTCGGCCACACCCTCGGCGCCGCCGGCGGCATCGAGGCGGCGCTGGCGATCCGCTCCCTGGAGAGCGGGCTGCTGCCGCCGACCGTCGGTCTGCGCCATCCCGAACCGGGCGGCGCGGGGTGCGTCAGCGCCAGCGTTCTGACCTTTTCGGGGGGGATTTTGCTCAGCACCAATTCCGGGTTCGGCGGTATCAACGGCGCCTTGGTTTTGGGCCGAAAGGAGCCGCGATGAGAATTTATATTACCGGCATCGGCTGGGTGACGCCGTCCGGGATCGGCCGGGGCCGGGCCCGCGACCGTTTTTCCTGGGGCAGCGGGGAACTGCCGGCGCTGTCGCGGCGGGAGCTCTTTTCCGAGCCCTATCCCCGCTTCGGCAGGCTTGACGACTTCTCCCGGCTGGGGCTTTCCGGGATCGCCCTGGCTTTGAGCGACGCCGGGCTCGATGCCTGGCAGGAGAAGCGGCCCATCGGCATCGTCGCCGAGACCCGGCTGGGATGCCTTGCCACCGATATCGCCTATTTCGACACGGTGGTTTCCGACGGCGGCGCCCTGGCCAGTCCCAATCTCTTCGCCTACACCCTCTCCAACACCTTCCTGGGGGAGGCGGCGATCCGCTTCGGCCTCACCGGGCCGGCCTTCGTGGCCAACTGCGACGGCGGCAACGATCTCGGATGCCTGCGGCTCGGTATCGATTCGCTGCGCTATGGCGACTGTCCGGTGGTGGTCACCGGGCGCTGTGATCTCGCCCCGCCCTCGGCCATTCCCATTCGGGATGCATCCACCGGAGCAATCTTCCTGGTTCTGGCCGCGGGGGGGGAGGGGGTGCCTCCTGAGAGCTACGGCGAGCTCCGCTGGGATTCGAGCGGCTTCGCGACTGTCGATGGCGCCGCCGCCGGCACCTGGGAGGAGCTGGCGGCGGCCTGTATCGCGGGGGGCGGGTAGGCTCCGGTGGTTTCATTCTTTTTTCAGGGAGGGGAGGATGAAGAGGTCGAGGATTTGCAGCGGGTGGATGGTGGTGCCAGGGCTGGTGGTTCTGGTGGCATTCGGGTGCGGGCCGGCCCGTTACGACAAGGAGGATCTGGCCAACCAGAAGGTGAAGGAGGTTCGGGGGGTGATCACCAAACAAAGCCGGGGGAGCTTTGTGCTGCGAGATGACCAGGAAAAGGAAATCACCTTTCGGACCGGCGAATGTACCCAATACATCCCTGAGAATTACCGCTCGCAGATGGGGGACCGGGTGCGGGTGACCTTTCAGGAGGTTTGTGGGCGTTCCGACCCGGCCAAGAAAATCTTGGCTGTTCTGCAACTTGAAGCGGTGGAAATCCCTGATTACAACCAGCCCTTGCCTAATCCCATCGAAGGCGAGGTACTGCGGGTCCGTCGCGGATCTTCCGTTCATTCCCGTTCTCTGGTTCTGAAACGGCCCGATGCCGAAAAGCCGCTCATCGTCTATGTCCATAACAGGGCTGAAATTCGGATCCGCGGGGATTTGGAAGAGGCCGCTACTTTCAATCTTGAATCCCTGGTTGGGAAGAAATTGCGGGTGACCGCCAAGCCGGTCCCGATTTTTCGCGGCAACGCCTATATCTATGAGACCTTCCTTGTCGAAGTTCTGTAACGGCGCGGACCACTTCGGTGGGGTCTCGCTTTTTTCTGGAGCCAATGCATGAAGATGATCCTGATCTACCCCCGCTGGCCGAAGCTCGAACGCCAGACCGAATTTCACCTCCCCCCCCACGGGCCGGTGGTCTTCGCCGCCGCCGTCCCCGAGGATGTGGAGCTGGAGTTCGTCGATGAAAACCGCGAAACCATCGACTTCGACCGCGGGGGCGATCTGGTGGCTTTATCGGTCATGCTCACCGCCCAGTTGCCCCGCGCCTTCGAGATCGCGGCGGCGTTTAGGGCCCGCAAGGTGCCGGTGATCTTCGGCGGCATCGCCGTCATGCTCCATTCCGAGGAGGTGGCGCTCCACGCCGATGCGGTCTTTCTCGGCGAGGCCGAGGGGCGCTTCGCCCAGGTGATCGAAGATTTCCGGGCCGGGCGGCTGCGGAAGCTCTACGACTACATGGGCAATCCCCCGGATATCTCCCTGGTCGGCACCGCCCGCCGCGAGATCCTGAAGCGCGACCTCTACAACTACCGG
>JAFGOW010000107.1 GCA_016926265.1 Deltaproteobacteria bacterium | reverse complement strand
CCGCCGGTGAAGCAGGTGGTGTAGGCGGTCTCCTCGTCCGGGTCGAGGATGCGGAAGCCGTCGCCGAAGCGGGACAGCGTCTCGGAAGCAAGAAGCAATTCCGGCAGCGGATTTTCGTTGAGCGAAGGGTCGAGGAAGTCCCGGAGTGGCCGTCCCGGCATTTCCCCGGCCGGGGGGTTCGCTCTCAGGGGGCGCCGCGAAGCAATCAGATAGTAGCGGGGGCGGCGCGACGGGATGCCCAGCTCGGTGGGGCAGAGCTGGCGTTCCCGGAGCCGGTAGCCCCTTGCCGTCAAAAGGACGGCGAGCCTTTCCCGTGCCTGGGAGCGGGCGAAACCGGGGACGTTTTCCAGGGCCAGGTGGCGCGGCAGGGCGTCGTCATCCATCGCCGCCAGGGTCGTCAGAAGGCGGACCAGGCTCTGCGCCCTGGGATCGTCGAGATCGCGGCCGGCGCCGCGCACCGAATAGGGCTGGCAGGGCGGGGAGAGCCACCACAGATCGGCGCCGAAGACCGCCAGTTCGGCGGCGCTGATCTGTTCCAGATCGGCTTGCCGGGCCGGGTGATCCGGGAAGTTCAGCCGGTAGACGGATAGCGCCACCGCGCTCTGATCGACGGCCGCCGCGATCCGGATCGGGGTTCCGGCCACGGCACCGGCAAAGCCGCCGATGCCGCAGAACAGCTCCAGGGCGTTGAGAACCGGGGTCATTGACTCGGCTCCCGCGGGCTTGCCTTGAAAATCCCGACCGGATTTGGTTGCTTTTTCCCATCGGATTTTGCTAGGTTTTTACATCGGTCGCGACATTTCGGCCGGTTTTTCCCATCCATCCGCAAGCTGTTTTTCCAGGTTTTCCGCAAGGGCCTCTGCTCCATGAGCCGTCACTCCAAACTTTTCCAGACCTTTTCCAGGATGGGACCGGCCTGGATCATCGCCGCCGACGCCTGCGGCCCGGCAACCCTGGCCAGCCTCTCCATCGCCGGCGCCACTTACGGCTACCAGTTGTTCTGGGTGGTGCTGCTGAGCGTGCTGTTCGGCGCCACGGCCCAGCACCTGGCGGTGAAGATCGGCGTCATCGAGGGGCGCGGCATCATCACCACCACCGAGCAGCGGCTCGGCCCGGTCTGGAGCTGGGTGCTGACCCTGGACGCGGTCCTGACCACCTGGCTGGCGGCGCTGGTGCTGATGAACGCGCTGGTCGGCGTCACCGGCCTGGTGACCGGGATCCGGACCCCCTATTGGGGCTTCTTCTTCGCCGCCCTCATCGCCCTGATCCTGATCCAGGGCGGCTACCGCTGGTTCGAACTGCTGTGCAAGGGGCTCATCGTTCTGATTCTCGGCGCCTTCGTCGGCACCCTGGCCTTCGTCGAGCTCTCCTGGGAAGGGATTGCCGCCGGCCTGGTTCCCAACCTCCCCGGCGGCCTCGATTCGGCCCTGATGATGGCCGCCATCATGGGGGGCGCGGTCCACATCACCATCATCGGCATGCACACCTACAACTGCAACGCCAAAAAATGGACCCGCTCGGATCTGAAGCTGGCCAAGCTCGACAACGCTCTCTCCATGGGCGGGGCCTTCGGCCTCTACAGCATCCTGATCTTCCTGGTCGCGGCCGCGGTGCTGTTCCCCAACCAGGTCAAGGTGGTCACGGCCACGGACGCGGCCCTGAGCCTCAAGCCGCTGCTCGGCTCCGGCGCCATGGCGATCTTTCTGCTGGGGCTGTGGGGGGCGGCTTTCTCGACCCTGTCGCCGACGGTGCTGGCCGGGGTCTATTTCATCCTCGACAAGCTGAAATGGCCGCTCTACGACAACAATCGCGACCGGCGCTTCATCGCCGTGGTGATCGGCAGCTGCCTGCTGGTCGCCTTCGGGCCGTTTCTCAAGGGGGGATTTTTCCTGCTGCTGCCGCTGATGCTGGCGCTGGGACTGTGCGGCACCCCCCTGATCCTCGCCATCATCCTCTATCTGCTCAACAAGGAGGAGATCGCCGGCGCCGACCGGAACTCGGCCCTGCTCAACCTGCTCGGCGGCCTGACGCTGCTGGTCACGGTGCTGCTGGCGCTGCGCTTCGTCGGTTCCCGGCTCAAGCTCTTCACCTGACATCGGCCGCCATTGCCCATGAATATCCCTTTGCGGAAATTTCTGGGCCGCCGGACCCTGATCGTCGGCGGCATCAAGTCGGGCAAGACCCGGTGGGCCCGCGCCTTTGTGGAACAGGTGCTGGCGCAGCGGCCGGAATCGGTGGCGGTGCTCGATCTCGCCCCGGACCTGTACCGGGGGGTGGGGGGGAAGATGGCGCTTGCCGAGCATTCCCGGCTCCGTTACCTGACCACCCGCATCGAGGCCCCGCGGCTGCGGGGCCAGGACGAGGCCGAGGCGCTGGCCCTGGCCGAGGGGAACCGGGCCCGCATCGAGCCGCTGCTGGAGGATTATCTCGCCGCCCCGGCCGAGATCCTGGTCATCAACGACGCCACCCTCTATCTCCACGCCGGGTCTGCGGAGCGGCTGCTCCTTACGGCATCGAAGGCCGGCACCCTGGTGGTCAACGGCTATTACGGCCGGGATTTCCCGGAGGGCGCCGTTTCGCTCCGGGAGCGGCGGGCGTTGGAGCAGCTGATGCCCTTTTTCGACCGGGTGCTGCTCATGGAAGAGGGGCGCCTCGTGGTGGAACGGCACGCCCGCCCCGGAAAATGAGAGGACGGCGGCGGGCTCAGATCCGGCTGCGGAGTTGCCCCCAGGCGATCCCCAGATACTCATGGAAGGCCATCTCCGTCTTATGCAGTTCCCTGGCTGTGGGAACCAGGGTCCAGAGGCTGAAAGGCCTCTTTTTGACCAGATGGTCGGTGGGGGCCGGGATCGGCGCCATCCCCTGCTTGGCAAACAGACCCATGGCCCGCGGCAGGTGGGAGGCGGCGGTGACCAGGACGAAGGGGGTGTCGCCGACCAGCGGCCGGATCAGGCGGGCTTCACCCTCGGTGTCCAGCGATTTGCCTTCCAACAGGATATCCGCTTCGGGCACCCCCAAAGCGACGGCCAGGTCGGCGAGAACTCTGGCGTTGCTGAAACTGTTTTTCCCCGAGAATCCTCCGGAGACGATCAGTTTGGCGCCGGGCAGCAGGCGCTGGATGCGGATCCCCTCGGCCAGGCGCACCAGGCCGCCGCGGTGGACGCGGCTGGTCGGCGGCTGATTCTCATAGCAGCCATAGCCCTCCCCCAGCACCACAACGAAACCGATTTCTGGCGAACCCGGCGGCAGGGCACCCGCATCGAAGACGGGGTAGCGGCTCTCCAGCGGCCCCAACAACCGGTCGGAGACGGGCGCCAGGGAGAAGGCCAGCAACAGCAGCAGGGCGCCGGACAGAAGAAGTTTCCCGAGGCGCGGCCTTTTGCCGAACCGGAGCAGGGCAAACCCGGAAAGGGCGAGCAGCAGGCAGAGCGGCAGCGGCATCAGGAACGCGGAGACGACTTTTTTGAGAAGAAACATTGGGGCCTCTCGGAGCTGGCTTTCCATGCATATCTCAGGAATGCTATCACAAAACCATGACCGATGAGAAAAGAGCTCTGACGCCGCTCCCCATCGATGCCGTGGTGCCGGAGCTGAAAAGCGCCCTGGCCGGGTTCGGCGCCGCCGTGCTCCAGGCGGAGCCGGGGGCCGGCAAAACGACCCGGGTGCCGCTTTCGCTGCTGGATGAGCCGTGGCTGGCCGGGCGCTCGATCCTGATGCTGGAGCCGCGCCGCCTGGCCGCGGTGAACGCGGCCCGCTACATGGCCTCCCTGCTCGGGGAGGAGGCGGGCCAGAGGATCGGCTACGCCATCCGTTTTGAGCGCCGCGGCTCCTCCCGGACCCGGATCGAGGTGGTGACCGAGGGGATCCTGACCCGCCGCCTCCAGCACGATCCGGCCCTGGAGGGGGTCGGCCTGGTCATCTTCGACGAGTTTCACGAACGCCATCTGGAATCCGACCTGGCCCTGGCGCTGTGCCTCGATGTCCGCTCCGGCCTGCGGAGCGAGCTGCGGCTCCTGGTGATGTCGGCGACCCTCGATTCCGAGCCGGTGGCCCGGCTGCTGGGCGGAGCCCCCCTGGTGACGAGCCGGGGGCGGTCGTACCCGGTGGAGTTTCGTTACCTGGGGGCCGATCCGGCCGTGGCCGTCGCCGAGAGGGTCGCGGTCGCGGTACGCCGGGCGCTGCGGGAGACCGAAGGGGACATCCTCGCCTTCCTGCCCGGCGGAGCCGAGATCCGGCGCTGCCAGGGGCTGCTGGAACAGGGGGCCGGCGCCGGTACGGAAATCCTGCCGCTCTACGGCGAGCTCCCCTTCGCCGAGCAGCAGCGGGCGATTTTGCCGGGTAACAAGCGGCGGGTGGTGCTCGCCACCAACATCGCCGAAACCAGCCTCACCATCGAGGGGGTGCGGGTCGTGGTGGACGGCGGCCTGGCCCGGCGGCCCCGCTTCGACGCCGCTTCCGGCCTGTCGCGTCTGGAGACGGCGCGGATCTCCAGGGCCTCGGCGGAGCAGCGCGCCGGTCGGGCCGGAAGGGTGGCGCCGGGGGTCTGCTACCGGCTCTGGAGCGAGGGGGACCACGGCGGCCTGCTCCCTTTCACGCCGCCGGAGATCCGCTCCGCGGATCTGGCGGGGCTGGCCCTGGAGCTGGCCTGCTGGGGGGCATGTGACGCCGCGGCTCTGGCCTGGCTCGACCCGCCGTCGCCGGGGGCCCTGGCCGGGGGCCGACAGCTGCTGGAGTGGCTGGGCGCCCTCGATTTACGGGGGCGGATCACCCCCCTGGGGGAGCAGATGGCGCGGCTCCCGACCCATCCCCGCCTGGCCCGGCTGCTGGTGGCGGCGGCGCATGGGGGGGTACCCGCCCTGGGGTGCGATCTGGCCGCGCTGCTCGGGGAAGGGCGGCTGACCCGCGACAGCGCCGGCGCCGGTTTCCGGTCCCGCAACGATCTTCTCGACCGTGTCGCGGAGCTGAAGCGCCGCTCCGGGGGGGACGCCGCCTCCGGCGCCCTTTTTGAGCGGGCCGTCCGTTTCTGGCGCCAGCGGCTCGGCGTCACGGGAGGAGAGGAGCGGCCCGCTCCCGAGGTGGCGGCGCGGCTGCTGGCCCTGGCCTATCCGGACCGGATCGGCCGCGAGCGCCGGCCCGGGAGCCGCGACTACCTGCTCTCCGGCGGCCAAGGGGCGACCCTCTCCAGGTGCTCCGGGCTTCGGGACGAACCCTGGCTGGTGGCGGTGGAGGTGGCCGGAGCGGAGCGGGGGGAGGGGGAGATCCGCGCTGCTGCGGCCCTGACCCAGGCCGATGTCGAGGAGCTGTTCGCCGGCCGTCTGCTCCGGCGTCGCGAGGTCGCCTGGGATAAGAGCCTGGAGCGGGTGACGGCCCAGGAGACGCTCCGGCTCGGGGCCGTGGTGGTGGAGAGCCGGCCGCTGCGGGCCACCGACCAGGAGCTGGCGGAGGCTTTGCTGGGGGCGATCCGCCGGGAGGGTCTGGCGGGTCTGACCTGGAGCGCCGAGGCTGTCAGGCTCTCGGCCCGGGTCCGATTCGCCGCGGGCCACTTCCCTGACGAGGACTGGCCCGACTTCCGGGCCGAAGCCCTGCTGGCAACCGTGGCCGATTGGCTCGGGCCGGCCCTGGCCGGGGTCCGCTCCAAAGCGGAGCTGGCGCGCCTCGACCTGGCGGCTCTGCTCCGGGCGCGGCTGTCGTGGCGCCAGCTCCAGCGTCTGGAGCAGGTGGCGCCGACCCATCTCACGGTGCCGAGCGGCTCCCGGCTCCCCCTCGACTACGAACCGGAAGGGGGCCCCGTCCTTTCCGTCAAGCTCCAGGAGCTGTTCGGGCTCGCTGAGACGCCGCGCGTCGCCGCGGGAAAGGTCGCGGTCCTGCTCCATCTGCTCTCCCCGGCGGCCCGCCCGATCCAGGTGACCCGCGATCTCGCCAATTTCTGGGAGCGGGTCTATCCCGAGGTGAAAAAGGAGTTGAAAGGCCGCTACCCCAAGCACCCCTGGCCCGACGACCCCTGGCATGCCGAGCCGACCCGTGGAACGAAACGGAAGCCGGGATGAGGGCTCCCCGGGCCGAAAACGGCTATAATGGGAACTTGAAACCAGCGCCGCCGTGGGTGCGGGGCCCGGACTTGTTTTTTTGTCACTGTTCAGCTTCTCCAAAAAAAACGTGAGACCTGATGGAACAGGGATAAAAGGGATGGGGAACCCCGGCCCTTTCCCCGGGCACTAACCCCAGTGGCCGCAGGGATTCCAGGGGAAAATTTTTAAGGGAAAGGGATAAACAAACCCATTCAGGGTCGTCCTCCGGATTCTGGAGCGTTCCGTAAAAACAGCTTTTGATCTTGGCTTTTGCAGTTTTATCCCTTTCATCCCCTTCATCCCTGTTGATCCGATGCCCGAGTTGTCTCGTTTTTTTGGCTGAATGGCTACGATTTTTTTTCGTCAGGAGAGCGACGATATGGCCATGGAACGATGGAAATCCTTTTTGAGACCGCAAACCCGAACCGGGCGGCTCGCCCTCTGGCTCGGATCGGCGGTGGCCTTGTGGGGGGTGGCGTTGGGTCTCGTGGCGCCGCCGATCTTCCGCAATATGGCCGAGAAGGAACTCTCCCGGAATCTCGGCAGCGCCTGTTCCCTCGCCCGGGTGCGGATCAATCCCTTCACCCTGCGCCTGGCGGCTGAAGGGTTGCGCATTCCCCTCCCCGACGGCGCGGAGTGTTTCGGCCTGGAGCGTTTCGAGGTCCGCCTCAGCCCCGCCACCCTGCTCCGCTGGGCCCCGGTCCTGACCGACCTGCGTCTGATCCATCCCCGATTGAAGCTGACGTTGCGCCGCGACGGCGTTCTTTCCGTCACCGATCTGGCCCCCTTCGCGAAAAAAGCGGCTGCCGCCGCAAAGGAGGAGCGGCCTGTTGCCGAAGGGGGTGAGAAAAAAGCGGGGCTCGACCTGTTCGGGGTCGTGGTCACCGATCTCGAAATCCGGGGCGGAGCCCTGCATTTCCGCGACGACATCCATGGGGCCGACCACACCCTCGCCGATCTTTCTTTTTCGGTCCCCTTCACCTCAACCCTGAGCCATCACCGCGATCGGCCCATCACCCCTTTTCTGGAGGCGGTGGTCAACGGCAAGCCGCTGCGGCTGGAAGGGGAGCTGACCCCCTTTGCCGAGCGGACCCGCCACGCCTTCCAGCTCCGTCTCGACGGCCTCGATCTGCCCCATTTCCAGCCCTATGTCGCGGCGAGCGGCTTCCCGATCCTGGTGGAAAAAGGGGTATTGCACTGCGCCGCGCGTCTGGAGATGAATGGCGGCAGCCTCTTTCTCAAGGAAGGGGAGATCCGGGTCCGGGAACTGGCCCTGAGCCGCAATGAGGCTCCCCAACCCTTTTTCCGGCTCGGGGAACTGGCCCTGGAGGGGATCGAAATCGATGTCGGCCAGCGCCTGCTGGATATCCGCCGGTTGCTGATCGCCGCTCCCCGGCTTCAGCTCCACCGCGACCGCAACGGCGTCATCGATCTGCAGCAACTTGCGGGCGCGCCAAGCGCTCCCGAAACCGCTTCGCCGACCGGCGCCCCGACCCCGACCCCGGCATGGCGGGCAAGGCTGGGCGAGATCGCTCTGCAGGAGGGGCAACTGGCTGCGACCCTCGAAGCCCCCCGGGAGACCGAGACCGTCCGGATCCAGAACCTGTCCGGAAAGATCACCGGCTTCGACACGGCGCCGGGAAGCGAGGTCGGCATCCTGTTCAGCGGCCAAGGGGTGAAGGGCGGCAATCTGGCGCTGGAGGGGAAGGGGCCGCTCTCGCCCTTGGCTCTGGCCCTGCGGCTTCGCGTCGACGGCCTCAACCTCCAGCCGCTGTCGCCGCTTTTTGGCGCCCTCTCCCCGGATCTGCGGCTCGGCGCCGGCACCCTCGGCCTCGATCTCGAAAGCGTCCTGCAGAGCGGCCCCGAGGTCACCGCGGCCCAGGTCAAGGGGGAACTGGCCCTGGAGCATCTCTCGCTGGTCGACGTTCGCAGCGAGTTCGCGGCCCTGCGCACCCTGCGGATCGAGGGGCTCGATATCGACACCGGAAAGCAGCGATACGGCGCTGGCGCGATAACCCTGGTCCGGCCCCGGCTCAACCTGATCGTGGCCAAGGGCGGGGCGAGCAACCTGGACCGGCTGTTCGGAACCGGGCCCCAGGCGGCGGAGACCACCCCTCCCAGCCCGGCCCCTGCCCGGTCCGAAAGCCCCAAGGTGAGGCTCGCCAGAATGGAGATCAGCGACGGGATGCTGCTGATCCGGGATGAGCAGTACACGCCCCCCCTGGTCAATCGCCTGGAAAAGATCACCGGGACGGTCCGCAATCTGGAAAGCGCTCCGGACAGCCGGGCCCGGCTTGCTTTCTCCGCGGTGCTGAACGGCGCCCCGGTCACGGCGGAAGGGAGACTGAATCCGCTGCGGGCCGAGGCCGTCGCCGACCTGACCGCGGGGCTCAACGCCTTCAACCTGAGCTCTCTCTCCCCCCTTTCCGAGCGCTTCATCGCCTATCCCCTGACCAAAGGGGTATTCAGCCTCGACAGCCGGATTCAAATCGAAGAGGGGAGGCTCGATTCCCGGCATCACATCCGGCTCGACGGCCTGGAACTGGGGGACAAGGTGGAAGCCCCGGAGGCCCCCAATCTTCCCGTCAAGCTGGGGGTCAGCCTCCTCCAGGATCCGGCCGGCAACATCGACCTGACGCTGCCGGTGCACGGCGACCTCAGAGACCCGAGCTTCAGCGTCGGCGGCCTGGTTTTCAAGGTCATCGCCAATCTGCTGCTGAAGGCGGCCACCTCCCCCTTTACGCTGCTGGCCGGGATGATGGGGGTGGAGGGACAAGGGCTGGAATACGTCTCCTTCGAGCCCGGGGAGGGGAGGCTGTTTGCCAAGGATGCCAAGGGATTGCCCACCGTGGCCGGGATGTTAATGTCGCGACCCAAGATCCATCTGATGCTGATCCCCCATGCCGATGAAAAGGACCGCCGGATGCTGGCCGATGCCTTTGTGCTGCGGCGCCTCCAGGAGCTCAAACACGCGGCCCTGCCCCAGGCGGAGCGGGCCGCGCTCCAGCCACGGATGCTGCGGGTGGGACCCGAGGTGGATGCCGACGAATACCGGAAACTGCTGTTTGAAGTCTACAAGGAGCAGCCTTTCCAGAAGCCGACCAATCTGGTCGGCATGGTGCGGGAGCTGCCGCCGGGAGAGATGCTGGAGAAAATCCGGGAGTTTTATCCCAAGGATGACGCCGCCTTGAAGAAACTCGCCGGGGAGCGGGGCCAGGAGGTGCGCGCGGCATTCGTCGCCCTGCAGCCGGAGCTGGAAAAGCGCATCGGCATCGATCCCCCCCAACTCTCGCAAGGGGAGGGGCAGAAAGTGGGGTTCGGGATCCAGTAACGGTGACGGGGGTGCTCAGCCGCCGCCCAGGTGGCGCCAGGCGACGGCGTCGTAGTCGGTGAGGAGCACCAGCGGGATGAAGGTGTCCAGCTCCCGGCGCGGCATGCCGGTGAGAAGCATCCCCAGCTCCGCCAGCAGAGCCGCTTCCCGGCTGAAGGCCTCTTGGAACCTCCAGCGCAGGGTGGGATCGGATAGCGGATCTTCGCCGGGGAAGTTGCGGCTGCACCAGGAGTCGAGGAAAACCTCGCCGGAGCCATCGACATGGGGGAGGCCGTGCAGCCGGCAGGTCATGGGCCGCGCTTGGTAGATCAGGCAGCGGCCGTCCTCCCCCAGCAGCGGGCAGGGGGTCTCGTCGTCCTCGGGCATCGCCGTCCACTGCTGTTCCGGCAGCGCGTTGAGGAGATATGGGGGGGAGAAATCGGGCCACAGCCGTTTCAGCTCCGTAAGCCGCGGCTCGGCCCGGCGCCGTGCCGCCTCCCGGGCCTCTTCAGGCAGGGCCGCCACGGCCTCCTGGATCAGGAAGGCGTCGAGCAGGGTGATGTCGAACAGGCCGCGGCAGCACTCGCGGCAGCCGCTCCGGCACCTGATGCGCTCGGCTCCGGCGGCGTTCAGGCAGGCGCCGAACCAGCCGTCGATCTCATCCAGCAGGTTTCGATAATCCTTCAGTATCTCGGATCGGCTAGCCATCGGATTCCCCAGGGGCACTCTGTTTTTGGTTGATTTTTTCGAACAGGGCGATCTGCTCCGCCACGGAGAGCTTCCTCCGGCGGCAGCATTGATCCTTGAGGCACAGCCGGCAGCGTTCGTCGCCGCACCATTGGCATTCGCGGCAGTCGGGGCAGGGGTGTTTTTTCTCCATGGAACTCCTTGGCGGCGGATGTCAGGCCATGCTAGAGGATTCGTGCCGACGGGATCAAGGGGAAACCGATCAAAATCTCGCGCCTTGTCCGAGAAACCAAGTCCCCTTTTCTGAAGAGCCTGTTTAAACACCGAATCCGGTTCCGGCATGTCATTCCCCAAGGATTTTCCGGGAATCCAGCGGTTTGGATCAATCGGGAATCCCTGAGTTGTTTAAAAATCATTAAATTGATGGCCGACGGTTACCCAAAGGGAAATATTTGTGGTAATTTATCAAGCAAGACGCCCCATGGTTAAACGAAGTTCAAGAATATTGAAATGACAGGAGGGAATCATGCGGATTTTCGGTGGGTTGATGGCATTTTGTTTTGCCCTTTCGCTGGCTTTGCCGGCACAGGCGCAGGAAGGTTCCTTTTACCTCGGCCTTCAGGGCGGGGGCACCTATCAGCGGGATATCCACGAAGGCATCCCCAGCAAAATCAAGGCCGATCCCGGTCTGGCGGTGGGGGCGGTGGCGGGCTACACCTTCAAGAATATCGACCGGGCCAATATCCGCGTGGAGGCGGAAGTGGCCCAACGCTATAACGCCGCGGACGAATATCAGAATTACAACATGGATGGGGATATCACCTCCGCGGCCCTGATGGTGAACGGCGCGGTGGATTTCGTCAACCGGAGCCGGTTTACCCCCTATCTTCTGGTCGGCCTCGGTGTCGCGTATATCTCCTTCAATGATGTTGAAGCCGACGGCGTCGGCCTGGAAATCGATGACGAGGATGTGGTTCTGGCCTACCAGTTCGGCCTTGGCTGCGCCTTTAAAATGACGGAAAGGCTGAATATCGATCTGGGCTACCGCTATTTCGCCACCGGCGATCCCAAACTCAGGGATAATACCGGCACCGATCACCGCCTCAATTACGAGAATCAGGCCCTGATGGTTGGGGTGCGTTTCTCCTTTTAAGCTTTTTCAACCGGGACATCGGAAAGACCAAAGGGCTGCGTCTTGAAGCGCGGCCCTTTCTTTTTTTCGGTTTTGGCTCCTGGCGGATTACGGGGCCATCCGGCTCCGCGAGGCGCCCTTGTCGCTGGAAGGAAGTCAGGGGATCTCCTTCGCCCAGCGCCGGATGAAGAGGGCGACAGCCGGTTTTTCGATCAGGCCCTGCGAGACCCCCATCACCAGAACGAAAAAATCGACCTCGGGCCCCTGGAAATCGAAGCCGTTGAGAATGAGGAAGACCAAGGCGGCCACGGCGCCGACCCGCATGTTGCCGTCCACGAAAGGGTGGTTTTGTATCAGATGGCAAAAATAGGCTGCCGCTATTTCAAAAATGTCATTTTGCGATGGTTTGTCGCCGGAATCGGTCGCTGGAATGCAGACGGTGGTTTGGAGCAGTTCGATATCCCGGATTCCCGGCTTGCCGCCAAAGCGCGCCAGCTGATCGGAATGGATCTCCAATACCTCGGCCAGGCTGAGATGCCTTGTGGTCACGGCAACTCCGCGAGTTTTTTCAAGGCTTTAGGGTAGCGGGAACGCACGGTTTCGATAGCCGCCCGGAAATCCACGCTCCCGCTGCCGATCTGGAGCGGGAAAAGCGTGAGTATCGGAGAGCCGCCGGGCATTTCGAAGGCTGTTTGGGAATCGGCCCCCAGGGCGGCCGAAAGCGGTCTTTCGACGGCCAGGGCGAGACTGCCGGGGTGTTTTTGGGAGGATCGGATCATTGTCGTCATCGCCTGTCATGGGTTGCGGGGAATGTGGGGTGGTTAAACGGCCTCACAGAAAAAACTTTGCAAAAAGTTCTCCAAACCTATGAGGGCATGGCTCGCATGATCTGTGGGCCAACGGTCCCCTGGCTGGGCTGGGTAGCAAGCGGCCCAAACCACGAATGGACACGAATGATCACGAATAATTGTTGAGGAATGAGGTCTGCCAGATCGTGGGCTGCGCCAGCAGCAGCGATTCGATGTCCGATACAAAAGCCTGAAGGTGGGTGATGTTACGTTCAAGACCTCATCGCTTGCGACAAGGTCATCATCGAGGCCAAGGTCATCGACCGCATATCCGAGATCGAACGAGGCCGGCTAATCAATTATCTGAAAATCCCCGGACGGCTCGTAGGAGTCACATTGAGTTTCAGAGATGCCAAACTCGAACGAGAACGGCTTGTGGTGCGACATCGGTTGGTGTCCCCTGGGCCTTTTGTAAAAGTTGCCAAAAACGTTCTTCCGGCAGGCTTCAAGCCGGAATCCAGGCTGCAAACAACTGTAAACATTGGATCCCCGATAAAAACATTCGGGGATGACAACCATTCTGCAAAAGGCTCACCTGACTTCGATTGGTGTTCATTCGTGTTTATTGGTGGTTCCTGACCCTTTGCGGAGGGGGCCGGGAAGCCGACCCAAGCCACGAATGGACACGAATGTTCACGAATCATCTCGAATGGGCGGCCTGACTTCGATTGGTGTTCATTCGTGTTAATTCGTGGTTCCTGCTCCTTTCGGAAGGGGCAGGGAAGCCGACCCAAACCACGAATGGACCCGCATGTTCACGAATCATCTCGAATGGGCGGCCTGACTTCGATTGGTGTTCATTCGTGTTAATTCGTGGTTCCCGACCCAAAGTTTTACGTCCGATGGGGAGGGGGGTGTGAAGGAGCGGCGCTCCGGTGTTTGTCAACGGATCGGCTGGGTCGGAGGGAAGAGCCTCAGCAGGTCCGCGGGGGTGCGGGCCAGGAAGTCGTAGCGCTCGCCGCCGTCGTGGCCGAAGCCCCAGGCGCAGAAGCAGGTCTTGATGCCGGCGCCGTTGCCGGCCTTGAGATCGGTATGGTGATCGCCGATCATGACCGCCCGTTCCGGGTCGGAACCCAGTTGCCGCAGCGCCTCAAGGATCGGGCCGGGGTCCGGTTTGCGGGTCGGGCAGCTTTCGGCACCGAACAGCAGCGAAAAGTAGTGGATGATGCCGAGGTCTTCCAGCAGCAGCCGGCTCAAGTGAAGGGGCTTGTTGGTGATCACCGCCAGTTTGTCGCGCCGGTGCCCTTCCAGAAAGGCCCCCAGGCCTGGAAAAAGCCGGGTCTTTTCGCACTGATAATCCCGGTACAGGATCAGGAACCGCTCCAGCAGCTGCTCCCGGAACAGCTCCTGGGGCAGGGAGCGTTTCATCAGCAGCCGGGCGCCGTCCCCGACCCGCTCCTTGATCTCTGCCACCGTCATCGGTTCCAGCCCGAGCTCTCCCCGCAGCAGGTTGACGGCGGTGGCGAGATCGTCCACGGTGTCGGCCAGGGTGCCGTCCAGATCGAACAGGAAGGTATCGAACGCCGCCATTTTCAGTGCCGTTCCCCGAAGATGGCGGTTCCCACCCGGATCAGGGTCGCCCCTTCCTCGATGGCGGGCTCGAAGTCGTGGGTCATCCCCATGGAGAGCTCTTTCATCTCAACGCCCGGAATGGAGAGGGTGGTCAGATAACCAGCCAGGCGGCGCAACTCGCGGAAGAAGGGGCGGACATCCTCGGCATCGTCACAGTAGGGGGGCAGCGCCATCAGCCCGCGGATTTTCAGATGGGGGAGGAAGGCGACGGCCCGCGCCAGGGCTTCCACTTCCTCCTCGGCGGCTCCCGCTTTGGTTGCTTCTCGGCCGAGATTGACCTGGATCAGAATTTCGACGCTTTGGCCGATTTTCCCCCATTGGCGGCTGAGTTCCTCCGCCAGATGGAGGCGGTCGACGGAGTGGATCATCGCCACTTTCCCGGCCAGGTATTTGACCTTGTTGGTCTGGAGGGCGCCGACGAAGTGCCACGCCACGGCCGCCCGGACCTCTTTTTCCTTGTCGATGAACTCCTGGACGTAGCTCTCGCCGAAGAGGTTCTGGCCGGCGGCGGCGGCTTCCTCGATAGCGGCGGCGGGCTTGGTTTTGGAGACCGCGACCAGTCGCACCTCCTCCAGGTTCCTTCCGCAGCGCCGGCAGGCGATCTCCATCCGTTCCCGGACCCAAGCCAGGTTTTCCACAATCGACATGTCAGGACTCCCGATTCTTTTTGACCCTTTGCATAGCTAGGGTGTTCCGGCCGGTTTTGGGGGCAGGACGGTGAACAGCCGCGCCGCACCCAGCTCCTCCAGCAGTTCCACCACCTCGCAGAGCGGCAGCCCGACGACGTTGGTGTAGCTGCCGTGAATAGCGCGCACCATGAAGGCGCCGATCCCCTGGATGGCGTAGGCCCCGGCTTTGTCGAAGGGCTCGCCGGTGTCGAGATAGCCTTCGATCTCGGCGTCGCTCAAGGCACGGAACAGCACCTCGGTGGCCACCGCCCCGGAGCGGGTTTCGCCGCTCTCCCGGTCGTGCACGGCATAGCCGGAGACGACCTGGTGGGAGCGCCCGGAGAGGAAGCGGAGCATGGCGAAGGCCTCTTGGCGGTCTTTCGGCTTGCCCAAAAACTCGCCGTCCCGGACCACGATGGTGTCGCTGCCCAGAAACCAGCGTCCGGTCACCTCCGGCTTGGCCGCGACATCGCGGGCCTTGGCGATGCTGAGGCGGATGACGTGGGCCCGCGGCGTCTCCCCGTCCAGGGGGTCCTCGGGGATGCCGCTCGGAACCACGGCGCAGGAGATTCCCACCGAGGCCAGCAGCTCGCGGCGCCGCGGCGAGGCGGAAGCGAGGACGAGTTGTCCCTTCACTTTAGAACCCTCCCCGTTGTTTTTCAATGCCGCCCCACCAACTTTCCACATCGTCCAGCGCCCGGCGGGCCAGGGCCAGGCGAACCTCCGAGCGCCCCCGGGGGCGTTTCCCGGCCAGGAGCGGGAAAAGGCCGTAATTGACGTTCATGGGCTGGAAATGTTCCGGATCGGATTCGGTCAGATGGGTAAGGAGCGAGCCCAAGGCGGTAGTCGGCGGCGGCGGCTCGTAAAGGAGTTTGCGAAGCCGGAAGGCGGCGGCGATGCCGGCCAGGAAGCCGGTGGCCGCCGACTCCACGTACCCTTCCACGCCGCTGAGCTGGCCGGCGCAGAAGAGGCCCTCCCGGTCTTTCCATTGCAGGGTTTTGTCGAGGCAGCGCGGCGCGTTGATGAAGGTGTTGCGGTGCATGCTGCCGAGGCGGGTGAAACGGGCGTTTTCGAGGCCGGGGATGAGCCGGAGCAGGCGGCGCTGCTCGGGATAGGTCAGTTTGGTCTGGAAACCGACCAGGTTGAAGAGGGTTCCGGCACGGTTCTCCTTGCGCAGTTGCACCACGGCGAAGGGCTCGCGCCCGGTGCGCGGATCCTTGAGTCCCACCGGCTTCATGGGGCCGAAGGCCAGGGTCATCTCCCCGCGTTCGGCCAGGATTTCGATCGGCATGCAGCCTTCGAAATGGATTCCCTTTTCGAAATCCCGGTACGGAACCTTTTCCGCGGCCTTCAACTCGGCCACGAAGCGACGGTACTCCTCTTCCGTCAGGGGGCAGTTGAGGTAGTCCGCCCCCCCCTTGTCGTAGCGCGAAGCCCGCCAGATCTTTTTGTAATCGAGGGAATCGGCATCCACGATGGGGGCGATGGCGTCGTAGAAATAGAGCTGGCCGGCTCCGGCCAGGGCGAGGATCTTCGGCTCCAGGGCTTCCGAGGTCAGGGGGCCGGAGGCGAGGATGACCGCTTCCCCCTCCGGGATGTCCACGACCTCACCGCGAATCAGTTCAATACCGGAGTGGGCTTCCAGCTTGGCACCGATGTAGGCGGAGAACTGCTCCCGGTCGACGGCCAGCGAGCCCCCGGCCGCGACCCGGCAAGCCTCGGCCGCCTCCATGAAGAGGGTGCGGCAGCGCCGCAGTTCCTCCTTGAGACAGCCGACGGCGTTGGTGAGGCTGTCGCCGCGGAGGCTGTTGGAGCAGACCAGCTCGGCCAGGCCCTCGCTGCGGTGGGCCGGCGAGAAGCGCTGCGGCTTCATTTCGTAAAGGCGCACCCGGACCCCGGCCTGGGCTGCCTGCCAGGCTGCTTCACTGCCGGCCAAGCCGGCGCCGACAATAGTCACGAGAAGATCTTCTTGGGGGATGAAGGGCATAACGGTTTTTGAGTATTTCATCCGGGATAATCGGCGCTCCTTTCGACAAAACGGCCCAGTCTGCCATTTAAGCAGAAACGAACCCGGCCCGAGAAAAGAGCCAAGAAAGCGGGCCTCATTCAGAAAGCCGGACTATTTCCTTTTACCGCTGGGGGTTTTCGAATGCTTGGCGGCGGCCGGTTTTTTCTCAATTTTTTTTGCGGTTTTTTCGGGGGCTTCAAGCTGGTGGCGCCAGTCGCACCCTTCCTGGGTGCATTTGCGATAGCGGCCGTCCCGCTTGGTGTTCTTTTCCACCACCAAGGGGTAACCGCATTTGGGGCAGGGCTCGTTAACCGGCAGATCCCAAAGGGCAAATTTGCAGGCCGGGTAACGGTTGCAGGAGTAGAAAAGTTTTCCGTAACGGCTTTTCTTCTCCTGCAGCTCTCCCTTGCCACAGGCCGGACAGGGAACGCCGAGTGCCTTCGGTTTGACCAGGGGCTGGATGTTCTTGCATTGGGGATAGCCGGAACAGGCCAGAAATTTTCCGAAACGGCCGCTCTTGATCAGCATCGGCGCCCCGCACTTGTCACACTTTTCCTCGGAATAGACGACTTCCTTCTCGTCCTCTCCGGCAGCCAGCGATTCGGTGAAACGGCATTCGGGAAAACCGGAACAGGCCAGAAATTTTCCCGAACGCCCCAACTTAATGACCAGTTTTTTGCCGCATTCGGGACAGAGACGGTCGGTGGTCTCGGTGGTGACATCCTGCTTGCTGACCTCGACCTCCTTCTGCTTCAGGAGCGCGATGAAGGGTTCCCAGAATTCCCGCAGCACCGGCCGCCAGCTCTTTTCCCCTCGCGAGATGGCATCCAGCTCCTCCTCCAGCCCCGCGGTGAAGTCGTAATCGACGTAGCGGGGAAAATGCGCCACCAGCAGATCGCTGACCACCATCCCCAAATCCTCCGGGAAAAAGGTCCTTTT
>JAFGOW010000106.1 GCA_016926265.1 Deltaproteobacteria bacterium | reverse complement strand
GTGATCTCCCCGGAAGGGTGCGCCGCCATCCTGTGGGGGGACGGCACCCTCGGGCCGCAGGCCGCCGAAGCCCTGCGTCTGACCGCCCAGGATATCGACAACCTGGGGGATGTCATCGACGGGGTGATCCCGGAGCCGACCGGGGGCGCCCACAACGATCCCAAAGCCGCCGCCGAATATGTCAAAAAGGCCCTGTTGCGCCACCTGGATGAGCTCAAGCGGCTCTCCGGAGCCGAACTGGTGGAACAGCGCTACCGGAAGTTCCGGGCCATGACCCGCATGCAGAAATGACGGCCGCGCCGGAAACGACTTAGGCGGAAACCGGTGCGAACAACGATCCGACCAATTCCCTCAAAAAATGACGGCCGCCGGAGCTCCGGCGCCGTCCGTCCTGCTGGTGAAATCGGTTTTCTGCCGGTGCTGCTCCTCCTTTTCCTGCTGAACTCCTGCGGCGGCCCTTCTTCCCGCGTCATCGAGAGCCCCCAAACCCAGGGGCTCAAAGGGTGGCAAAAGCCCTATATCGTTTCCGGCGAACGTTACGACCCCCTGTTTTGCCATGAGGGCTTCTCGGAAGAGGGAATCGCCAGCTGGTACGGCCGTGATTTTCACGGCCGCAAGACCAGCAACGGCGAAATCTACGACATGCACGCCATGACCGCGGCCCACAAGACCCTGCCGCTGGGCATCTTCGTCACAGTGCGTCACCTGAAGAATGGCCGCGAGATCGTGGTGCGGCTCAACGACCGCGGCCCCTTTGTCAAGGGGCGCGTCATCGATCTTTCCTATGCGGCGGCCCGGCAGCTCGGCATCGCCGATACCGGCACCGGCCCGGTGCGCATCGAGGCCCTCGGCTACCGGGAGGGTGGCACTTCCGAGGCGCCGATCTACCGTCCGCCGGCCTCCTATCGGATCGGCAGTTTCGCCGTCCAGGTGGGGGCCTTCGAGGATCCGGAGAACGCCCGGCGGCTGGCCTCCGAAATGCGTGGCCGGTTCGGCGCTGCCGTTGTCACCGAAGGGTGGGTCGGCGGCCGCCGCTTCCACCGCGTCTGGGCCGGGCGCTTCGGCACCCTGGAGGCGGCCGAGACGGCCCGGGCCGGCTGCGAACGGGAAGGTTTCCCGAGCAGTTTCGTGGTGGCGCTGGAGTGACCGATTCGCCCGGCAAAAGAAGAGGGCAGAGGGGGATTGAGGATTCTGACGACGGCTATTTTTTTTGGGTACTTTTGCACCCTGAAATCAAAAATCGAGACCTCAAAGGGACCTGCGTTGGACAAGGCTTTTCGTCGACAAAGGCGAGAAGGCGAAGTAGAAAACTGAACAATCCCTTTTCTGTAGGTTGTTTCCCCATCGGCGGCCAAGCCATGATCTTCCAAAACGGGTTTTTTTTAATCATCGAGGTTGAAATGCGTCACTTTTTAAAAAAAAGGCAAAGCCGGATTTTCAAGAAAAGCAAATCGATGCTGTTCGCTTCAGTTTTCCTGCTGTTTTTTTCGCATGCAGGGTTAGTGAGGGGAGGCGATTTTTCAATTACGGGCGCCGATACCTGGTCCTATCCAAGGTCGAGAATCCCTGAGCCAACAACCCCTATGTTTTCGGTCATTACCAATTTCACGAATTATTCGGCGTCAACGTTTCCTTGTGTCACCAACGGTTTTTATGTAACGCAAACGGGATACTACACGGCCAACCTGCAATCCACCATTGCCAATGGCATCTATATTTCGCTCGGCCGCTTTGTTCCCTCGGCCACGAGCGATCCGTCCACCCCGTTATCTGATGTGATGATGTTCCTGCAGAGCGGAAATACCACGACGCTCTCCAATATTGAACTGGAGGCGGGAACCCGATATTCGTATATCCTGGTTTTTAACGCATCGTCCTCCGCGTCTTTTGAATTTACACTTACGGGGCTGGGGGACATTTTTCAACTGGGTACGGAGGAAGCCAAATTCCTTACGCACCTGCTTCCGGCCGTCCGCGATGTCTTGAATACCTCCGGCCACCTGATAAGTCAAAGACAAGATTTGCATCGTGGTTTGGTCTCCGGGGACGATTTTCTGGGGAACGGCAGCCTCTGGATGAAGCCTTTTGGCTCCTGGGCCGATCAGGGAAGCCGGAATGGCGTGGCGGGTTACAGAGCCGACACGAAGGGCTTGGCGATCGGCATGGACCGGGACGTGGCTGCTTCGCTGAATATCGGTGGCGCTTTCATGTACGCCAGGAGTGATATCGACAGCGATGATAACGGGGCCAAGCAAAGCACGGATGTCGACCTGTATCAGGCAGTGGCATACGGCAGCTATTCATTTGACGACCGCGCTTTTGTCGATTTCCATGTTGGCTTGGGTCGGCATAAAAATGAAGGGTATCGGCAAATCGTGTTTCTCCCCATCTCCGCCTCGTCGGATTACGATGGCCGCTCCTACCATTTAGGTGCTGTTCTGGGGCGGATTTTTCCGCTGGCCAGGCAGACCCGGTTCGTTCCTTCTGTTCGCGCCGATTACATCTGGATTAAAAATGACGGATACCGAGAGAAGGGCGCCGGTTCTGAAAACATGATCGTCAAGAGGGATCGGGCCGAGGCTTTTATTATCGGAATTGATGGTAAGTTGATTCACCAGTTGAATGCCCGCATCTCCCTTATTGGTTCTCTGGGTTTCGGCTACGACACAGTGAACAACCGAGACAGAGTTACTACTTCTTTTGAAGGTAGTCCTGACGATACCTTTATCACATACGGGATTAAGCCAAAACCATGGCTGGGTTGTGCCGGTCTAGGTGCCATCTACAAGATAAAAGACAGCTTTGATTTTAATGCGCGGTACGATGTGGATTATCGTGAGCGCTTCTTCAATCAAACAGCATCCGTGAATGTCCGCTGGATATTCTAGAACAAAGATACTGGAAAGTGGGTATTTTAAAGGGGTGGTAGATTCAATTTGCAAGTGCACCACGCGAATTTTTCCGGAACATTTCCTGGGGGGTTCGATATCCGAGGCATTTTCGTGGACGGTTGTTTAGTTTTCTGACGGCTTCTCCAACTTCTGCCTCGCTGACTTCTCCGAAATCGCTTCCTTTGGGAAAATATTGCCTCAATAGGCCATTGGTGTTTTCATCTGCGCCTCGCTGCCGGGCCTTGCTTTATGGGGTCAGGTCTTGTTATTTGATTTTTTTGGTGCGTGCGGGAGGCGCAACCCGAAGGATCGAGGAGGCAGGGAGGGGGGATTTCCCCTTGGGAAGGGAGCAGCATGGACAGTTTTTGACACTCGGGAGCTTGTCGCCGAATTATTCATTAAATTCCCCGGCCAAAACCTTTCAAGGCGTTATTTATTTTGGATAAAAAATAAAAATTCATTATTTATTAATTCTTTAGATATTGACAAATTCATTTGTGTTTTTTATTTTAGAAAAAATTTATAAAAATATGGGCCTGTAAGAATTTGGTGATTTAAGGAAGTCGCAGAATTTTTTTCGGGACCATTTGAGAAATGTGCTGGCCCCAAAGATGAAAAGTCGGGTTTTTCGAGGGAAATGAGGATGCTTGGAAAATTCATGAAAGGTTCCTATAAAATGATTCTGCTTCCGGGTGGGAACCGGTTAAAGTCGGGAAACAAAAATGCGCTTGCATGGCCGTGTTTGGGGAAAAGCTCTCTTTGGTTTAACGATCGGAGGGATATCGGGGATCCAACGCTTTCTCGTATTTGCCTTGGTTGCTTTCCAATTCGGCGGGTGCTGTCCAGAATCCCAGGGGAGCGGAAGCCCCCAGGGACCCCGGTTAGCGATAGATATTTATCCTTGGCAAAAATCCCTAAAAGAAACCATCACCCGCCTCCTTCCGCAAAGTCACTGGCCCGAATTTCCCGCAGCGTCCCCTCCTGAAATTTTGTCTTACTTTCTGGTTTTAAATTGCAGTGGCATCGATCGGACTGCATCGGAAATCGAAACGTTACGTATGCGTGCCGAGGACGCCAGGAAAGAACTGGGGCTGGATTTGCGGCTCCGTTACAACCAAAGTTTTGGAGAGGGGGATTCTTTCCGAGATTCATGCCACACCTACACCGCCGGCCTGGTATGGGATCTGATCGATGAAGGTTTCCTGGAGCAGCGCCAGCTTGCCCGGGAGATTGATTTAAAGCGGCAGCTTGCCCAACTGCGCTACCCCCAACAACGCATGCTGGAACTTTACCCGTGCCGGGATAACGCCATTTTTGAATATTTCGGCAGGAAACGCCTTGATTTGGCGATTGACAGGCTGGCCCTGCTGCAGCCCTATGTCCAGCTTCTGCGTAGAGGTTATTTCTCGGGTGGACGTTATGTGGACGATCTCTATCGGATGGAAGACGAACTACATCGTACCCAAACTCTGGTGGAGACCTATGCTCGTCGGTCCCGAATCGGGGAAGGCAACCGGGGCGACGGTTTGGATTGTCAAGAGGCGCCGCTGGTGGAGTTGAATCTGGAGGAAATGATGAGGGCGCTCCTCAAAGAGGGTATGGCAGAACGCGCTCTGTGGCTGGAATCGCAGATCCTTAAAAATCGCCATAACCCTCTCTTCAATCTGGAATTGGAGGTCTTTGCGGACACCAGTGCAATCGATGATCCGGAAACTGGTTCAGACAAAGATTTCCGATTTGGGGCACAGTTACGAATTCCGCTTATTCTTGGGCATTCCCGGCGGTTGCAGGGGGAGATGGATCAGGTGCGCCTGAAATATGCCGGGGAGTCCCAAGATGTCAGCCTTGAATTGGCGAAACGTCATGCCGGTTACCGCGGGAAGTTGGCGGACGCCCTCCGCATGTACTACCGCGGCCTCATCCTTCAGGAGCGATTCCGGCGCGCTCTGCATGCCCTTGAAAGCGCCTCGCCATCCATGGCCAGGGGCGACGATGCCCTGTCGGCGGCGGCGGGATGCCTGTTGGAGCTTCTGGACGCTCGTATGGAGATGCTGTCCGTCCAGGAAAGTTGCTATCGGCAAATTCTGTACCTGTTGACCGGGGCCGGCCTGGAATACTCCCCCGATTTTTTCAAGCCCTTTTTCCTCAACACCTCCCGTGTTCGCGGCCGTATGGGAGATCGGACGGTATATGTCTGGTCCGCTACCTTCAATGGTCTCTCCAACGACACGATCCTCGATTTTTTTGCGGCCAAGGCAGTGACCCGTGTTCTGGTTTCGGCCGGAGCCAAGACCCGCAGGGACAAACTGGTCGAGTTCCTGGATGCGGCCCGGCGCCGCGGGGTGGAGGTCGAGCTGGTGGTCAGCGACAATCAGTGGATATTTCCCGAGAAAGAAAAGGTCGCCGAACAGACGGCCGGCCATCTACTGGCTCTCTGTCCGAACCTGCATCTTGATATTGAGCCCCATACCCTTAAAGGCTATCGCTTGGATAAAGCCGGATATTGGAGACTGTACCTGAACCTGGTGACCCGGCTGGATGGGGTGGTGCGACAAGCCGGAGGGCATCTGTCGGTGTCTCTACCGGTCCGGGTTGAGCCGGAATTGGTGCGACGTCTGGTTCCGCTGGTCGAACGCATTTTTGTGATGGCCTATGGCCGGACCAAAGTGGACGGTATACGACGCGGCCTGGAGCCTTTTGCCCAAGTGGATCGGGAGCGTTTAAGCATCGCCCTGCGTCCCGCCGACTTTCCGGATGAACCGTGCCTGGAAGGTTTTATCGATAAGGTGATCAAGGATACCGGTGTCCACGGCATTTCCATTCATGCCTTACGGCACTACCTGGATTTGACGGGCAAGGAAACCCAATGAAACTGCGTGCCGGCAATTCCCAGCTGAACCACCTTTCCGAAAAACCGGCCATTCGGGGCCGAGGCGTTCGGGTGAGTACCTATCTTTATGTGGCGGTGCTCATCTCACTGGTGGTTTACCTCGGGCATTTGGCCTTTATTCGCCTTGCCTATGTGGAAGCCACCGGGCGCATCGCCCTGATCCGCCATGAGGTGGTTTCACCGGAACCGGGTGTGCTCCGGGCACTCAAGGTGGGTTTGCGGGAGCAGGTAAAGAAGGGCCAGCCCCTGGCTGTGGTCGAGGTAAAGGAAGCCGATGACGGCGCCGATTATCGCCTGGAGATCCTCAGGCTGGACCAGGAACTGGGCATTTTGAAGGATCGCCTGGAAGTGATGCGCAAACGTAGCCGGGAGGGGCGCCTGGCGTTGGCCGCTTGGTATGAAGAGGGTGCCCTGGCGCGGGCACTTGAATATACCCTTGTCAGGGAGCCCAGGCCTGGACCGTGGGAAAGGGAGCTGTTGGGCCTTGACTACCGGATGGCAGAGTTGGCCAGCGAGATCGAACGTACTGCAACCTATCGAGACAGCTTGCTTTTACTGGAGACCCGGAAAAAAGAAGAAAGAATTGAAACGGCTGTCGTGGCGCCGGTCAGCGGCCAGGTAGCGGGCATCTACCGGCGACCGCATTGTTATCTGGGGCGCGACGAAAAGGTGTTGTCTATTTTGGCGGCGGATGACCCGGGCACTATCGTGGCATATTTCAAAGTCCAGGATTTTTCTTCCCTGTATCCCCAAAAAGGAGCCCGCATTTTTCTGCCGGACGGCCGATTTCTCAACGGCAGGATCGTCGCCATCGATTCCCTGGCGCTCGATCAGGAGGATCTGGAGCGCCACGATTACCTCCCGACCAAAGCCCATCTGCGGGTGGAAATCCGTCCGGACCAGGAGCCCCCTCCGGAATTCTGGCGAACCTACAACGAAATGGAGATCGAGGTAAGGGTGCGGAGATGACACAGACCTTCTATTTCAGCAATTCTTTGTATCCCGCCATGGAAAGCCCTCTTTCCGATGTGCTGTGCCTGGAGGATTTCTCCCAGGAAGCATTCAAGGATGGCCGGTTGTTTTTTGTGGACGCCACCGATCAGGGTTATGCCATGCAGGCGTGCCGGGCCCTGCGTTCTGAACCGTTGGCTTCGGTCTATCTCAAGCCAATAATACTGACCGGGGTCAATGGGGGAGTCAATCAGCCGCTCCTGCTGGCTGCCGACCATACTCTGCCTGAAACCGTTATTTCTCCTTCTATTCTGGAAACCGTCCGCATCAGCGTCGCCCCCATGCTGCAGCGCATCGGGCGCCTTCCTGACAAGGACTGGTCCTCCGATACCCATGTCGCTTTCAAGATTCTGCGCCACCTGTTTGTGCGCAACATGGATCTGAAGCCGGTGCGGACCGCCCAGATGAGGAGCGGCTTTATCTACCCGCAGATTTCATGCTATCCGGGTGCCGGCGATCAGGGTTTGTGGGGGATTCTGGACACCATGAAGTCGCAGGGATTGCTAAGCTCCTATTTTTTTGACAAAAGCTATTTCTGCAGTCGCTGTGGCTGTGCCTTTTTGAGCTTCCGGGAGGTCTGCTCCCATTGCGGCTCGGTCAACCTCTTTCAGGAAGATCTGATTCATCATTTCCGCTGTGCCTATGTCGGCCCCCAGGCAGAATACCGACACGGCGCCAAACTTTCCTGTCCCAAGTGCGACAAAGATCTCAAGCATATCGGTGTCGATTACGACAAGCCCTCCACCGTCTACAGGTGCAACGACTGCGGTAATACCTGCCAAGATGCCGATATTCTCAGTTGGTGTTACCACTGTGGCAAACAATCGCTCCCGGAAGAGATGAATCAACGTGTCATCCATGGTTATACTCTCACCGCTTTGGGAGAGAATGCCGCGCTGTATGGCATGGATTCTCTGTTCCGCGATCTGCTCAGCGAAAAGATTCATGTTCTGCCGCTGGACTATTTCAAAAGGTTTGTGGACAACGAAGGCCAGCGAATAAAGCGTTACGGAAAAAGTGTCTCCTCCCTAATCTATTTTCACATCAAGGGCCTGGATCAGGTCTGTCTTGAATTGGGGGATCGAGCCCTTTCGATTTTCAATGAACTCTCTACTATTGTCACTTCCATTTTGCGGCAAAGTGATGTGACAACCGCATTGAACAATTCCTTGTTTCTCTCCATTTTGGTTGAAACTCCGATGGAGAGGGCCTTTTCCGCTATTTCACGGCTTACCTCCAGCGCCTCGGGGTTGCTCAATGGTCACCTGAATGTGTCCGTCGATATCAAAGCGTATGCTTTTCCGGTTACCGGCGAGGTTGGGGTTGATACCCTCATCGATGAGGTCATGGAGCATGTCAATACTTGAAAGCACCTTCTCATTTGCCGCCTCAAAAGGCTGGTGGGGATTTTTTCTGCTTTTCTGGTACTTTTTTGTTTTCGGATTGACGCGTTACATCCTCCTCGATTTTTTTATTCTCGGCGTCTACCTGCGGCGCCGCAAAAAAAACCGTTCCTGCCATGACCAGGCCCGCGCTCACCTGTTCGGGGAGAAACCCCTGGTTTCGGTACTGGTTCCCGGCAAAAACGAGGGCCGCCACATCCCCGGCCTGGCAACCTCCCTCCAGCGCCAGAGTTACCGCAATTTTGAGATCATTATCGTGGACGACGGATCTAGCGACAATACTCCGGAGATCTGCCGGGCATTGCTGCGGAACGGTACCATCCAGCGCTTTTTCCGCAATACCAGGCGCGGCGGCAAGGCCTCGGCCGCCAATCTGGCCCTGCGTTACGCCAGGGGGGAATTCATCCTGCACGTGGATGCGGATTCGGCCTTGCGCGAGGATGCCATCGAGCGCATCCTGATCCCTTTTTATCTGGATCCCCAGGTGGGGGGGGTGGGTGGCGATGTCCGCGTCAACAACCTGGACTGGAACCTTGTTACCCGGCTGCAAGGGATTGAGTACATGAAGTCGATCAGCGTCGGGCGCACCGTCACTTCAACTCTGGGGATTATGCGTGTGATTTCAGGTGCCTATGGTGCTTTCCGGGCCGATATCCTGCGCCGACTCAGGGGCTGGGACCCGGGGCCGGGGTTGGATGGCGACATCACCCTCAAGATACGCAAGCTCGGCTTCAAGGTGGTGCATGAGCCCCTGTCCGTCTGTTACACCAATGTCCCGCTCGATTTCGGAAAACTGGCCAAACAACGTTATCGCTGGGATCGTTCCCTGGTCCGTTTTCGGCTGCGCAAGCACCGCGATCTCTTTTCACTCCCCAGCAGGAACTTCCGGTTTCTCAATTTCCTGACGGCTGCGGAAAACGTTCTCTACAACTTTGTTTTCAATCTGAAATGGTGGTTCTACACCCTTCAGATCGCCTTCGTTTACACCCAGGATTTGCAATACATCCTCATCATCAACCTGTGCCTCTATATTTCCGCCAACTTCGCTCAATTTTTTGTGGGCACCCTCTTTTACGGCCGCACCCTGAGGCGCTCCGAATTGGGGGGGATTCTCTATGTACCTCTCCTTCCCCTGTATAGCGGCGTTTTTCTGCGAGTGGTCCGCACTTACGCCCATCTCATGGAACTTCTGCACAAAACCTCCTATGAAGACCCCTGGAACCCCTGGAAAGTTTCCCGGCTTGCAAAACGGGAGGGGTTGTAGGAACTCCTCCGACATAATTCTGATGGGGGTTTGTCCGGAGTGCGTCCAGCCTGAAGTTGTCGACCCCAGGGGGCCAGGCTGGGCGAACAGGTCGTGATCATGAGGAGCGGATTCCTCAGACCCGGCTCACGATTCCTTTTGGCGGTAGCCGGCCAGGAACTCCTCCTTGAAGCTCCGGAACCGTCCCTGTTCGATGGCCGCGCGGCATTCCTTCATCAGGGTCTGGTAGAAATGGACGTTGTGGATGGC
>JAFGOW010000105.1 GCA_016926265.1 Deltaproteobacteria bacterium | reverse complement strand
GCGCAAAAAGGAAGCCGGGCGCGGGGCGGAGCCCCGAGGCAGAAGCTGAGAGGAATAATTCGGCTGACAGTCTCGATAGCAGCTTGCAACCGATTTAAAGCTTTTCAGTTCGTATTCTACTTTGACGTTTCTCCCCCTTCCGCTCTTTTTCCCGGCGGCAGCCAGCGGTCGAGAACCTCCTTGAGACCGGCCAGAGTCACCGGCTTGACGAGGTAGTCGTCCATGCCGGCCGCCAGGCAGCTTTCCCGGTCTCCGGCCATGGCGCTGGCGGTCATGGCGACGATGGGAATCGGGCCGTAACGGTCCGGAGCGCCACGAATCAGGCGGGCAGTCTCCAAACCATCCATGACCGGCATCTGCACATCCATCAGGATCAGTCCAAAGGATTTCCGGCTTAAGGCATCGAGTGCTTCCCGGCCGTTTTCCACCAGTTGTGCCGGAAAGCCCAGCTTTTTCACCATGCCGAGCGCCACGATCTGGTTGATGGGGTTGTCTTCGGCCAGCAGGATGAGGGGAAGCTCGGCGCTTTCCGCTCCGGGTCCTCTCTCCCCGGCCACCGGCAGCCGGGCGGATGCCACCTCCTCGGTCGGGGCAGGAACGGAAAGGGAGGCGTGAAAAGGTAGCGCCTTGAAAAGCTGGGAGGGTTTGACCGGTTTGGTCAGGCAGCCATAAAAACATCCATTCCCGGAATCGCCGGATTTCCCGCGCCTGGAGCAGGAAGCCAAAAGCAGCAGCGGGATCTGGCTGAGGAGGGGGTCGCCCTTGATGATCCGCCCCAATTCCTCGCCGCCCATTCCCGGCATCCCGGCATCGAGGATCGCCAGATCGAAGGGGACGCCGGCCACGAATGCCCCTTTGAGCATCTCCAGCGCCGCCTGGCCATCCTCCGCCAGCGCCGTCCAGCAGCCCCAGGAATTCAGGTAGAATTGGAGCATGTCGCGGCCGGCGGCGTTGTCGTCCACCGCCAGGATCCGCTTTCCCGAAAAGGATTCGAGGCTTTGCGGACGCGAGGGGGCACCCTCCGGCGGCCTCTTCAGCAAAACGGTGAACCAGAAGGTGGAGCCCTCCCCTTCCCTGGACTCGAAGCCGATCTCCCCGTCCATCAGCTCCACGAGCCGTTTGCAAATGGCCAGCCCCAGGCCGGCGCCGCCGAACTGCCGCGTTTTGGAGCTGTCGATCTGGGAGAAGTTCTGGAACAGTTGGCCGCGATGCGTCTCGGGGATGCCGATCCCGGTATCCTGGACCGCGAAATGGATTGCCGCCTGATCCCCGCTGGCCTTCCGCAGACGGGCTTCCATGGAAACCGCTCCCCGGTGGGTGAATTTGATGGCGTTGTTCCCCAGATTGATCAGGATCTGGCGCAGCCGCCCCGGATCGCCGATCAGTCGGCGCGGGATTTCCGGATCGATCCGGCAGGTCAGTTCCAGCCCTTTTTCCTCCGCCCGCAACCCCAGGACATCGAGGGTTTCCTCCATGACGGCCCCGACCTCGAAAGGGGCCACCGCGAAATCGAGTTTGCCGGCCTCGATCTTGGAAAGGTCAAGGATGTCGTTGATGACGGCCAGCAGCGATTCGGCGCTCAGTTGCGCGGTATGGGCCATGCCGAGCTGCTCGTCATTCAAATCGGTCTGCCGCAGCAGATCCATCATGCCGATGACGCCGTTCAAGGGGGTGCGGATCTCGTGGCTCATGTTGGCCAGGAACTGGCCCTTGGCCTTGCTGGCGGCCTCCGCTTGCGCCTTGGCGGCTTCCAGCTCCGCGGTGCGGCTCTTCACCAGGTGTTCCAGGTTTTCACGGTATTCCTTGAGCTCCGCCTCGTGTTCTTTGCGCTCCGTGATGTTCCGCACCACCTCCAGAATCATCTCCCGGCCCCCGATCCAGACCTGACGCATATTGACTTCGATCCAGATCGGGGCGCCGGCGCGATTGGCGACCCGCCATTCGGCCACGGGGGTTTCCCCCTGGCGGGTTCTGCCGTAAAATTTTCTCACCTCTCCAAGCTCGATAGAGGAGTCTTTTCCTGAGAATTCGGTTATTTCCCGGCCGACGACCTCCGCCTCAGAATAGCCGGACCCCTCACAAAACCTTTTGTTGACAGCCACGATCTTTCCGGTGGCGGCATCGGACAAAACGATGGAATCGCCGACCCCGTCGAAGATGGTGTGAAATTTATTCTCTTCTTCGGCCAGCTCTTGAATTTGCTCCTGGATCTTCTGCTTCATGGCGGCCAGGACCGCCACCAGGGGCTGGAATTCGTGGTAGACATCAGCCCCGGCAACGGCAGGATCGGGGGCCTCGGGATCGAAGGAACGGGCGATGGCGGTCAACTGTTGGACCGGTCTTTTGAGGAAGAGACGCATCAGGATGAAACTGGCCAGGAGAATGGCCGTGGCCACAAAAGAAAGCATGATGCTGCCGGTCAGCAACAGATTTCTGATGCGGGCCTGAAAGCCTTCGAGGGATAACTGGAACTCCACGGTCCCGATGGGCTGGCCGTTATAGATGATGGGACCGGTTTTGGAAAGGACGGCGGTTTTTTCCTTCCGGCTGCTGAAAATGGCCCGGTTTTCCTGATCCCTGATAGCCATGGAACTGAAATCGGGATCCTGCATCACGATCTCGCCGATGCGCCGCACGGTCGGATCGTCCAGATTCCACATGGGGAGGCTCAACGCTCCCTGAAGGTAGCGCAACACTTCCTCGGATTTGCCCTTATGGGTCGCCTGGGCGCGGTGGACCGCATCGAAATAGAGCCCGCCGCCCGCGGCCAGGCTGACGAGAACGACCACGGCGAGCAGGTGCCACATCAGGCGCCCGGCCAGCGAGGGGGCTTTTCTTTCTATTTTTTCAACCATGGCGGCGGCAAAAAGGGTTAGTATTATTTTTATTCAAACAGGCTGTTTCGGACCCTGGCTTGATTCCGATGGTCCGGAAGCAGGGGCCGCCATAGCGGCAGGATTCACCGGGAAACCAGTTCGTATAGGCGACCTTGACTATGGTGGTTTCGCCATAACCTTGAGATACCCAAAAAATTGAGAAAAAACTTAAACGGCCGGAAATTTGCTTTTTTCATTTTGCGGCGCCGTTAAACCATCGGATCCGGCTTGAGCTTCACAGCATCTGCGGCGCCCCTTTGCGGCGCTATTCCGCCTTAAAAGCATTACAATAATACCAGGATTTTCCGGGGATACAGGCCTTCCCGCAGGTTCTTGGAAAGCCTTCTTCACATCGGCCCATAGCCCAGAAAAGGTCCCGCCTTTTGAGATCGAAGACCCTATTAAGTTTGTTGCTGCTCATGGCCGCCCTTCAGGGGGCGGGTGCGAACCGCCTTTTGGCCGCCGAGATGGCCGCAATCCATTCCATCGCCGTCGTCACTCCGGCATGGGAGGGGCAGACCAACCCGGATGGAAGCGGCCTCTTTTTCGAAATCGTCCGCAGGGTTTACGAGCCGGCGGACATCAAAATGACCTTCAGCTTCGCCCCCTGGAAACGGGCGCAGAAACTGCTTGCAGCCCAGAAGGCCGACGCCATGCTCTGCGTTTGGCGCGAGGATGCCCTCAGCGAGGGACAGCTGATCCCCTACTTCCCGTTGACGGTCGAACATACTGCCGCCGTTTTCAGGAAAGACCGCATCGGGAGCTGGAGCGGTCGGCAGACCCTCGACGGCAGAACCGCGGTTTGGCTTCGCGGCTACGACTTCCACACCTCGCAGCTCCTGGCCGGAATCCGGCTGCGGGAATGGATCGAGGTGGATGACCCGGAAACAGCCTGGAAACTGCTGTCCCAAAACCGCTATGAGATCTACATCGACGCTCTCATCGATCTGGAGCGGTATATCGCCTCGCAAAGGGTGGACATGGCCCCGTTCCGGATGGAAATCCTGTGGCGGGAAAATACCTATGTGGCTTTCGCGGCGACGGAGAAATCGCGGCGATTGATGGAGATTTACGACCACCAGATCCAGGAGCTGTTCAAAAGCGGAGAGCTGAAAAAACTTCACGAAAAATGGGGGGCGCGTTTTTACCCGGAGGCCTGGCAAACCCGCTAGCCTCTCCTCGGCGCAGCCTCCCATGAACTCAGGGACGTTCCCCTCGGAGCAGGGACAGCATTTTCGTCGGGTCGGTGGTGGCGGGGTAGCAGGTCCCCTCGCGGCAAACCAGGGCCGCGGCTTCGGTCCGGCCGCTGCCGGCTGATCCCAGGGCGATGACGGAACGGGGCAAAAAAGCGCCGTGAAAACTCCGGATCAGGCCGACGGCGCGGGCCAGGTCGCTTTCGACCGCCAGGGTCACGCGGGAGGCCGGGCCGAGCCCCCAGTCGAGCGCCAGCAGCAGAAAGGGATGGGCCAGGGGAGCGTGGGCCATTTCGGGAAACAGCCGGGCAAGACTCTCCATTCCATTGGCCGCCATTTCTGAATCGCCGGTGAGCTCTCCCAGCCGCAGCAGATTATAAATCGCCACCGCAGTGCCGGAAGGCAGGGCGCCGTCCTGAAGGTTTCTGCTCCGGAAAAGGATCGTTTCCGCGTCGCTGGCGCCGTCGAAAAACCCCCCTTTCCCGTCCCCGAACAGAGCCAGCACCCCCGTTGCCAGGTCGCGGGCCTGTTCGAGATAGCAGGCGTCGAAACAGGCCATATAGAGTTCCAGCAGCCCCCAGCAGAAAAAACCGTAGTCCTCCAGAAAGCCGGGAATACCCGCCTCCCCCTCCCGCCAGCGGCGCTGCAGCCTGGGACTTCCGGGGTGCCGGAGCCGGTCGAGGATGAAGGAAGCGGCCCGGCGGGCGGCGTCAATGAAGACAGGCTGGTCCAGAACCGCCCCGGCTCTGGCCAAGGCGGCGATGGTCAGGCCGTTCCAGCCGGTGAGGATCTTGTCGTCCAGAAAAGGACGGATTCTCAGGGAGCGAGCCTCCAGCAGAGTTTTCCGGCACCGCCCCAGGAAGTCCCGTTCCCCCTCCGGCTGCAAAACTTCCGGCACCGCCCGAAAGAGGATGTTACGCCCCTCGAAATTCCCTCTTTCGGTGACCCCCATCCAACGACAGAAACGTTCCCCGTCGGCCATCCCGAGCAGGTCGAGGATCTCCTTCTTGTCCCAGAGATAGAAAATCCCTTCGCCGCCTTCCGAATCGGCGTCCTCGCCGCAGAAAAATCCCCCTTCGGGATGGCGCAGGGAATCCAGGACATAGCCCAGGGTCTCCGCGGCCATCCCGGCGAAGGCGTTATCCCCTGTCGCCTGATGGGCTTCCAGAGCGGCCATGGCGAAAAGCGCCTGGTCATAGAGCATCTTCTCGAAGTGGGGAACCCGCCACGCCTCGTCAACGGCGTAACGGTGAATCCCGAACCCGAGCTGATCGCAAATCCCGCCGGCGCGGATCTTTTGGAGGGTTTCCGTCACCATGCCCAGCGCCTTTCCATCGCCGTACCGTTCGTGGAGCCGGAGCAGCAGCATCAGGTTGTGGGGCATGGGAAATTTGGGGCCGCCGCCGAAGCCGCCGCTGCGATGGTTGAAATCGCCGATGTAAGCCTGGAGGGCGAGGCGCAGCGGCTCATCGCTGATGGGGCTGGAATGGCCCGGTTCCGGTTTGGCCTGCCGCAGATAGCGGCCGACCAGGTTCGCGCTCTCCTCGATCTTGGACCGGTCCTCCTTCCAGAGAGCCAGCATTTTCGCCAGCAGCGGGATGATCCCCGGATGGCCCCGCAACGCCTGCCGTGGGATGTAGGTAGCCGCGTAAAAGGGTTTTTTCTCCGGCGTCAGAAAGACGTTGAGGGGCCATCCGCCGCCCCCGGTCATCAACTGGCAGGCATTCATGTAGAGGGCGTCGATATCGGGCCGCTCCTCGCGATCGACCTTGACGGCGACGAAATGGGCGTTGAGAAAGGCCGCCACCTCCCCGTCCTCGAAGGATTCATGCTCCATGACATGACACCAGTGGCAGGTGGCATAGCCGATGGACAGGAAAACCGGCCTCCCCTCCCGTTCCGCCAGATCGAAGGCTTCTTGACACCAGGGCCACCAGTGAACCGGATTGTCGGCATGCTGGAGGAGGTAGGGGCTTTTTTCGGAGCCGAGGCGGTTGCGGCCGGCCTGCTGCGAAGCAGTATTCTTTGAAATTTTCGCCATGGATGTCATCCAACCCTGGAGGGCCTAAGGAGGGGGCAAAACCGATGCGGGAGGCGGCATCCGGGATATCCTGCAAAAAGTCTAACCGGTCTCGGGAATAATCCCATGGCGAATTGGAATCTTACAGAAAATCCCTGATCCGGTCGATCCAAGAGGGGTTGGCGATTCGTTGATCGGCTTCCTCAAGCCGTTTCAAATAGGCCTCTTCGTTATGGATGTAGGGAACCCTATCGATGATCCGGTCGCAGTCGGAATTGACGATGACGGCTTGAGGAATATAGGTTCCCAATTCCCCTGACAGGGCCGCTTTGCCGACGGTTTCCGGCAACATGGAAAAGTTATCGTTGTCGGGATTGAAATAGACGATGATGGTTTTCTTCTCCAGCACTCGGATTGCAATCAAGGAGGCTTTTTCAGCCAGAGGACAGGTGGTCTCCTCCATCGTGATCAGAAAAGTCAGCGCCCAACCATCCTTTTTCGCCTCTTTCAGAGCGCCCTCCAGTTCATGCATCCGATAGGCGTCATCCGGTATTCGGAATCCACCAAAACAGAAGGAAGCGGTCGTAATCAATCCCAACAGGGAAAACAACATGACCGACCATGTTCTTTTCATGATGACTCCTTCGGTTTCATGCCGAGGACGAGATGGCTTTCAGGCCGCCGGAAAAAACCGGGTCCACCGGGAGAAATCCAGATTTTTGGATTAAAGCCCCAAGCTCTTAATGTTATTAAAACACTTTACTTCTTTAGCCGGACGGTTTCAACCTTGAAATCCCCGCAATACTTCCCAGGTGGGGGGTCGGAGAAAGGAGGTGAGTACCCGGTGGCGGAAGCGCTCGATGCCGTCGGCGCTCTTTGCCGGGGGGAGAAAATATATTCTGCGGCGTTGCCGGGAAGGATGACAGGGTACAGGCGCACCGGGACGAACGGAAGGGCGCTCCCCCGATGGGCGGCTTCAGCGCAACAGGGAGGAGATCTTCTTGAACTCCGGCGTGCCCGCCGCCTTCAACAGTTGAAAGACCGCGGTCTCCGTGGGGACCACCCGAACCCCGGCGTCGCGCATCGCCGCGATCCCGCCCTGGTGGTCGGAAGGGTGCCGGGAGGAGACGGCATCCTCGGGGACGAACACTTCGAAGCCCGCATTCAAAAGATCCAGCGCGGTCTGGTAGACGCAGACGTGGCATTCCATGCCCGTCAGGATCACCTGCCCGCGGCCGGTTTTCGTCAAGGCGGACAGGAAGCGCTCTTCCCTTGCGCAACTGAAGGCGATCTTTTCAATCAATTCGTACTGTTTCCCTGCCAGCGCCGCCAGGACGTGGGCCACGGTGCGCCCCAGCCCCTTGGGGTATTGCTCCGTCACGAGGATCGGCAGCCCCAGGATGTCCACCGCCTCGATGGCGATCCCGACGTTCCGCCGGGCCCGCTCGTACAAGGCCTGGTCGATGGCGGCAACAAGCCGTTCCTGCACGTCGATGACGACCAGCACCGCCTGTTCCCGGTTCAGCACCCGCGAGTTTTCCATGATAACCTCAAGGCTGTTGATTAATCGTTCAATAGAGTCAGCAGGGCCGGCTCGTTTTTGACCATTTCCTCCCCCCTGCCGGCGGCGCAGACGCCGGAGCGGCCGAGGTTCACCCTCCGCCCGACCTCGGCGCCGCCGTACCCCAGGCGACGAACCGCCAGATAGCAGATGACGTTGCGCGCGGCCACCCGTTCCGCCGCCCGGCTTTGCAGCAGCAGTTCATGGGGATCGAGTTCGAAACGGCGGCACACCCGGATGATGATTTCGGAAAGCTCCAGAGCCTGGGGAAACCCGGATTCAAGCTCGTGGCGTTTTCTCAGCTGCGCCACAAAGGCGCCGCTTCCCAGAATCCGCTCGTCATACAGCACCTCGTCCGGTTCGGCTTCCGCTGCTGGCCTCGGGTTCTTGCGTCCGCTGCCGAGATGTTCCCGCTGTCCTTGCGGAATCCCACCCTCCACGAAAGCCCGGTAGCGCTGTCTCGCCTCGGTCTTGCCTTTGGCGAACAGGGACAGGATGGCCGCGAGCGCTTGCCCTTCCAGGGACCTTCTCCCCATGATGACCGCATGGCCGGACCAGGGATAGTGGTCCAGAGCGGCGAGATCCGCCACCAGTCCGGCGCGCAACGGATTCAGATGAATGTAGCGGACCAGTTCCAGCAGATAGGCATCCTCTTCACAGGCCAGGGATTTGTAGCGGTTCTGGAACAGATGGCCGCAACGTTGATGGCGAAGGTTGAAGTAAATGGCATAGCCGGTGAGAAGCCGGCGCATGAAGGGCGCCAGGCGGTGCCGGGGGCGGAGCAGCAGGTGAAAATGGTTGGTCATCAGGGACCAGGCGAGGCATTCGGTCCCGGTTTTTACCAGAAGCCTGGAAAAACTCCGGAGAAAGCGGTGCCGGTCGGCATCGTCCCGGAAGATGTCACAACGCTCCACGCCACGGACGATGACGTGCTGTAACAGGCCGGGCAGATCGAGGCGGGCGGCTCTGGGCATGGGGAAAGGATACCGGAAAAGAAAAGTTGGTCAACAGATGAACAACGTCCCCGACGAGGTCCCCAAAAGACGTGACAGGATCGACGGTTTGTGGTAAAAGAGCGGCACCTGAGGGGGATGGAGTTCCCCGACAAGTGCTTTCTGAGCTGATGACTCCTACCGGTTGCCGAACTATGGCCAACCTGTAGGAGTTTTGTGTTTTAGGCCGGTTGCTTCTGCCTTGCTCAGCACCGGATCAGTCAACAAGAGAATGCCCGGCAGCGCCGGGATTCTTAAACAAGACGTCGGGGATGCTCTCGACGAATCGAGGCGATACATGACAGCAAAACGGGCCACCGTCTACCGGCACTTCTTGTATTACCATCTTTGGGATGCCCTGGCCCCGGAGCTGCGGGAGTGCCCGATCTGCTTTCCGCGAACCAAAATCCTGGAAAAGGCCATCACTTACCTGTTCGATGAGAACGCAACTGATCCCGACATCAACGAAGCGTTGGGCGGGTCTTTCGGTTTCACGGCCGAGTCAATGCGCTTCGCCCCGAAAAGATCCTCTCGGAATGAACATCATCTACGGGAAGGCCGCTTACGCGTTCGCCGCTCGTTTGCAGGCCGGGGATTGGGAGTTGGCACCCGCAACCCACCGTGAGAGTTGGCAGGGAATACTTCCAAAACCGGCCGATTTTTCGCGAGTTGCGGGGCAATCGGCACGCATCCATCATGTGCAGATTCATGACCGCTTTTCGCGCGCTGGTCTTCGGCTGACCTGGGCCGGAGAGCAGCCCGCCAAACATTAAAATTATAGGAGTCCCCGATGTCCACCCGCTGGATCGTTTGGATTGTGCTGAGCAGTTCTTACATCGTTTCATTTTTCCACCGGATCGCGCCTGGGGTCGTCGCCGACTTTCTCATGTCGGAGTTCGTAGTCGGAGCAGGCGCGATCGCTGGCCTGGCTTCGGTCTACTTCTATGTTTACATGGCGTTGCAGATTCCGATCGGAATAGCTGCTGACGTAATCGGGCCACGGCGGGTTGCGACAATCGGGTCTCTGCTCATTGGTATTGGTGCGCTGGTCTTTGCGATCGCGCCGGCGTATAACATCGCCTTTCTGGGACGATTTCTGATCGGGATGGGTGTTGCGACTCCATTTGTGTGTACGATGAAGGCACAGGCGGTCTGGTTCCGGTCCAACGAGTTTGCCACCATGTCAGGCTTGCTGGCGGTGGTGGGGACGCTGGGGACCATTATCGCCACTACCCCTCTCGCTGCGGCAGTCCAGGCCTGGGGCTGGCGACAGCCTTTCATGATCAGTGCCGGCGCCAGTTTGCTCATCGCCGGCCTGATTTGGTGGTTTGCGGCCGACAAACCCAGGGAGACCGAAGGCGAGCCGGGGGCGGGGGTCGGATTCCGCGAGGCTCTATGCACTGTCCGGCGCTTGGTTCCGATTGTCTGGGGGTGCGGGCAGACCTGGCTCGGCTTTCTCGTCCACTTCAGCCTGTTCGGCAGCTATGTGGCTTTCGTTGGGTTGTGGGGGGTCCCCTATCTCATGCAGGTATACGGTTGGGAGCGCATCAAGGCGGCCAATGCGATGCTTGTCGTCTCGATTCTCTACACCATCGGCGCGTTCCTGGTCGGAGCTCTCTCGGACCGCTGGTTGCAACGCCGGAAGCCCCCCATGGTTTTCTGCTCCGTCATTTCGGTTGTGATGTGGGGCCTGATCATCTTCTGGCCGGGTGGCCCCGTGCCGGAAACCCTCGCGCTGATCTTCCTGACGACCACGTGCATCGCCGCTTCCGCTAACATCCTGAGCCTAACCGTGGTCAAAGAGTCGAATCCCTCGGAAGCTGCAGGGCTGGCCATAGCGACGGCGAACGGCGGGATCCTGGGCGCGGGCGTGATCCAGTCGGTGACCGGGTATCTGATGGAAACAAGGTGGGATGGCGCCATATCGGAGGGGGTTCGCTTGTATTCGGCCGGTGCTTTTCATCACGGATTTTTGGTTTTTCTGGTGGCCAATGTCGTGGCGTTGGTTGCCACCATTCTTTTGCGGGAGACCCATTGCCGGGACTATTCGGCGGTTTGATGGCAGAATGCCCGGAACTCCGAAGAAGATAGAACATGAGGAAATTAGGGACATCCACGCATTTAACCCTACAACGAAATTTATGCACTTAGCTCCAGCTCCAGTAGGCGCCTTTTTCTGGGAGGCGGCTGGGGCCGTTGTTTTTATTGTTGAATACTTTATTGAACAATTAAACAACGTCCCCAACATGGTTTACAAGCTGTCATTGCCGAAATCTTTTATCGGGAATCCAAAGATTTTGATGGCTTATATACGTATGGGTTCTGAAAAAATTCGCCTCCGAATGTGGGGTATGGTGAATAGTTATAGACACGAAAAGAAAATGGGGAGTCTCAACCAGTGACGATTGACAAGGGACTTTGGACTATCCAATTTCCATCCCCTTCATCCCTGTTAATTCGCTTTCCGCCTTTCTTCGCGTCGTCGCGTCTTCGCGTGAGGCAAGGTCTTTGATTTCACGCCTGCGGCCAGTTCAGTGTTGCCATCCCCCACTGAAAGGAGTTAAAAACAGTCTTTCCGCAAATCAAGCATTAAGGAGGGAGATTCCATGGGAATCCTCAGCAACACGGTCAGCATCCGCCAGTTCCAGGTGGTCGGCGACAAACCCAAGGCGGATCTGGCGGCCTGGGCCGCCACCCGGCTCGCCGATTTCGGCTTCCATTCCATCGAGGAGAGCGCCGAGGAGTTGTCGATCGGCTGGGTTCATTTCGACGACCCACAGCAGAGCGGCTTCGAAGGCCTCCACACCTTCCGGCGCGACCACTATTTCGTCTTCACCCTGCGCCGCGATCAGCGCCGGCTGCCGGCGCCGCTCTTCAAGCAGCACCTGGCCCGGGCCGAGGCCGAGTTTATGGCCAACCACCCCGGTTTCCGGCGGGTTCCGAAACAGCACAGGGAGGAGTTGCGGGAACGGCTGCGGCTCCAGTTGCTGGCCCGGACCCTGCCGACGCCGGCGCTGTGGGATCTGGTCTGGGACACGGAGCGCGACCTGGTCACCTTCGCCGGCCTCAGCACCGCCGTCGGGGATCTTTTGGTCGAGCGTTTCAAGAAAACCTTCGAAGGGCTGCGGCTGACGCCGCTCCACCCCTATGGCCGCGCTCTGGAGGCGGTGGAGGAATCGCTGCGGGAATCCCTGGTCAAGGCCAACCGCGCCGCCACCGGGGAGGCGGTGGAGCTGTGCGAGGCCAACCGCTGGCTGGGGTGCGATTTTCTGCTGTGGCTGATGCACCGCACCATGACCGCCGATTCCGAAT
>JAFGOW010000104.1 GCA_016926265.1 Deltaproteobacteria bacterium | reverse complement strand
GTAGCGGAGCCCGAAAGTGATGTTTTGAGCCACCGTCAGATGGGGGAAGAGGGCGTAATCCTGATACATGATCCCCACCCCCCGCTGCTCCGGGGCCAGGCGGGTGACCTCGCGCCCGTTGATGGCGATGCGTCCTTCCCGGACCGGAACCAGCCCGGCGATGGCCTCCAGCAGCACGGTCTTGCCGGCGCCGGTCGGCCCCATGAGCACGAAAAATCCCCCTTCTTCGATGGTCAGATCGATCCCGTTGAGGCGAAATTCGCCGAGCTGAACCTTCAGGTTTGCGATCGTGATCATGCCCGTTTCTTCCTCGGCAGGGTCAGAATTCTCAGCACCAGAAAGAGGGTCAGGCAGACCAGCACCAGCCAGACCGCCACGGGCTGGGAGTATTTCAGGCCGTAGCCCTCGTAGCGCTCGAAGATGAGCACCGGGGCGATCATGGGATGATAGGCGACGACGACCACGGCGCCGAACTCGCTGATGGCCCGCGCGCAGCACATGATGAGGCCGATCAGGATGCTACGCCGGACCAGGGGGAAGGTGACCCGGACAAAGGTGCTCCCCAGGGAGGCGCCGAGGCTGCGGGAGACGTTCTCCAGCCGGGGGGAGACCGCCTCGATCCCGGACTTGAGGGCGTTGATGTAGAAGGGGAGCCCGACGAAGGTAAGGACGGTGATGATGCCGGTGACACTCCCCATGATGCGGATGCCGAGCTCGCTCATGAACGCGCCCAGCCAATGGTTCCTCCCGGCCACGCTGAGGATGGCGATGCCGACCACGGGATGGGGGATGACGATGGGCAGATCGATGAGGCTCTCCACCAGGCGCTTGCCCCGGAAGTGGCAGCGCGCCAGCAGATAGGCCAGCGGTGTGCCGATCACGAAAGAGATGGCGGCGGCCGCCGCCGCCGTGTAGATACTCAGCCAGATCGAGGAAAGAACGGCCGGATCCTCAAGGGCCTCCCCAAGCATGGCCAGAGAGGGCGCCGTCAGCATCTCCCAGAGCGGCAGCACGATGAAGGTCAGCGCCACGATGCCGCACGACACCGAGACCCAGAAAAACGGCTCTCTCCTCACCATCACGGCTCTTTTCTACTCCTTGGCTTCAACCCGTTTTTGCAATCCGGGGGGAAGCGCCGCTTTCATCGGCTCACTGGCCACGCGGCACGGGATGAAAGGGGGCTGCCCCTGTTCCTTTAGAATCCGCATGCCCCCGGCCGGGTCGAGCAGATATTCCAAAAAAGCGATGGCCGCCTCCCGGTTGGGGGCGTTGCGGATCAGGGTGACGCCGTAGGTGATCGACTCTCCCGTCATCTCCATGAACTCCCCCGGTTTCTTTCCGGTCACCTTTACCACGGCTTGCGCATAAAAGGGATCCTTTTTGTAATCGCTCAGGTTGATTTCATCCGGCAGCACCAGGTATTTGAGCCCGTGCTGGACGGCGACGGAGAGATATTCCCAGGCGTAGTCCATATTGGCGGTCTGTAACAGGCTGATCAGCTCCACCGATTTGGGCCGCACATTGGCCAGGGGGCGGTTGGCCAGCATCTTTTCGTAGAGCCCCGGCAGCCCGTAATGTTTCTCCGCCAGTTGGAGCACCATGAGGGAACGGTAGCCGCAGGGGTCGAGGTTGGGATCGGCATGTCCCCAGACGACCCCTTTCCGCCGCAGGATTTCATGCCAGTTGCCGGCGTTCAGCTCTTGGGCAAAGCGGCTTTTCTCCGTGTAGCAGAGGACCATCTGGTTGGTGGCAAAGCGGATATTCCAGTCGGCCTGGCCCGGGATCAGCAGCTTGTCGATCACCTTGAAGTCGGCCGAGGCCATGATGTCGCAGGGCCGGTTCAGGTCGGTCACCTTGCGCGCCGCCGCCTGGCTGCCGCTCGCTTCGCGCCGCAGGTCAACGCCCGGATAGCGGGCCTCGAAGGCCTTTTCCATGGCCTCGAAAGGCATGGACAGGCTTCCGGCGTGAAACAGAACCACAGTCCCTTTCGGCTCGGCCTGGGCCAGAGGCGCCGCCAGACAAAAGACCAAAACCCAAACGGTTAGCCACGCAGCCGATCTTTCCTTGATTCCATTCATTGCTAAACTCCTCCATTTGAAAATCAGCCCGATGTCGTCAATCCTTCTCCACCAAGGCGATGTGTTCCGCCGGAACCTGAACGGTCACGGCCTCTCCGACTTGGTATTTTCTTTCGGCAATTTGAAAAACCGTCAGCTTCAGTCCCACGTCCACGGTGTACTCCATGAAATGCGGCCTCGGAACCGCCTCGATGACAGCGCCTCTGAAGGAATTCGGCCGGCCTGAATCCGTATCCGGGTAGATGCGGATGTTCTCTGGGCGAATAGCCATCACCATTTCGCCTTGGATGGAACTCTTTTTCTCCAGTTGGATATTGTCGGTGACCCGGACCGTGGCGCCGTCGGCCACGGCCGGAAATAGATTCTGTGTTTTCAGAAACCGGGCGACGAAGGCGTTCTTTGGTTGGGCTTTGACCTCTTCCAATGTCCCCACCTGGACCAGACACCCGCTGTCCATGATGGCGATGCGGTCGGCCACAGCAGAAG
>JAFGOW010000103.1 GCA_016926265.1 Deltaproteobacteria bacterium | reverse complement strand
TGGTGGATGCATTCGATGCCGGTGCCGGGGCCGTAGAGTTCCGTCAGCCCCGGTATGTCGAACAGCTCCGCCCCTCCGAACAGCTCCGAGATTTTCTGGCGCATTCCCCGTGAGGAGCGCTCGGAACCGTAGATGATCTTTTTGATGTTGATCTTTTGGGCGATGCCGCGGCGGTGAATCTCCTCGGCCATCAGCAGCGCCATGGAGGCGGTGCTGCAGAAGACGGTGGGCTGGAAATCGATCAGGAACTGGCACTGGAGATCGACGTTGCCCGGTCCGATGGGAATGGCCAGCGCTCCCACCTTCTCGCAGCCGGCCTGGAAGCCGGCGCCGGCGGTCCAGACCCCGTAGCCGACCGCGACCTGCACCCGGTCCAGGGGAGTGACCCCGGCCATGGCGTAGGCGCGGGCGAAGAAGTGAGTCCAGTCATCCACGTCCTTCTGGGTGTAGCAGAGCACCTTGCGCTTGCCGGTGGTTCCGGAGCTGGCGTGGATGCGGACGATCTGCTCGAAGGGGACCGCCCGCAACGGGAACGGGTAGCCGTCCCGCAGGTCGTCGGCGGTGGTGAAGGGGAGTTTGACGATATCGGCCAGGGAGGCGATGTCGGCGGGGGCGAGCCCGGCTTGCTCCAGGCGCTCGCGATAGAAGGCACTGCCTTCGAAGGCATGGCGCACCGTCCACTGGAGGCCTCGGAGCTGGTGGTCGGCCAGCTCCCGTTCGTCGTGGAAGGTGGGGAGGAACTGCTGCTGGTTCATGGTGGTTTTCTCCAGTCGGATATTGGTCAGGCCGGCCGCCCCGAGGCGGCTGCCTTCCGGTCTGTTTTCCATGCCGGCGCCCAGGAAGGTGCGCCGCAGTTGGGGATCGTTGAGCAGCCGCCAGCTTTCCCCGGAATCGACGATGCGGCCGTTGGCGAGCAGAAAGGCTCTGCGGGAGGCAGCCAGCGCCCGGGCCGCGTTCTGCTCCACGAGCAGGATGGTGGCGCCGCTTCGCCCCAACTGGCGGATGATATCAAATAACTGGTCGGTGATTAAAGGGGAAAGTCCCAGGCTCGGCTCGTCCAGCAGCAGCAGCTTGGGCTTGGCCATCAGGGCCCTGGCCATGGCCGCCATCTGCTGTTCGCCGCCGGAGAGGGTGCCGGCCAGGCGCCGCAGCTTGTCCGCCAGTAGCGGAAACCGCTCCATTGCTTCGGCGATGCGGCGTTTCTCCTCGGCGCGGTCGAGTCGCAGCGCCACCGCTCCCAGCCGCAGGTTTTCCTCCACGGTCAGATCGGGGAACAGCTCGCGCCCTTCGGGGGAGAGGGCCACCCCCCTGGCGACGATCCGTGCCGGCGAGAGGCCGCGCAGATCCTCGCCCTGAAACCGGATGCAACCGCCGCTGGGGCGCAACAGCCCCATGATGGCTTTCAGCAGGGTGGTCTTGCCAGCGCCGTTGGCGCCCACCAGGGCCACCGTCTCGCCGCTTTCCACGGCCAGGTCGACCCCGTCGAGGGCCAGGGCGGCGCCGTAATGGACGGATAGTTTTTCGATCTTCAGCATTACCTACCCCGGTTTACAATGACGAATGACGAATAAACCGTCATTCGTCCATGGTCCCTTGTCACTGGTTAAAACCAATGACCATTGGCGCCGTTGTGGCGTAGCCACTTAGGCGGTGGCGCTCATCCGCCCCAGATAGGCCTCGATCACCCGCGGATCGGATCGGATTTGGCCCGGTGTCCCGGAGGCGATGGCGCGGCCGCTGTCCAAGACCACGATATGGTCGGAGACGCTCATCACCAGATCCATATCGTGCTCCACCAGCAGAATGGTCAACCCGGCGCCGTGCAGGCGGCGGATTTCGGTCCCGATGCGGGCCGTCTCCTCGGCGTTGAGCCCCGCCACCGGTTCGTCCAAAAGCAGCAGGCGCGGTTCCGACACCAGGGCCCGGGCCAGTTCCACCCGTTTCCGGTCGCCATAGGAGAGGATCGATACCGGCCACTGGGATTTGTCGGTGAGTCCGAAGGCATCCAGCATCTCCAGGGCCTTGAGGCGCAGCAGCCGTTCCCGGTGGCGGGTGGCGGGGAGGCGCAGCAGGGAGCGGAGCATGGAAGGCTCCCCTTGCGGCGTGAGGCCGCACAGGACGTTTTCGAGCACCGTCAAACGCGGGAACAGCGCCAGATTCTGGAAAGTGCGCCCGACGCCGAGAAACGGGCGCCGGTGCGCCGGAAGACCGTCGAGGCGCAGACCCTGGAGATGGATCTGGCCGGTATCCGGAGCCAGGATGCCGGAGATGCAGTTGATGAGCGTCGATTTGCCGGCGCCGTTGGGCCCGATGAGGGCGGTGGTCCATCCCTCCCGGCAGCGGAAGGTGACATCGGAGAGGGCGGGGACGCCGCCGAAGTGTTTGCCGATCCCTTCGATCCTAAGCATTGTTTCTTCCCGCCAGCAGTTTGATGCGAAGCAGATCCCTGAGGCCGGAGACCAGACCCTGGGGAAGCAGGATCAGCACCGTCACCAGAATCAGGCCGTGGATGATGTCGCGGAAGGCGTCGAAGAAATGCAGGAATTCGGGCAGCAGTACGATCAGGGTGGTGCCGAAAAGACTCCCCCAGATGGAGCCCAGGCCCCCGATCACCACCATGGTGACCAGCTCGATGGAATTGAAGATAGTGAAGGAATCGGGGTTGATAAAGGTGAAGCAGTGGGCGAAGAGACTTCCGGAAAGGGAGGCCAGGACGGCGGAGAGCACGAAGACCCGGGTCTTGGCGCGGCCGACCTGGATGCCGAGGCTCTCCGCCGCGGTCTCGTTCTGGGCTACGGCGGCCAGGGCGAGGCCGAGGCTGCTGCGCGCCAGGTTGAGTCCCAGGGTCAGGACCACGATGGCGAAGGACCAGACCAAGTAATGGAATTTGGCCTCGTCGTCGATGGAAACCCCTCCCAGGGAGAGAGGGGGGATGCCGGCCAGTCCGCTCGGTCCGCCCGTGACCTGGTCCCACTGGGTCATCACGGTATGACAGACGATATTGAAACCCAATGTGGCCATGGCCAGGTAATGCCCCGACAACCGCAGGGTCGGAATCGCCACCAGAAAGGCCGCGAAAGCCACGGCGGCCGCCACGGCGGCCATCGCCACCCAGGGGTTGAGATCGAAATGGATGGTCAACAGCGCCGAGCCGTAAGCTCCCAGTCCCACGTAGGCGGCGTGCCCCAGGGAGATCTGACCGGCGTAGCCGATGAAGAGGTTGAGCCCGATCACGGCGATCAGATAGACCGCGATGAGATTGGAAATCCCCAGCACGTAAGGGTTTCCCGCCAGGGCCGGGAACGCCAGCAGGAAACCGGCCAGCAGCCAGACCGTGAGCCCGGTGCGGTGCAGGCGAAGGAAATAGAGGATTTTGTCCCGTGGTGTCATGGCCGAATTTCGCCTTTACCCTTTGCGTTTCCCCAACAGGCCCGTGGGGCGCACGAACAGAACCAGCAGCAGAATGCCGAAAGCGATGACCTCCTTGTAGGCGCTGCTGAGGCCGGCCGCCGCCAGAGATTCCAGGAGACCGAGCAGGAGCCCTCCGGCGATGGCGCCGACGAAGGAGCCGAAGCCTCCCAGGATCGCCGCCGCGAACCCCTTGAGGCCGAGCAGCACGCCGACGTCGTAGCTCAAGGTCGTGATGGGAGTGACCAGGGCGCCCGCCAAGCCTCCCACACCGCCGGCGATGGCGAAGCTGACCATGCGGATGCGGCCGCCGTCGATGCCGACTATCGCCGCGGCGGCGGGGTTGGAAGCGACCCCGCGCATGCACAGCCCCAGCGCCGTGCGGCGGAAGACCCAAGCCAGGATCAGGACCGCCCCCCCGGTTAGAAGCAGAATCCAGAGGATCTGGGGGAGCAGGGTGGCGCCCCACAGCCGGATCGGCTCATCCGCCGTCAGAGGGGGGACCGCCATGCGGTTTTTCCCCCACGCCAGTTTCATGACGCCGCGCAGGATCACCGACAGTCCAATGGTCAGAAAGATCAGCACCAGATGGTCGTCGGAGCGCGACGGCCGGATGCCGAGCCGTTCCACCAGCGCTCCGGAAAGGGCGGAAGCGGCCACGGCCCCCAGCAGGGCGAGCGGCATCGGCAGTCCGAGCAAGAACAAGGCGCTGTAAAGGAACATGCCGCCCAGGGAGACCAGATCGACCTGGGTGAAATTGACGATTCCCATGGTGTTGTGGACGACGCAGAAGCCGAGAGCGATGAGGGCGTAGACGGCCCCGTTGGTGAGCCCGGCGAAAAGGAACTGGAGCAGATCGGAGAGGGTCGGCAAAATCGATCCTAAGGTGAAAGGAAACGGAAAAAAGGCCGCTTCGGGAGCGAAGGGGGCCCACCCCGGGTCGCGGTCGCTGGAAAGGGGGTTGGAGGGGCTCTCGAAGTCGCTCTGGAGCTTGACTTATTTTGGGAATACTTCTATAAAAGTCAAACTTAATTCGGCGCTTTTTGGAAAATGATAGTTTCCTTAGGGATTTCCAAGCCTTTTGGGGGCCATTTCGGAACTGTTTTCATTCCGTGGTTTTGTTATTCGACGAGGAAAGGAGCATGTTATGAAGCGGACGGTCGTTTGGGGGTTGACATGGGTCATGGTGTTGGCCGGTGCGGGCCTGGGCCTGGCGGATTCGATCAAGATCGGTCTCATGGCGCCGGTAACCGGTTCCTGGGCCAGTGAAGGGGAGGATATGAAACATATCGTCAACCTGCTGGCCGCGGAATTGAACGCCAAGGGGGGCTTGCTGGGGCAACAGGTGGAGGTCGTGCTGGAGGATGACGGCGGCGACCCGCGTACCGCATCGCTGGCGGCCCAACGCCTGGCGACCCAAGGGGTCAAGGCGGTAATCGGAACCTACGGTTCCTCGGTTACGGAAGCTTCCCAGAGCATCTATGACGAATCCTCGATCCTCCAGGTTGCCAATGGCTCCACCGCCATCCGGCTGACCGAGAAGGGGCTCAAGTACTTCTTCCGCACCTGCCCCCGGGACGACGAGCAGGGACGGGTGGCGGCCCAGACCATCCAGAAGATGGGATTCAAAAAGGTCGCCATCCTGCATGACAACACCAGCTACGCCAAGGGGCTGGCCGACGAAGGGAACGCGCTGCTGAAGAAGGACGGCGTCCAGATCGTCTTCTTCGACGCCCTGACCCCTGGCGAGCGGGATTTCACCGCCATCCTCACCAAGTTGAAGGCGGCCAAGCCCGATGTCGTTTTCTTCACCGGCTATTTTCCGGAACTGGGGCTGATCCTGCGCCAGAAAAAGGAGATGAACTGGCCGGTGCCTTTCATCGGCGGGGATGCCACCAACAATCCCGACCTGGTCAAGATCGCCGGCAAGGATGCCGCGGCCGGCTACTATTTCCTCAGCCCGCCGGTTCCCCAGGATCTCCCCTATGAAAAGACCAAGGCTTTTCTCAAATCCTACACGGCCAAGCACGGGGCGGCTCCCGGCTCCATCTGGGCGGTGCTGGCGGGGGACGGTTTCCTGACCGTGACCGAGGCGATTAAGACCACCAAAACCACCGATCCCACCAAACTGGCCGCTTTCCTCCACGGCGGCAAACAGAAAATCTCCGGCCTTACCGGCGAGATCGGCTTCAACGCCAAGGGAGACCGCGTTGGCGAGGTTTACCGCGTCTATCGCGTCGATGCCGGCGGCAACTTCGTTCTACAGGCCAAATAACGGACGTTTGGCAATTCCCGGTGGCGCTGGCCTTGGGGAACCCTCGGCCGGCGCCCCGTAATTTCGGAGACTTTCCTGAACAGGGCGGCCTGCCTTAACGGGGCCGCCCCTTGGTCTGTTTGACAGAGGAAGATGGAAGAGTTCTTTCAGCAGTTGACCAACGGCCTGGCCGTGGGAGGGATCTATGCCCTGATCGCCCTCGGCTACACCATGGTCTACGGCGTTCTCAAGCTGATCAACTTCGCCCACGGTGATCTCTTCACCCTCGGCGCCTACCTCGGCCTGTCGCTGCTGACCAGCCTCGGCTTGAGCGGCCGCCTCGGGCCGCTGGCGGGCCTTTTGCTGCTGGCGTTGCTGGTCATGGGCTTTGTGGCCCTCACCGGAGCGCTGCTGGAGCGGGCGGCCTATAGGCCGTTGCGACAGTCGCCGCGCCTGTCGGCCGTGGTGTCGGCGCTCGGTGCCTCCATCTTCCTGCAAAACACCATCATGCTGCTTTACGGCGCCCGCATCCACGTCTATCCCCAGGATATTCTCCCCAAGGTGGCCATCGACATCGGGGGGCTGTCGATCCCCCTGGTGCGGATCCTGGTTTTCGTGGTTTCCCTGCTGCTGATGGGTGCGCTCTACCTGTTCATCCAGCGCACCCGGCTCGGGACCGCCATCCGCGCCGCCGCCATCGATCAGGCCGCGGCCCGGCTGATGGGAATCAACGTCGATCAGGTGATCCTGATCGTCTTTCTGATCGGGCCCGGGCTCGGCGGCGTGGCGGGGCTGCTGGTCGGTCTCTATTACGGCCAGGTCAATTTTACCATGGGGTGGGTCTACGGCCTCAAGGCCTTTACCGCGGCGATCCTCGGCGGCATCGGCAACATTCCCGGCGCCATGGTCGGAGGGCTGATCCTGGGGGTGATCGAGGCCATGGGGGCCGCCTATATCTCGGTGGCCTGGAAGGACGCCATCGCTTTTATGGTGCTGATTGTGATTCTCATCGTGCGCCCCACCGGAATTTTGGGAGAACGGGTGGCGGATAAAATCTGACGGCCTTTCAAAAAGCCTGCTGACCCTTGGAGCCGCAAGGGGCGATGGGTTTTCAGCAACCTGTTACGAATATGACCGATTCGAAATACAAGATCGCGGGTTTCGGCGCCCTGATTCTGTTGTTGGCCGTTTCACCGCTGTTTCTCAACGCCTACTGGGTGGACGTCCTCAACAGCGTCGGGCTCTACGCCCTGTTGGCCTTGAGTCTCAACGTCATCCTCGGTGACGCCGGCCTCTACAACATGGGGCACGCCGCCTTTTTCGCCGTCGGCGCCTATGCCGCCGCCTATCTCAACACCCAGTGCGGCCTTCCCATTCTCTGGGCCCTGCCGGTCAGTGGCATTCTGGCCGGCCTGTTCGGACTCCTGTTGGCTCGCCCCGTCATTCACCTGCGCGGCGATTACCTGCTTATCGTCACGGTCGGCGTCGGTGAGATTGTGCGAATCGCCCTCATCAACAACCTGTTCGGCATCACAGGCGGCCCCAACGGCATTTTCGGCATCGCGCGGCCGGAGCTGTTCGGCTTCCGCATTCGCCGTCCCCTGGAGTTCTTCTATCTGATTTGGGGTTTCGTGGCCGTGACCGTCTTTCTCTTCGCCCGCCTCAAGAATTCCCGTTTCGGGCGCGCCCTCGACTGTCTGCGGGAAGACCCCATTGCCGCCGAGGGGAGCGGCATCAACACCGGCCGTTACCAGCTTCTGGCCTTCATGCTGGGGGCCGCCTGGGCCGGCATGGCGGGCTGCCTCTACGCCACCAAAATGACCATCATCTCTCCGGAATCGTTCAGCTTCTGGGAGTCGGTACTAATCTTCATCATCGTCATCCTGGGAGGGGCCGGCAACATCTCCGGGGTCATCCTCGGCACCTTCCTGATCATCGGCCTCCCCGAACTGTTCCGGGGCTTTGCGTCGGCCCGGATGTGGGTGTTCGGCCTGGCCATGATGATCATGATGGTGTTCCGCACCGAGGGCATCCTTCCCCACCGGCCGCGGCTGTTCAAGGGTCTCGACAGGTTGCTGCCATGAGTCTCCTTGCGATCCGCAACCTGACCAAGACCTTCGGGGGGCTTACCGCCGTTTCCGACCTCTCCTTCGAGGTGGCGCAAAACAGCGTGGTGGGGCTGATCGGCCCCAATGGCGCCGGCAAGACCACGGTCTTTAACCTCATCACCGGCAACTACCGGGGGGACCGGGGAGAGATCCTCTTTGATGGCCGCTCCATCGCCGGGTTTCCCACTCACCGCATCGTCTCCCTGGGGATCGCCCGCACCTTTCAGACCATCCGGCTTTTTCAAAACATGTCGGTTTT
>JAFGOW010000102.1 GCA_016926265.1 Deltaproteobacteria bacterium | reverse complement strand
GCAAAAACTCCCTACGGTCAGACAGTTTGCCGCTCTATGAAATCCACCCGAACCGGCGGCGGCATTCCGGCTAAGTCAACAATGGGGGTGCAAGACAAAAGACCAGATGATTCTACACCCCATTTTCCCATGCCATCTTTGGAATGGTATGCGGAGAGACGCGGGGAGTCAACCGGATAGCGCTGTTTGGGCGTTCCCGTCGCGGCTTCCCTCCAGCAGCGCCAGAACAGGGCGGGGGTGTTCCAGGCAATGGAGCGTCACCCGTGTGCCGCCGCGGCCGAAGACCGCCAGCGTCGCCAGATCCGGCCCGTGCCACTCGGCTTCGATGCTTTCGATCCTGGATCGCTCCAGACGGATCAGCCGCCTTCGGAAGCGGCCGGAGACGGTCAGCAGAAAACGGTCGCTGAGGGCATAGAAGACCGTCCCCCATTGGAGCCGAGCCCAGAAAAAGCGCCCTGGGAAAAACCAGAAAGCCCCACCTAGACACAGCGCCATCGCCCAAAAATTCCCCGGCGCTGCCACCCCCGCGGCGCGGAGCAGACAGGCAAGAGCCAGCAAGGGAAGCGCCCACCCGGCACGGCGCCAGCCACGGAAGCAGAAACAGCACGGCGCCGGGCAACCCTCCCAGAGCAGACGCTCCCCCGCTTCCAGATGGGGCCCCCACTCCATCAAAAACCCTTTAGCCCTTTGAGCCGATTGGCCGCCGCCCGCCCCAACTTCCCGCCGGCGTCGGCCCCGGCCACCTGAGAGAAGAGACGCGCCGCCCGCCCCCGGTCCCCTTCCCCCTCCCAGGCGCTGCCCAAAAGATAGGCCCCCTGCAAGGTCGGCAGCAATTCCATGGCGGTTTCCAATCTCTTTCTCGCCGCCGGATACTCCTTGTGAGCCAGGTGGATAAAACCGAGCCCCAGATGAGCGGGATGGCGATGGGGGTCGAACATCAGCGCCCGCTCCAGGTGAAAGCGGGCATTCCGCAGATCCTCCTCCTGGAGGTAGACCAGGCCGAGGCGGGCCAGCACCAACGGCTCATCCGGGAGCACCGCGGCGGCCTGCAGATAGGCGCCCACCGCGGCACGGGAATTGCCCTGCGATTCCAGCCGCAGCGCCTGATCGCAGAGCAGATAGCCAGCCGCCTCCCGGCTCGCCCTCGCGTGCCAGAGGGCAAACCCGGCGTCCGCCGCGGAAGGCCGCCGCGGCGCCGTGCCGCGGAGCCCGGCCGCCTCCAAAGGCGGCGTTCCCGGTTCTTCCGTCCGGACGTGACGCTGCCAGCCGGTGGTCTTCTCCGGCCAAGGGGAGGACGAAGTTGCTCCCTGCCGGAGGATTTTCATGGCGCGCGGCAGCGCCCGGGGGTCATAACCGGCTTTCCGCAGCAGGGGGACCGCCAGGTCGTCGGCCTCCCGTTCCTGCCGCGGGGAAAAGGACCATCCCTGCAAAGCCGCACCCGTTTCCAGAAGGGCGGCAACCTCCTCGCCGTAATCCGGATCGGTCCGGCCCGCCGCTTCCAGACGGAGCTGGGCCTCCAATCCCCCGGCAAAGCTCCTTTCCCTCAGCGCCTGGCCCAGATGCCCCGCCTGCAGATGCCCGATCTGATGGGCCAGGACGGCGGCCACCAGCGGGGCCTCCTCCAGTTCCAGAAGCAGGCCCCGCGTCAGACCGATAAAACCGCCGGGGAAAACCAGCGCCGCCGGGCGGGAATGGTTCAAGACCTGGAGATGGCAGGGAAAGCCGTCCGACAGTTTACGGAGAATCGCCTCAAGCGCCGTCCGCAGCTCGGGGTCGGAATAGCTGCCGCCCAGTTTCTGAACCGTCCAGGGGAACAGCCGCTCCCCCAGCTTGGCCTCCACGGAGGCCGAAACCTCCCCCGGCCCCGTTTCCGGAAGCGGCCGGAACGGTTCCAGGGCACAGCCCCCCGCCATTACAGCCCCCGCCATCAGCAGCCCTATCTTGATCCACCCCTTCATGCTGCGCCCCCGATCCTCCCATGGTAAATTAAAGTTAATCGGCGGCTTGGCCGTCACCTTCGATCCCTTTTGACGAATTTATAGAGAATACCAAATTATCACCGGAAAGGATGCAATCGATTAAAATTTTAAAAGGTCTTTCCAGCCCATCATTCTGGCGATTTTTTTAACGGCGGGCAACCCGGATTCGCGAAAATAAATCCTTAAAAGGGGAATTTTCTTATTGTCAATTGATAAGGTGTTGAATTAGCATGGAAAGGTTTTCCAGAATTTTCCCCAAGCCCTTTCATCCTCCAGGTCAAAACAAAAATGTCCAAGCCAATCCGCAACATCGCCATCATTGCCCACGTCGATCACGGCAAGACCACCCTGGTCGACGCCCTGCTCCGGCAATCAGGGGTATTCCGCTCCAACCAGGTCATCACCGAACGGGTCATGGACCGCAACGACCTGGAACGGGAGCGCGGTATCACGATCCTCGCCAAAAACCTCTCCATCTCCTACCGCGGGATCAAAATCAACATCGTCGACACCCCCGGCCATGCCGACTTCGGCGGCGAGGTGGAGCGGGTGCTCAAGATGGTCGATTCGGTGCTGCTGCTGGTGGACGCCTTCGACGGGCCGATGCCCCAGACCCGTTTCGTTCTCAAAAAATCCCTGGAGTTGGGACAGCGCCCCATCGTCGTCATCAACAAGATCGACCGCCCCGGCGCCCGCCCCGAAGAGGTGGTGAACCTGGTCTTCGACCTGTTCTGCGAACTCAACGCCAACGAGGAACAGCTCGACTTTCCCATCATCTACACCTCCGCCAAGCTCGGCTACGCCGCCACCGACCCGGCCCATCCCGCCGACAGCATGGAACCGCTTTATAAGGCCATTCTGGAGCGGGTCAAGCCCCCGGAAGGGGACAGCGCGGCGCCTTTCCAGATGCTGGTGGCCAGCATCGAATACAACGATTATCTGGGCCGCCTCGCCACCGGCAAGATCTTCAACGGCGTCGCCCGCAAGGGGGACGAGGTGGTAGTGGTGCGGCGCGACGCCCCTCCCATCCGCGGCGCCATCTCCAAGCTGCTCGGCTACGACGGTCTCAAGCAGACCGAAATGGCCGAGGCCGAAAGCGGCGACATCGTCTCCATCGCCGGCCTCGACGACATCCGCATCGGCGACACCCTGGCCTCCCCGGACAAGCCGGAGGCGATCCCCTACGTCTCCATCGACGAGCCGACCCTGTCGATGTTCTTCATGGTCAACAAATCCCCCTTCGCCGGCCAGGAGGGAAAATACGTCACCTCCCGCAACCTCCGCGACCGCCTGTTCCGGGAACTCCGCTCCAACGTCTCGCTGCGGGTGGAGGAAACGGTGGACACCGATACCTTCAAGGTTTCCGGTCGGGGGGAGCTGCATCTCTCCATCCTGATCGAAAACATGCGCCGCGAAGGGTACGAACTGGCGGTCTCCAAGCCGGAGGTCATCTACCGCCAGATCGACGGGGTGCGTTGCGAGCCGATGGAGTATCTGGTCATCGACGTCCCCGAAGAATACCAGGGGGTGGTCATCGAGAAGCTCGGCTCGCGGCGGGCCGACATGCGGGCCATGACCCCGCAGGACGGCCATCTGCGCCTCGAATTCATCATCCCGGCGCGGGGACTGATCGGCTTCCGGACCGAATTCCTGACCGACACCCGCGGCACCGGCATCATGAACCACGTTTTTCACGAATACGCTCCCGAAAAGGGGCCGATCCCCGGCCGGACCAACGGCGTCCTGATCGCCATGGAGCAGTCCGAAACCGTCGCCTACGCCCTCTTCAACCTGCAGGAGCGCGGGGTTCTGTTCGTGGGGCCGGGGGTCAAGGTCTACGAAGGGATGATCATCGGCCAGGCGGCCAAGGACAGCGACCTGGTCGTCAACCCCGGCAAGGGGAAGAAATTGACCAACATCCGCGCCTCCGGCAGCGACGAGGCGGTGCGTCTGATCCCGCACCGCACTCTCACCCTGGAACAGGCGCTGGAATTCATCGAGGAGGACGAACTGGTGGAGATCACGCCGCGCTCGATCCGGCTCCGGAAAAAGGCTCTGAGTTACCTGGAGAGGAAAAGACACCACAAGGCGGCCGGATGACCTCAAAACCCGGAACCCCCATGAGTGCGACCCTGACGCCGGCGGAGCGGGAAACCCTGCTCGCCATTGCCCGCCACGCCATCGAAAGCTACGTCCGCAGCGGACGGCTGGCCCTGGAGGAACGCGAGGAGCCGGCCCTCAACGCCAAACGGGGATGTTTCGTCACCATCCACCGGCGGGGGGAGCTGCGGGGCTGCATCGGGATTTTCGTTTCCGCCCAGCCGCTGTGGCGGGAGGTGGCCGCCATGGCCGTCTCCGCCGCCACCCGCGATCCCCGCTTCCGTCCCATGGAGGAATGGGAACTGGATGAATTCTCGCTGGAGATTTCGGTGCTGTCGGAGCTGGTGAAAACGGACGATCCGAAGCAGATCGAGGTGGGAAAACACGGCATCTATCTGGAGCAGGGCGCCCATCGCGGGGTGCTGCTGCCGCAGGTGGCCGTCGAACAGGGGTGGGACCGGCTGACCTTTCTGAGACAGACCTGCGTCAAGGCCGGGCTCCCTCCCGACGCCTGGACCACCCCCGGCCTCCGGCTCTTCATCTTCACCGCCGACCTCTTCGGGGAGCCTTGATCCTCAGCCAAGCCACACGTTTACTATTCACCATCAGCAAGATCTCTTACCGCAAAAATCGCAAGCAACCGGGTCTTGGCTCACGCGAAGACGCAAAGAGAAGCCACCATAAAACGGCTTGATGCGTAAAACGCGGGTACCTGCGGAGATTGAGAATGGTTTCGCCTCGCGAAAATCAAAGGCGCTTGATGGACGCCCCCCGTTGATCACCGCTCTGTTTTTTCAGCCCCCCAGACCCCGAAACCTCTTCCCCGCCCGGTAAACAAAGGCAAGTACCTCCGCCACCGCCCGGTACAGCTCCGGAGGGATCTCTTTCCCCACCGGGAAGGCCCCCAGCATTTCCGCCAGGTCGGGGTCTTCCACCACCGGCACCCCGGCTTCCTTCCCCAGCTCCAGAATCTTTTCGGCGACGGCGCCGCGGCCCCCGGCCACCAGCACCGGCGCCGCGTTGCGGCTTGCGTCATAGCGCAGCGCGGCGGCTTTTTTGATCTTGTCGTCCTTGGCCATGAAACCCCACCCAAACCTTTTCCGATTCGATATCCACGGCTTTTGTTACACCCAGGTCGTCACCATGGCGCCCCCAGGGCTCCCCGTCAGCCGCCGCGCCAGCTCATTCCCCGGCGTCTCGCTGCCGATCTCGAAGCGCAATCCGAGCAGCGGAAATTCCGGCCAGCCGTCGATCAATTCCTGCCGGCACGAGGCCAGGAAATCCCGCACTTCTCTGGAGGGGGAGGAAAAACGGACCATGACCCCTTCCCCCTCGTAGAGGAAATCGACCCGCAAGGCCCCCAGCGCCTCCGTTTCCAGGAACAGGGTCATCCTGTGCGCCGCCGGTTTTCCCGCCTCCTGGTCCTGGGCTTCCCGCTCCCAGACCAGAAACCCCTTTTCCAGAAACGGCAAAGGGAGATAGAACAGGTAGGCTTCCTCCCCCTTGCCGGCGCCCGGCAACCGCTGCCCCAGCATCCCCTCCAGGACGTTTTCCAGCCCTTTTCGCAATTCCGGCATTGTTTCCGGCACTTCAGCCAGCACCGCCTTGAGGGCCAGGCGCAGCTCGGCCGCCGGTTGTTCCGCCGCGTTTTCGCCGGCCAGGGGGATGCCGAGGCTTTTCAGCCACTGAACCACCAGTTCCCTTTCGCCAGCGGGAAATTCCCGCCCCGAAACGTCCAAAGCGGCCCGCAAAAAGGCCGCCGCCGATTCGCTGCCGGCCGGCAGAGCCCTCTGCCTGAACCCGGCCAGCAGGGTTTCCAGACCGTTCCGCAGTTCGGGATCGGCCTTCAGCAACGCCTGAAGAAACGCTTTCGGCTCGGCCGCGATTGAGCCGGGAGAAGCGGCGGTTTTCCCCGCGGCGAGGAAACCGCCGAGGTTTTCCAGCCAGCGGGAAAGCTCGCCCCCGGCCGCAACCGGAGCTTCCGTTCCGGCCGCCGTCAAAAGCGTCCGCAACAGAGCCTCGCCCTTCCCGCCGCCAGGGCCGGGAGAGGAAACCCTCAGGCCGCCCAGAAAACTCTCCAGGCTCTGCCGCAGTTCGGGGTCGGCCTTCAGCGCCGCACCCAGCAGCGCCTGGAGCAGCATCTTCGGCTCGGCTGCCGGGCCCTCGGCGGAACCGGCTCCCCCTGCTTCCGGCAAAGGCAGACCGAGGCTCTTCAGCCAACCGGCCATCGCCTCCTTCGCCACAGGGGCGGTTTCCGAGGGAACAGCCGCAAACCCTCGCAGGAGATTCCGCAGCTCCGGCGCCAGGCGGAAGGCCATCCCCTCTCCTCCTTCCAGAAGGCGGGTCAGAAGCCGGGGCAGCAGCGCGCTCTCGCTCAGCAAGGGCCAGATGCCGGACTGGAAGCCGGCCGGGCGGTCGGCGATTTTGAGCTCGATGCGGGGGGAATTGGACGTCACCAGGAGACTCAGCCGCGCTCCCTCCTGCAGCGGCATCTGGGTGTCGGCGGCGAAACGGACCCCCCCATGCTCCAGCACCACCCTCCCTTCGCCCCCCCGGGCCACGGTCATTTCCACGATCTTGCCCGGAACCAGGGTTTTGAAGAAAGCCTCCGGGCTTTCCAACGCCCCCCTTGGAACCATGGGCCGGAAAACCTGGTCAACGGATTTGATCTCAACCATGGCGTTCGCCTTCTGCCTCTCAAAATGCTGGGAAAATCAACGGCGGCAACCGCTCCATGGCGGCGACGAATGAAAATGGGGGGAAAGGCCGATCGGGAAAGGGCCGAAGATCAGGAAGAGGTATCCGGTTTGTGGCCGATCTGGAACGGCGGGGAAGGAAGGGTCAGCCCCGCCGCCCGATCCCTCATCTGCTGAAACTGGCAGGCCATGCAGAAAACCCCGATCTTTTCGGCGTCGGCAAGGCTGATATCGGTGAGGCTGACCCCGATTTCCCGGCAGCCGTCATCCTTTTTCACCACCCGCACCACTTTCCCCCGGCACTGGACCTTCTGGAGCAGGAGACCTGGAAGCGTCATTTCCAGGGACAGTTCCTCGTCCAGGGAAAAAAGGCCGGAATCGACGAACCGGATTCCGGCGGGGCTGATATCGACCTTTTTTTTCACCGGGTCGGGGGCCGGAGACTGTTCCTCCCCCTCCTTGCGGAAACGGAGATAGATCTCGGCCTTGACCCGTTGATGGTGGCGGGTCTGGACATGGTACTGGGAGCGGGTGATCCGCAGCCGGCACTGGCGGGAACTGACGGCGGACACCAGTTGGGCGTAAAAGGAAACCAGGTCGGTGCCGTTGCTGATAATGACGAGCCACTCCTCGCCGACGCCGGAGTCGCTGCCATAACTTTGGTCGGAGCCAAATTCCACTTCGAGGAAAGGGTAGGATTCGAGGCGGATCAGAGCGTTGACCGTTTCGGGGAAATCACCCCGGACCGGAATCGAAATTCGCCCCCAGCGCCCATCGAGAAGACCCTTTTTGACGGCTTCCGGCAGCATGATCCCTATCCTGTCTTCACCCCAGCCCGGAAACCCGGACCCTGGTCCGGAGTTCGTCCCGCTGCACGGCCATGCAGAAGGAGATGATATTCTCCTGATCCTTCCGCTCCATTTCGATGAATTTGAGGGCCACGAACTTTTTCCTTCCGAAATTCTGGGCGCGGACCACCTCGCCGACACCGGCAGCGTGCAGCAACACCGGCTGCCCCGACGATATCTCCAGAAACAGCTTCTGCTTGAGGCTGAAGGGCTCCTCCACCGGGAACCGGATGCCGCCGCCGCTGATGTTGATCAGCCCTTCGTACTCCTGAAACACCCCCCCCTCCACGGCGACCCGCTCATACCGCACCCTGGCCACCGCATCGACCCGGAAATATTCCCGCACATGCTGAAATATCTTGGCTTTTTTAGCTTCCAAGAGGAGTTTTTCGGAGGAGAGAACGGAGAGGATGCTGGTGTTGAGGATATGGTTTTGGCCGTCGGCCTGGTAGAAAAGCTTGCAGTTGCGTTGCATATCCAGGCCGGCCTTGGGGAGTTGGCCGGGGAGGAAGGTGACCTCCAGTTGCGGCGGATTGGGGGCGTGGACGACGCAGTCCAGCTCCTGGATGTCCTCTTCCCAGAGAGGAAGAAAAATCCTGGCGATGATGAAGTTTTTAAACTTTTCCAAACCGTTCATCGCAAACCATCGACCTCGCGGACTCTCTCCGGGAAGCGTCAGGCGGTCTTGATGAGCAGCCCTCCTTTCGCATCCCTGGCGCCGAAATAACCGTCGGCGGCATGGCGGAAAGCCCTGGTCTGACTCATCTCGGCCCGCACCATCGCCATCATGCGCTCGATCACCGGAATCTTGTCGCGGTTGTGCAGCAGCAGCATCTTCATGATCTCGGCCCGCTTGCGGTGGTACTCCCGGCAGGCCTCGCGAAGATCCCGCTCCCGTGTGATGCGCTCGATTTCGGCGTCGGTTGTCTCTACCTCCGCTTGCAAATTCCGGACCTCTTCGGCGTGAGCCATCATCCGCTCCCCGTCCCACGACGAAAGGCCGGCGTCCAACAATTCGGACAATCGTAGCATTTCCCCATAGAGACGCAAGGATTTATCCAGGGCGTTTTTCAGTTGTTCGCTGTCGGTCATCAATCAAGGCCCTTTCTTTGGCCGGGAGGAATCCCGCGGCCGCTCCTCTTTTCAGAAGGCCGCGGAAAGCCGCCTCGGCTCTTCCATCGCCGCCGGCGCCGCCGCGGGGGACACCGGACTATCCTCCTGGCCGGCTCCCTTCGGACGGCGCGCGATCTCCACCGCCTCGGCCCAGGTGGCGCGGAGATCCCTGAGGATGGTTTCCACCGGCTTCAGGGGCGCCGCATCGTTGTTCAGGTTGGCCTGGCTCAGGTTCCGGATCATGTAATGATAGAGGGCATCGAGATTCTCGGCGATCTCGCCGCCGATATTGTGATCGAGGGTGTTGGAGAGCTCGGTCACGATCGCCAGCGCCCGGCTGATCGGCTGCAGCCGCCCGATGCGGTCGCCGCTTTCGATGGCCTGCCGAGCCTGGGAGACGAACCGGATGGCGCCGTCGTAGAGCATGATCAGAATCTGCTCGGGGGAAGAGGTTTCGATCTGATTTTGGCGGTATTGCTTCAAATAAGGGTTCATGATTGTCCCATCCTATTTCTGGTTCCAGGCCCACATGTTGTTGATCGATTCGAGCTGCTGGGAAAGATAATCGCCGGTGGCGTTGAGACTGCTGACCAGGGTTTCCAGGGCGTTGAACTGCTTCTCCAGGTTCGATTGGCGTTTTTCGAGGCGCATCTCCATGCGCTCGATGCGGCTGTCGATGCGCTTGATGTTGGCGTTGATGCTGGTCGTGCGCCCCTTGAGGAAACCGTCCACGCTGCTGGTCATCCCTTCCAGATAATCCTGGAAGCGGGACGCGATCCCTTGGGTCTCGCCGTCGCCGGCCAAAAGCTTTTCGACGTCGGGAAGATTTTCCTGGACCGCCTTCGAAAAGGCTTCCTCGTCCAGAGTCAAAGTTCCGTCCTTGGCGGTTTTCAGCCCCAGTTGGGAGAGCGCGGAAAAGGAGCCTCCGGTGTCGATCCTTTCCGTCAGCAGGTTCTGCAGGCGCCGCTTGACGACGCTGAGGCCGGAATCGGCGCCCAGCACGCCGCCGCTGGAGCTGTCGGTGCTTTTGGTCTGGCTGCTGATGAAGGAGATGACGCCGTTATAACCACTGACGAAATCCTTCATGTTCTGCAGCAGGGAACTCGATTGGTTGGTGATTTCCAGCCGGGTCGTGGTCCCTGCTTCGGCCTTGAGGAGGTCCAGCGTGACGCCGGGGATCGCCTCGTCCAGGGTGTTGCCGTCGGCGTAGATATCGACGTTGTCGACCCGGATATGGGCCTGGGTGGCCGCCTGGGTAGTGACCAACGCCGGCGCGTCGTAGCTGCCGCCACTGAGGCCGGAGGCGTCCAGAGCATAGGAAGCGGCGACGTTTTCGCCGGTCAGGACCAGCCGGTAGGGGCTGACGGTGCCGTCGTTGATGATGGCGGCCGAAACCCCCGCCCCGGCGGCGTTGATGGCGTCCGCGATCCCCTGCAGGGAGTTGTTTTCGGCGCTGATCTCGATGGCGACCGGATCGTTCTCCCCCACCGTCAGGGTCAAGGTGCCGGTGCCGAACTCCTGGGCCGACTTGTCGGCATATCCCTGGCTCACGGCCTTCTGGACCTGGGCCAGGGAGACCACCTCGATCTGATAGTTGGCCACGGCGGCATCCGTTTCGGCGCCGGCGGTGAAAAAGCCTTCCGCGCTCAAGGTTGCCTGTTTGGCCTGGATTTCTTCCGTGGAGCCGAGACCCCCGATCTTGGAGAGAAAGCTGTTGAGCTTGGCGTCGAACTGCTGGAAGGCGACGAGGCGGCTGTTGAGCCAGGTCTTGTCGTTTTCCAGCAGTTTCAACGGCTGGCGCTCCACAGCCATCAGCTCGCTGATCAGGGATGTCGTATCGAGGCCGGTCGCCAGCCCGCCGAAGGTGATGGTCGCCATGATTCCCCCTTGTCCCCTCCGCGGCCACGGCCTGGCCGGGCGGACGGGAAACTGTTTTTCAGCTTTCGGTGTCGATGATGTTGCCGCGCCATTCGCTGAGGCTCTGGCTCAGCTCCAGCAGCTCTTCGGGGGGGAGCTGGCGGATCACCTCGCCCGACTTCTGATCGACGAGCCGGACCACCATTTTATGGGTGTCCTTGTCGGTCTCGAAACGGACGCTGTACAGCCCGTTTTCGGTAATATCTTTGATTTTACTGAGAATTTCCTCGGGAGCCACCTTTTTTTCGGCCTGCTCCGGCTTTTCGACGGCCTGCATCGCCTCCCTACGGGAGCGATCGACCTGCTCGGCGGCGCCGTTTCCCTGCGGATAGCGTGAAACCTCCGCGCTCACCAATGCTTCGACTCTCATAACTCACCTCCCTGGTGACTTGTTGGGTTCCGTCCCATGTAAAGACGGCGGAGGCCGCCGAAACAGCCTCCGCCTGATGGGTTGCTCACCCGTCCCCCTAACTACTGGAGGAGCGAGAGGGCCAGTTGCGGCGCCTGGTTGGCCTGGGCCAGGATGGCGACGCCGGCCTGCTGCAGAATGTTCTGCTTGGTCATGTTGGAGGTCTCTTCGGCGACGTCCGCGTCGAGGATCCGGGAGCGGGCCGCGGAGAGGTTCTCCGCCACGTTCTGCAGGTTGGCGATGGTCGATTCGAAGCGGTTCTGCACCGCGCCGAGGCCACCGCGGATCTCGTCGATCTGCTCCAGGGCCAGATCCACACTGGCGATGGCGCTGTCGGCGCCGGTCCTGGTGGCGATGGAGATATCCGCGACCATGACGGTGGCCGGAGAGGTGAGCGCATAGTCGGAGCTGGCCGGAGTACCGACCTCGGCGGTGCCCACTTGAGCGGTGCCGACCTGGGCGGTACCCACCTGGGCCGTACCCACCTGAGCGGTACCGACCTGTTCGGCACCATCGGCCAGGGCGATGGTTTCATCCCCCGCCGCGGTATCGGAGGTGCCGGTCGCGGTTACCAAAGCCGCGGCATCGGTGTCGGCGTTGATCAGGGCAGCGACATCCTCAGTGGTGGCATTATCCGAGTCGTTGACGGTGACGGTGATGACCCCGGTATCGGTATCGACCGCGACGGACGAGCCGCCATTATCCGTATCCACAACCACCGCTACCGAGAGACTGTTGCCATCGGTACCCTCGGTAACCGCGGTGATCTCGAGGTCGGAGTTGGTAGTGCCGGTGGCACTCGCTGCCACGGCAGCAGTGTAGTCGGAGCTGGCAGCCACGTAGTCGGAGCTGGCAGCGACGTAGTCGGAGCTGGCAGCGACGTAGTCGGAGCTGGCGGCAACGTAGTCGGAGCTGGCAGCGACGTAGTCGGAGCTGGCAGCCGTGCCCGTGTAGGTGGCGTCGGCCACTTCGCCGAGATCGGCGGTCCGGGCGCTCTCGATGCCGAAGCTGATGGTCTGGCTGGTGCCGGCGTTGGCGCCGACCTGGAAGGTGGCGTCGGTCATGGTGCCGTCGAGGACGTTCTTGCCGTTGAACTGGGTGGTGCTGGCGATGCGGTCCATCTCCGAAATCAACTGAGACACCTCAGCTTGCAGGGAGGAGCGGTCGGAATCGCTGTTGGTGTCGTTGGCCGACTGCACGGCCAGCTCGCGGATACGCTGCAGCAGGTTGGTGCTCTCCTGCAACGCGCCTTCAGCGGTCTGCGCCAGGGAGATGCCGTCGTTGGCGTTGCGGGCCGCCTGGTTGAGGCCGCGGATCTGCGCCGTCATGCGGTCGGAAATGGCGAGACCGGCGGCGTCGTCCTTGGCGGAGTTGATGCGCAGACCCGAAGAGAGGCGCTGCATCGATTTGGACAGGGCACTCTGGGACTGGCCCAGGTTGCGCTGCGCGTTGAGGGACATTACGTTGGTGTTGATGGTAAGTGCCATGATTTTCCTCCATGAGTTGTTATTTCAGGCTTCCTTGCCTGGTTTGGATAGGGTGGAACAAAACGGATTTCAAAAACCTTTTAAACCGGAACGGATATTTCAGCGCGGGATCGCCTCACCTCCTCTCCATTTATTTTTCCAATATCCTTTTGCAGTTACTTTTCGGCCAGGACGGGAAAAAGGTTTAGAGGTTTTTTCAAATTATTTTTCTTGGACCTTATCTCTTGATCACAAATCCTTGCGAAGTCGGCAGCGGGAAGACCTTGTACCCCCTGGCGCCGAACCACTGGTCCTCGGCCAGCTTCTGGGCACGGTAAAAGACCATCTCGTAATCATCAAGAATGATCATCCCCCCCGGCACCACCCGGTCAAAGAGGGTTTCCAGGGTGCCGATCTCGGCCGGGGCCTGGTTGAGATCGATGTGAAGATAGGCAATCTTTTCTGGAGAACCCTGTTCCAATATGGAGGGCAGCTCCCCTTTGAATATTTTTACGTTCGGATACCCTTTGAAGCGCGCCACCACCTGATCATACAGTTGCGGGCCATGACCCTGCATGGCGTGATGGACCATCCCCTCGTGATGTTCGAACAGATCGTAGAGCCAGAAGGTTTTGGGGAAATCCGGGCCGCCGAGGTAATCGAGGATGGTCTTGGCGCCGACCCCCTGATAGGCGCCGCATTCCACGAAATCCCCCTCGAGATGCTGACAATGAAAGCCGGCCATGGCCAGGATATAGCGCCGCCAGATGATCGCATGATCGTTGGTGGTGACGGCGTTTTCCTTCCATGTTTTCATGAACGGCTGGTCGTTCAGCATCGAATTGTTGCGCTGGAAAACAAACATGTTGTCGCCGAAGTGATAGGCGCTGGTCTGCTGCGCGGCTTTCCTCATCAGGTCGGTGAAGAATGCCGGATCCTTGACCCCCCAGAAAACCGGATTGAAAAAATTCATGACCTGATCCTTGACGACCGGCTCCTCTCTTTGCTTCGCCGGGGGGATCGGCGCCAAAGTTTTTTCCTGTGGTGCTTTTTTATTCCACATCGCCCACAACGCGGCCTCGAAATTGCGGGCGAAACGGGAGGCGTCGAACAGCGGTGAACGAAGCGCCTGTTCCCGCAGCCCCGGCCTCAAAGCGGCCAGGGCAGCAACGTCGGTCGCTTTGGCGACGGCCTCGGCGATGTAGTCGGCCTCGCTGTCGGCGACCCAATCCGGCAACCCCGCCGCCGTGAGCAGGCTCGCCCCCTGGCGGGACAGCAGGGTGTCCCCGGCCAGGGTCAGGGTCGGCACCCCCATCCACAAGGCCTCGCAGGTGGTGGTGCCACCGGGATAGGGAAAGGTGTCGAGAATCAGATCGACCTCGCCATGGGCCGCCAGATAATCCCTTCGGGTCATGCCGCCCTTGATGGTGATCCGCGCCGGATCGATGCCGACCTTCCTCACGCGCCCCATGAACTGCTCGACCACAGCCGGGTCGTCGAACTGGGGACTCTGCCAACGCAGACGCGCGGTCGGCAACTGGTTCAGAATGGCGTTCCAGACCTTGAGAACCTCGTCCCCGACCTTGGTCAGCTTCTGGAAACAGCCGAAGGTGACATGGCCGGTCGTCAGGGCGGGCGGCGGCGCCACGGGCAGTTCGAAACGGGGCGGGCTGAAGCAGAGCCGGGTGCCGGGCAGGTACCAGAGGGTCTCGATGAAGTTCCCCTGCTGGGTTTGGGGCACCCCCACCTCGTCGGCCAGGAAATAATCGATCTCCTCCACCCCGGTGGTGGCGAAATACCCCAGCCAGGAGGCCTGCACCGGCGCCGGCTTCCAGCCGAACATGGACAGCCGGTTGTGGGAGGTGTGCCCGGCCAGATCGAGCAGAATGTGTACCCCGTCGTCATGGACCTGGCGGCCGGCGGCTTCGTCGTCCAGGCCGTAGAGGGGTCTCCAGGCGGCAAAGAGCGGCTTGATGCGGCCCGTCAAGTCATCGCTCTTGGAATTGGTCGGATAGGCGATCAATTCAATCCGGTCGTGATCAAAGGCCGCCATCAGGCTTTCCAGGAAAAAACCGACGGGGTGGTTGTAGAGGTCGCCCGACACCAGCCCAATCCTGAGCCGGGCCGCGTTGGCCTCGCACCGCCAGTCGGTAAAGGGCTTTTTAACGTGACGCTTGACCATGGCCCCGTATTTCCGCGCCTCGTCAACATGGGAGGCGTCGTTTCGGGAGGAGGTGTAATTGAGGGTAAAGAGCAGATGGCTCTGTTTTTCGAGGGAATCGGGCTCGATCTCAAGGGCCCGGCGCTGGCTGGCGATGGCCTCTTCAAGCCGCCCCTGATGGCGGAGACAGACCCCCAGATTGGTGTGGGCCAGGGCCGAAGCGGGCTGGAGCTTGATCGCCTGGCGATAGCACTCTTCGGCCTCGACGAGGCGCCGCTGATCCAACAGATTGGCTCCCAGATTGTTGTAGGTGGTGGCGCTGGGACCAAACTGCACCGCTTGCCGAAGAAGGGTTTCGGATTCCTTCAAGCGGCCCTGCACCCGGTACAGGTTCCCCAGGTTGCTGAGGGCCGGAGCGCAATCGGGCTTCAATTGCAAGACGCTTTTAAACAGTTTTTCCGCTTCCTTGATACGGAATTTCTTTTGATAAAGAATTCCCAAGGTGTTCAGAACCTCCGGCTCTTCCGGCAGCAGCGCGACGGCCCTGCGCATCGGCTCCAGGGCCTCGTCGATGCGCTGCTGGCGCTCCAGCAGTTGGCCAAGGGTCCGCCACCCCAACGGGTGGCCGGGGTAGTGTTTGGTCAATTTGAGGGCAAATTCTTCCACGCCCTTGGTCTTCCCCTTGCGCTGCAGGCTGGCCAGTTTGCCGATCTCCTGGGAGGTCGGGCCGCGCCCAGGCGGCGGGGGGACGGCTTTTTTCGCGACCGCCCCCGTTTCCGGCAAAGCGGGAGCAGGAGCCTGTGCCGGGGTCTGACCCGCTATCAGGCTATCCAATTCGGCGAGGGCCGCTTCCGGCAGCCCGCTGCGCCGCCCCAGGGCCGCCATCTGCGCGGCGGCATCGATCCGTCCGGCCTGCACCAAGGCCTCGACATAGCTCAGCCAATAGAGTTCGCCATCGGTTTTGGCCTTCAGCGCCGCCAACAAATGGCTCAGGCCCTCCTCCAGGCGCTGCGACAGCACCAGCAGCACCCCGAGGTTGTGGTGGGCGTCGGGATGGTTGGGCATGGCTTCGAGAATGCCGCGATACAGTTCCTCGGCCGCTTGCGCGTCCCCGGAAAGATAATGGGCCTCGGCCTGTTGCAGGACCTGGCTGATGGCATTCTGAAGTTCTTGGGCGGCATCCGTGGCCGTGACTTGCCGTGGTGAGGAGATCGTCATAAGCGCAGCCTCTTCAAAAGGGAAAAAATGTTTCTCGGGAACAATTTTTTGACTCCAGGGGCCTTTTTGCACAAACCGGGCCTTATCCAACAAATCGAAGGGGGAAGCGGTTTTTTTGCGGGGATGGGCGGAGAAAGGCCGGCGCGAAAACAACTTCGCCCACCCCGGTCGGGGTGGGCGAAGGTTTACTTGGAAAGATTCGGCAGCGGCGTTCGGGGCTGGTAGTTGGTGCCTTCCAGGATCACCTGCAGGGCGCAATTGGTGGCGGCGGCGAAGAGGATCGGGGCCGCGAGGTTGAAGGTCACCGCCTTGTCCGGATGGACGGTGACCACCACCAGATTGAAACAGGCGCCGGCATCGGCGATGCCGAGCTTTTCCTGTTCCTGCTGGTCGGGAACCACCTTGTAGTCCAAAAAGAAATGGGTCGGATCGGTGACGATGAAAGCCACGTCCGCATCCTCCACGCTCTGGATCCAGAACAGGAGCCCTTCCTTTTTGTTGGGAATGACGACAAACCGGCGCAGTTTTTCAAAGCCGATCAGCCCTTCGGGAAAGAGCAGGGTCTGTGCCGGGTCGTATTCGATCTCCCCAAAACGGGAATGAATCTTCTCCATGACGCTCATCTCTCCACCTCCAGATTCCCGCTTAACGCATCCAGATCGGCGATTTCCCACTGCAAGGCCTCCTTGTTCTGTTGACGGATTCGTTCGTAGATTTCCTGGCGGTAGATCTTCCGCTCCTGGGGGGCGTCGATGCCGACGCGCACCGTGCCGCCGCGGTTTTCCAGGATCGTGATATGGATATCGTTGCCGATGACGATCCCTTCGCCTACTTTTCGTGTCAGTACCAGCATGTCACCCTCCCTGGTGTCGGTTTACCGTCCTGGTTTTTGCTGTTGCTATTTTCGAGCCGTGCGGCTCGTCATTTTATAAAAAATCGAGAATCGACAGTTGGGAAACCCGGGAGGTCACCTTGAGAGCCGCCTCGAAAGCGGTCTCTTGCTGGTTCATGAGGGCGATCGACGCCACCAGATCGGCATCCTCGTAGCGGGACAGGGTCTCCTGGTAGTTGAGCTTGATCTCCGCCATGTGATCCATGGCCGATTCGACGCGCTGGGCGTTGACCCCCAGCGCCCCCTGGCGGCGCGAAATCTGGCTGAGGCTCTGGTCGAGGTCTTCGAGAAGCCCGTTGACTGCGGCCGGATCGTTGGCCCGGATCGCCTCTTCCAATTGACTCAGAACGCCGAAGACGTTGCGGCACCCGGCGTCGACGCTGCCGTCGTTGTCCGCATCCCCCATGAAAACATCGCAACCCGGCAGGCCGACTTCCAGTACTTCGCCGGGGGAGATCTCGAGGCGGAAGGGGTTTTCATCCCCCTGGTACTGGATCGGCCAAGTGGCGCTATTGGCCGGGTCATAAAGGGCCGGGTCGTAACCGGCGTTGACGGCAAAAGGCCGGACGGTTTCATTGTAGCCGGCGAAGATGAATTTCCCTTCCACCTGGGCGTTGCCGGCGTCCACCAGTTCCGTTCTGAGGGAGACGATCTGGTCGGCCAGGGTTGAAAGCGACTGGGAATCGAGGGTGGCGTTGACGGCGTTGACGGCCACTTCCTTGGCGCGCACCAGCACATTGACCCCCTGCTCCAGGTAGGTATCCTGGACCTTGAGCTTGTCCTGGGCCATGCCGAGGGTGTTCAGGTAGGTGTCGTTGAGCCGGATCTGCTTGCGGGCCTCCAGCACCGGGCTGATGGCGGAGGGGTCGTCGGAGGCGCGGGTGATCCTCTTGCCGGTGGAGACCATGTTCCGGAGGTTGTTGAGCTTCAGGGTCTGGCGGTTGAGTTCGGCCTGAAGATTGCGGTAGGTGGTTCCTTGGGTCGCTTTCATGGCTCCCTCTTATTGCTTGATGAAGATGACGGTTTCCATCATCTCGTCGATGGTGGAGAGGAGCTTGGCGGAAGCCTCGAAGCCCCGCTGGTACTGGATCAGGTTGATCATTTCCTCTTCCAGGGAGACCCCGGCGACGCCGTCCCGCAGATTCTGGAGCTGCAGGATGGTGTCCTCGGCGCCGGAAAGCCGCACATGGTTCTGGGCCGCTTCGAGACCAACGCGGCCGACCAGGGTGCCGTAGAAATCGGTGAAGGTGCTGGCGCCGTCCACCACGGTCTGATGGTTGAGGGCGGCGATCAGCAGGGTGTTGCTGTTGTCTCCGGCCAGGGCGCCGCTGCCGGTGTCGGTGCCGGCGGCGATCTCGTCGATATGGGTGAGGGCCACCGACATGTTGCGCGAGGCGTTGGGGATGCCGACGGCGGGGTCGGGGTCGAGAGCGGCGAAAAAGGAGCGGCCGCTGACGCCGTCCAGGCCGACGCCGGCCTGGTGCTGGCTGTTGACGGCGGTGACGATGTTGTAGGCGAGCTTGTCCACATCGGCGCGGGTTTCCGGAATCATAACGTCGCGCATATCGAGCAGGCCGCGAAATTCGCCCCCCACCCCTTGCCGGCTCATGGGCACGGTGGTGTTTTCGTTGACGCGGATGGAAAACTGGGTCAGACCGTCCACCGTGGTCCCTTCCAGGGTCAGATAAT
>JAFGOW010000101.1 GCA_016926265.1 Deltaproteobacteria bacterium | reverse complement strand
TTTCGATTTTTTCCTCGACCGCGCCCTGCCGGAGACGGTCGAGCGGCTCCGCTCGCGGGGGGAAAAGGATCTCCGCGTCTGGTGCGCCGGCTGCTCCAGCGGCGAAGAAGCCTACATGTTGATGATGCTGATGATGGAGTGCCTGGGCAAAGACTACTCCAGTTGGAATGCCGGCCTTCTGGCCACCGATATTTCAGACCGGGTCTTGACCGTGGCCCGAAATGGTATTTACTCTGAGGAGAGAATCGCCTCGCTGCCGGACCATCTCCGCAAAAGATATGTCACCCGGCTTGCCGACGGCTCCTGGCGGATGAACGACCGGTTGCGCGCCGAGATCACCTTCCGCCGTTTCAATTTGATGAACGCGGTCTACCCCTTCAAAAAACCTTTCCATATCATTTTCTGCCGCAACGTGATGATCTATTTCGACGAACAGGACAAGAAACGGGTGGTGGAAAAATTTCACGGTTTGACGGAACCCGAGGGTTTCCTCTTCATCGGTCACTCGGAGACCCTGGGCCGCAAAGGGGGTCTCTACCAGTACATCAAGCCCGCCATCTACCAAAAAAGCGAGGCCGCATGACGAATAAAATCCGCGTCCTGGTCATCGACGATTCGGCGCTGGTCCGGCAGATCCTGACCCAGGGACTGAACATGGATCCGGCCATCGAGGTGGTCGGCTCCGCGGCCGATCCCTATATCGCCAGGGACAAGATCCTGCAACTGAAACCGGACGTGCTGACCCTCGACGTGGAAATGCCGAAGATGGACGGCATCGAGTTCCTGCGCCGGCTGATGCCCCAGTATCCGCTGCCGGTGGTCATGGTCAGCTCCCTGACCCAGAAGGGAAAGCAGATCACCCTCGACGCCCTGGATGCCGGCGCCGTCGATTTCGTGACCAAACCGACCTCCAACGTCGCCCAAAGCCTTTCGACCATGATCCTGGCCCTGTGCGAAAAAGTCAAAATCGCCTCGCGGGCCAACGTCTCGCGCTGGAAAAAAGACCGGGAAACCATCAAAAAAGAGATCCCGGCCGCCAAGCGGGAGTTCCTCGCCAACTCCACCGACAAGGTGATCGCCATCGGCGCCTCCACCGGCGGCACCGAAGCGATCAAGAAGGTCATCACCCTCTACCCCGCCGACATGCCGGGGGTGGTCATCGTCCAGCACATGCCGTCGGGCTTCACCCGCATGTTCGCCGAACGCCTCAACCAGCTCTGCGCCATGGAGGTCAAGGAAGCCGAAACGGGCGACCGGGTCCGCCAGGGGCTGATTCTGGTGGCGCCGGGGGGCAAACACCTGCGGGTGAAACGGAGCGGCGGCACCTACCAGGTCCTCTGCCAGGAAGGGGAAAAGGTCAACGGCCATTGCCCCTCCGTCGATGTCATGATGGAATCGGTGGCCAGGGAGGTGGGCCCCAACGCCGTCGGCATCATGCTGACCGGAATGGGGGGGGACGGTGCCAACGGGATGCTGGAGATGCGCAAGGCTGGCGCCCGCAACATCGCCCAGGACGAAGAGAGTTCCGTGGTCTTCGGGATGCCCAAAGTCGCCTACGAGAAGGGGGGGGCCGAACGCCTGGTCCCGCTTGATCAGATTGCCAATGTAACCTTCCAACTCCTCACGGAGCTCGGCAAATGAGTGATATCGTCCTCGGGATCGGGGATTTCGGAGTTTCCAACGATCCCAACGCCACCATCAAGACCTTTGCCCTCGGCTCCTGCGTGGCCGTGGTTCTCTTCAACCCGGCCCTTCATGCGGCAGGAATGATTCATATCGCCCTGCCGGAAATGAAGGTCAACCCCACCCGCGCCAAGGAACGGCCCGGTTTTTTCGCCGATTCCGGCCTTCCCCTGCTGTTCGGCGCCATGGCCCGGATCGGCTGCGATAAAAAGGGCAAAGGGTTGAAGATCAAGCTCATAGGGGGAGCCTCCATCATGGACAACAACGAAATCTTCAACATCGGCAAACGCAATCTCATCGCAATCAAAAAATTGCTGTGGGCCCAGGGGCTCGGCGCCGTCGCCGAAGAGGTCGGCGGCACCATCAGCCGCACCGTCTCGATCCATGTCGGCACCGGCGAGGTCCGCATCTTCTCCCCCGCGCGGGGCACTTGGACATTGTAAGGTGGCGCCATGAAAGAAAAAACAGATCACCCCCTGCATCAGGAAATCGCGAAAATCGCGGTCCTTTCGCCCAATGCCAGCCGGCTGCTGGAAATCAATTCGAAACCGGACCACAGCCTGAACGACATCATCCAGCTGGTCAAATTCGACGCGGCGCTCACCGCCAAGACGCTGCGGATCGTCAACTCCGCGGCCTTCAACCTGCTGCAGCCGATCAATTCCATCGACCGGGCGATCTCTTTTTTGGGGGAAAGGATGATCGTTGGTATGGTCATTGCTGAGAGTGCCGGTGAGGTTTTCCAGAAGGGCCTGCCGGGCTATGAAAGCTATCCCGGCGACCTCTGGCGGCACGATCTCTTCACCGCCTTTGCCTCCCGCGAGGTGGCCAAATACGCCAAGGAGGAGCTCGAAAAAGAGCTGGCCTTCACCGCCGGCCTACTGCACGACATCGGCAAATTCGTGATCTCCAGCCATCTGGAAGGCACGGCCGAAAAGGCGGTAAAGGTCATCGATTCCGGAGAGGCTTCCGATTACCTCAACGCCGAAGTACAGTTTTCCGGCCACCACCACGCGGAACTCGGCTTCGAACTGGCCAAGCACTGGAAGCTCCCGGAGGCAATTCAGGAGGTCATCCGCTATCACCATGAGCCCTCGAAGGCCCTGGAATGCTACAAACCGCTGGTTTATGCCGTTCACCTGGGGGATATCCTGGCCATGATGAGCGGCCATGCCACCGGCAGCGATGCCCTCCAGTACCATCTGGACGGAGCCTATGAAGACTACTATGTCATCTCCCCCGTGGAGCTGACCAAAATCATCGCCGACACGGAAACCCAGTTCCGGCCCGCTCTGACCTCTCTGGACAATTCACAGGAGAATTGACCAATGCGCCACATTTTGATCGCCGACGACTCTCAGACCGCCAGACTCTTCATCCGCCGCTGCCTCGACATCCTCGGCCTCGAAGATGTCACCATCTCGGAGGCGGTCGATGGAGCCGACGCCCTGGAGCAGGTGAAAAAAGGGAATTTCGATCTGCTGCTCACGGATCTCAACATGCCCCGCATGGACGGGCAGAGTCTGCTGCAACGGGTCAAGGCCAGCCCCAAGTTGACCGATATCCCGGTCGTCGTCATCACCAGCGCCGGCAATCCCGCCAAGGAAAAGGAACTGGTCGCCCAGGGGGCTGCCGCGGTCCTGAACAAACCGATCTCCCCCGCCACCTTGTCGCCTGTCATTGAGGCCGTGCTGTCAACGGAGGAAATCTGACCATGCCGGATACCATGGAAAAAGCCATTCGCAAAGCCGTGGTGGAGACCTTCGAAGGAATGGCCTTCATGGAGGTCTTCAGCCAGCAGCCCAACGACAAGCAGAAGCTTCTGGCGGATCCCCGGGAGGTTTCTCTGGCGGTACTGGAGCCCTTCCACGGAGATTTCCGCCTCTGCCTCCCCAAGGCGCTTCTGATCCTCATCGCGGAAACCGTCTACGCCATTCCGGCGGAAGAGCTCAACGACCAGGTATTCCAGGACACCCTGTTCGAGCTCCTGAACACCATCGCCGGGCAGACCCTGAAAGAAATGCTCTCGGAAGAACAGACCTTCCTGCTGGGGCTTCCCCGCCGCGAGGAGCAGGCGCGCTCCGCTCCGGAAAAAATCTGGTATTTTCAATCTCAGGACCAGTTTTTCCATTTGGCCTATGCGGGAGACGAGTATCGCCCCTGAGCCAACCTTTTTGCCATCCCAACGGATTCGATTCTTTACACAACAGGAGAGCAACCATGGGCAAGCAGATTCTGATCATCGACGACTCCAATACCATGAGAAAAATCATTGGCCGCTCGCTGCGGCAGGCAGGGCTTGAATACGACAAGGTCCTGGAAGCGGGGGACGGCGCGGAGGCCCTGAAAATCCTGGAAAGCGAAAAACCGGACGTGATCCTGAGCGACATCAACATGCCCAACATGGACGGGATCGAATTCCTGCGTCAAAAAAAGGCCAACGATAAGATCAAGAACATCCCCGTGTTCATGATCACCACCGAATCGGCAGCCGACGTCATCAACGAAGCCATCAATCTCGGCGCCAAGGGGAGCATCAAAAAACCCTTTACCCCAGAGCAGATTCAGAATACGCTCGGCGGCATCTGACAGGAGCGAGGACGTGGAAATCTATCAACAGTTGGCCGACGCCACGCAGGAAGTGTTTCAAAGCATGCTGGCCATGGAGATTGCTCCCCAGGCCGAGATCGGCACCCCCCCTGAATCGTTTTCGGAAACGGTTTCGGGGATGGTCGGGATGGGGGGGCTCTACAAGGGGATCGTGGCGGTTCACGCCCCCTACCCCCTGGCCAAGAAAATCACGTCCCAGTTCCTGATGACGGATGTGGACGAAATCAACGACGATGTCCTCGACGCCTTCGGAGAACTGGCCAATATGCTGGCCGGCAGCATCAAGGCGATGCTCTCCAGCAGCGGCAAGGATATCCAGCTTTCGGTCCCTTCCTCGGTCAGCGGCGAGAAGTATACCCTCGACATCAACCGCTCCCAGGGAACCCATCTGATCGTTCCCTTCGAGACCGAAGCGGGCCAGTTGCTCATCCAGCTCCATTTCGAAAAACAGAACGGCGGATGAGAGGCCAGCCATTCAAACTGCCGACAAAGGGGGAGCGGGAGTCCGGCTCTCCCTTTTATTTTACCTATTTATTTTCTTTAAAAAATTCAATAATTTGTAAAAATATTCATTGAAAACCCCAATGGCTTCCGGCAAAATGCCCAAGGAAGCGAATGACTATCCTTCAACCCTTTTGCTCCTTCTGAAGCCTCATGGAAAAGCTGGAAAACCTCACTTCCGTATTTGAAACGGCGGCGGAAAAGATCGAGGAGGAGGTAGGCCTCCTCATCGATGCCCAGCTTCACCTCACCCTGCTGGAGACCAATCTGATCTCCAAGAAAGAGTGCTGTTCCAGGTTCGCCAAAAAATCGGTGATGACCCGCTTCTCCGTCTCGGGGGACAACAAGGGGGAGTGCTATCTTTTCACCGACATCAAGGATGCCATCCTGTTCGCCGGCGCCCTGGTCATGCTTCCGGCCACCGAACTCGAACAGCGCATCAGCAAGGAGGTCTTTGGCACCGAGGAAAACGACGCTTTCGGCGAGATCGCCAACATCATCGCCGGGGCATTGACCCAAAGCTTCGGCGACCAGTACGAAGGAGCCCTGCGATTCTCGAAAGCGGGGCTCGAGACGCTGGCCAAAAACAAGATCGACATCCCCTCCGATCAGCCTTTCCCCGATCAGCAGATGTTCATGGCCTCCTTCTCGGTGGAAAAGGACGGCAAGAAACTGAGTTCCCTTTTCATCATTCTGCCGACTCCCCTGCTGGGGATCGAAAGCGCCGAGGCCGCTCCCAAACCCGAAGAGAAGAAAGCGCCCGCCCAGAAAACATCCGCTGCCGGGAAAGCCGCCGCCGGCCCCGAAGTCCGGGGACCGGACGAAGCCCCCACCGCGCCGCCGCCGGAGGCCAAGGGGGAAGGTCCGGAAGCGCCTGAAAGCGCTCTTCCGGCTGCCGCTGCCGATGAAGAAGAGGTTATTCTGCTGCTGTCCGATGCTCAGGAAGAAGCTCAGGTCTTTGCCGAATCGCTGGAGTCACGGGGGCATCGCTGCGTGTTGAAGGGATTCAAAGAAGAATTCAAGGAAATTTTTCAGGCCCGGTTGGTCCGGGGGATCTTTCTCATCATGAAGGAGGTCGATGACCAGGGCTTCGCCGCCGCCATCAAGGTCAAATCGGCGGCTTCAAATCCGGTGCCATTGATTGCCGCCGGCCCCAAATGGACCCGCGCCCATGTTCTGCAGGCGGTCAAATACGGCAGTTGCGACATTCTGGTAACCCCCGCCAGCACCGCGGAAATCCAGGAAAAAGCCGAAAAGCACATGTTCCGGAAGGCTTCCTGACAGCGTTGCCGGCAACCACCGGGGATGCCGCCGTCCGCAAGGGATTCCCTGAAAAGCGTCATCCGGAACCCCGCCACAAAAAAGCCCGTCGCTCGGACGGGCTTTCCTCGGCAGCCGTTAGCTTTCCTTGCGCTCGTCGATCCCCTTCTTCTTGATCTTTTCCAGCAAAGTGGTCCTTTTCAGATTCAGAAGTTCCGCGGCCTCCTTCTTATTGCCTCCGGTCCGCGTCAGGGCCTGTAAAATCAGGCGGTCCTCGAACTCACTCACCAGGGAATTGAAATCGATGGGACCTTGCCCCAAAACCTCCGCCCTCGGGGGGGGCGGCGCCACCACGATCGTTTCCTCCAGTTCGCGGCCATTGCCGCCCCCGGCCGGAACGCCGTATTTCTCGGGAAGCAGATCGAGGGTGATCGATTCACCGCCATGCAGAACCACCATCCTCTGAACCAGGTTCTTCAGTTCCCGCACATTTCCCGGCCAGCGGTATCCTCGCAACGATTGGATGACCTCCGGCTCAAAGCAGGTTTCGCCCAGGTTGCGGTTGCGGCTGAAGCACCGGACAAACTGATCCACCAGTTCGGGGATGTCATCATCCCGGTCCCGCAACGGCGGGATGGTGAGGGGAACCACGTTGAGGCGGTAATAGAGATCCTCGCGGAACTTCCCATCCTCCACCAGCTTTTCCAGATCCCGGTGGGTGGCCGCCACCACCCGGACATCGACGGGGACCGACTTGACGGCGCCCACCGGTTCGAATTCCCGCTCCTGCAGCACCCGCAGCAGCTTGGCCTGCAGATTCGGTTTCATGTCCCCGATTTCATCCAGGAACAGCGTTCCTCCGTCGGCGTACTGAATGCGGCCGATCTTTGATTGGACCGCGCCGGTGAAGGCCCCCTTGACATAGCCGAACAGTTCGCTCTCCAGCAACTCATCGGGGATGGCGGCACAGTTGACGGGAACCAGGTTTTTCCCCTTGCGGGGGCTCAAACCATGAATGGCGCGGGCAAAAAGTTCCTTGCCGGTGCCGCTTTCCCCGTACAGCAGAACCGTCGATTCGCCGTCCGCCGCCACCCGTTCCACGACCCGGTAAAGTTTTTCCATGGCCGGGGATTGGCCGATGATGCCGAAAAAGCCGTCCCGCTTGCGGATTTGAGCCCCCCGCGTTTCACCGTGAAGCTGCAGATCATGAAAACTCAAGGCCCGTGAAGAGCCGATCACGGCCTCGGAAAAATCGTAGGGGGTATGGATATAGAAAAAGGCCCCCAGTTTCAGAGCCTCCACTTCCATTTCCCGGTTGTTGAGAGGAACAACCGCCATGGAAACCACCTCGGGGTCCACCTTCTGAACCTTCCGGATCAGCTCCAAGCCCTCCTTCTGAGGCAGGAAAAGATCCGTCAAAAGCAGGGAAATCCGCTCCTTGTCGAGAATTTCCAAGGCAATCTCGGGGTTTTCCGCTTCCAGAACAACGCAGTCGATCTCTTTCCGGAGCGGCACCACAACCCGCTCTCTTTCATGACGGTTTCCATCCACCAGCAAAATCGTGCGCAAGGACATCTCCCCCCTCTGTTCCCTGGAAACGGTATCGGTTCCCGCCCCGGTGATTGACCCCGTTGATTGGCTGCTTCGATGGACTTTACACCATTTTTTTAGCTTCGACAACAGAGCCGTTGCCTTTGGGTGACATTTTATGTCTCCTGCCGCCCCGGTCCGGAAAAATCGGACCAAGGCGCTCTTTTTCTCCCCCCATTTTCCCGGCCGCGGAGACGTCCGAGGCACGCTTATGGGTTTACTCCTTGCCTTGATATTTCAATCCGTTATACTGACAGCCTGAATAAATTCCGCTTGCTTTGCGGCTGGATGTGCCCTTTCGGTCCGCGGGCCGAAAAATTCCATTTCAAGCGAGGACGACCCCATGAGTTCCCCCCCGTTGAAAAGCCTCCGCAACATCGGCATCATCTCCCATATCGACGCCGGGAAAACCACCGTTTCAGAACGGATCCTTTTCTACAGCGGCAAAATCCACAAGATCGGCGAGGTCCATGAAGGGGCCGCGACCATGGACTGGATGGTGCAGGAACAGGAGCGGGGGATCACCATCACCGCCAGCAATACCACCTGCCAGTGGGGCGATTACTGGATCAATCTGATCGACACCCCCGGCCATATCGATTTCACCATCGAGGTGGAGCGTTCCCTGCGGGTGCTGGACGGCGCCGTGGCCATCTTCAGCGGCGTGGAAGGGGTCCAGCCCCAGAGCGAGTCGGTGTGGCGGCAGGCGGACCGCTACCAGGTTCCCCGCATCTGCCTCATCAACAAGATGGATCGCGTCGGCGCCGACCATCGGGCGGTCCTCGATCAGATCCGGGCGCGGCTCGGCGCCCGCCCGGTCCTGATGCAGCTGCCGATCGGCTCCGAAACCCAGTTCCGCGGCGTCGTCGATCTGCTGACCGAGACGGCGCTCTCCTTCCCCGATCCGGAGGAGAGCCATTTCCCGGTGACGGAGCCGGTCCCGGAGACTCTCAAGGAGGAACTGGCCCAAGCCCGCGAACAGCTCCTGGAAACCGCCGCCGATTTCGACGACACCATCCTGGCCGATTTCCTGGAAGGAAACCCCATACCCGCCGAACGGCTGCGGACAGCCCTGAGAAAAGGGGTCCTGGAAGGAAAAATCTGCCCCGTGTTCCTCGGCGCCGCGCTTCGCAACAAGGGAATCCAGCCGCTCCTGGACGCCGTCGGCTGCTACCTCCCCTCCCCCCTCGACGTGCCTCCGGTCATGGCCGCCCACCCCGCCACCGGCGCTACGGAGGAGCTGGCCTGCGATCCCAAGGGGCCGTTCTGCGCCATGGCCTTCAAGGTGCTCTCCGACGAAGGGCGCAAACTGACCTATCTCCGCATCTACTCGGGGAAAATCAAGGTGGGGGACACCGTTCTCAACGCCACCCGCAACCATCAGGAGAAGGTCGCGCGCCTGTTCCGGATGCACTCCCACAAACGGGACCGGATCGAGGAGGCTCAGGCCGGAGATATCGTCACCGCTTCCGGCCTCAAGGAGGCCCTGACCGGCGACACCCTCTGCGCCCCCGGCCACCCGCTGGTGCTGTCCGGCCTCAACATCCCCGAGCCGGTCGTCTCGCTGGCGGTGGAAAGCCGCACCGTGGAGGACCGGGAAAAGCTTCTCCCCTCCCTGGAAAAACTCCAGTGGGAAGACCCCACCTTCAAGGTCCGCGAGGACCGGGACACGGGCCAGACCATCCTGAGCGGCATGGGGGAACTCCACCTGGAGGTCGTCGCCCGGCGGCTGGCCGACGATTTCGGCGTCGCGGTCAAAACCGGCCGCCCCCAGGTCGTCTACCGGGAAACCATCCAGAAAGCGGTGACCCGGCATGAGGTCTTTGAAATCGACACCGAAGGAAAGTCGCAGAAGGGGGAGATCCGCTTCAGCATCGCCCCGTTGAAACGGGGTTCCGGCGTCCGGGTCAACGTCCCCGAAAACGAAAAGATCCAGCTGCCGCCGGAATTGCGGCACGCCCTGCAGGACGGTCTCGAAAAAAGCTGCCAGACCGGGATCCGCAGCGGCTATCCCCTCACCGACCTGGAGATCGCGGTGCTGGAAGCGCCCTTCGTCCCCGGAATCACCACCGAGATGGGAATCCGGGCGGCGGCGCAGAGAGGTTTTTCGCTGGCGGCGGGGGAAGCCTCCCCGACCCTGTTGGAACCGATCATGGCACTGGAGATCGTGAGCCCTTCCGAATTCTCCGGCAAGGTGCTGGCCTCGCTGCAGCAGAAACGGGGGCGGATCGAAGGGATGGAATCGCGGGGGGAAACGGAGATGATCCGGGCGGAGGTGCCGCTGTCCCAGATGTTCGGCTACATGACAGAGCTGCGCAGCGCCACCAAGGGGCGGGGAACCTTCACCATGGAGTTCTCCCATTTCAGCCCGGCCCCCAAGGAGGATCAGGAGCGGTTCGGATTCTGACAAGCCGGCGCGCAACGAAAAAAGCCGGGGCGGTTTTCCGACCGCCCCGGCTTTTTTTCGTCTTTATTCAAATATCCGTCACGGCAGCGCCACCACCGACTTGCACGACGGGCAGCGCACTTTCTTGCCCGCGAGTTCTTTCTTGTAGGCCAGCTTGTTGCCGCAGTTGGCGCAGGGGACCACGGCCCGATCGGCATCGGGCTTGGGCGCCGCCGGCGCCGCGGGGGGCACGGGCACGGCAGCCTCCGGGGGCGCCTCGATGGAAAAATCCGGCGCCGCCTCTTGCTGAATCGGAGCGCTGGATGGTTCCACAGGGGGCGGCTCGGGTTTGGGCATCGGAGGCGCCGGCTCCGGCCGCGGCGGTTCTTTCTGCTCCGGCTGCGGGGCCGCCTTGACCTCGGGCTGTGGCGGCCGGGGTTCGGGGCGCGGCTCCCTCTTCGCTTCGGCCCGGCTCGGCAGCGGCATCCTCTGCATTTCCCCGAACATCATCATCAGTTCGTTGAGGCGCGCCCGCAACATCCCCACTTCCTGCTCCAGGCGGTTGCTTTTGGCGCCGACCCGGAAAATCATCAGGAGCAGCGCCAGCAGGAGAAAGAGAGCCGGCCAATTGTTGAGCACATACAGAATCACCACATCCATGGACAAACCTTCAATAAACATAAATCTACCCCCCAATGAAATATTAATTCCCGGTGGAAGAAATCGCCCAGCGGGTGACGCCGCGGCAAAAAACCCCACCGCTTTCACGCACGGCCGGCGGCAAAGCCTTCACGGTTTTAGTTCCAAAGCCTTTTCATTCAAAATGAATGCCAAGGAAAAAGGACCTCTTCAGAGCTTTTCCGCCAGGATCAGATGAACCGGCGGCAGAGGCTCAAAAACCTTGTAATCGGTCGCGGGATTGGTCCGCGAGATGTTGACCGCCGTGACCTCCAGCCGGCAGCCGGCCTTCTCGAAAAACTCGCTGGCGACGAAGAGGGTTTCCAGAGCGGCGGCATTGACCACCACCCTGCCGCCGGGGCGCAGCCGCGCCTCCACCGCCTCCAGCACCTCCTGGAGACGGCCCCCCGAACCGCCGACGAACACCCGGTCCGGGTCGGGCAGCTGCTCCAGGCAGTCCGGCGCGGACCCCGCGACAACGACCACCTTGCGGCAATGCAGGCGGCGCAGATTGCCCCGGAGCAGCTCGACCCGCTCCGGATCCTTCTCGATGGCGAAGATGCGACCGCTGCGGGTCAGGTTGTCGGCCTCGATGCTGACGGAACCGGAACCAGCGCCGATATCCCACAGGGTGTCCCCCTGCCGCAGCCGCAGCTTGGCCAGGACCAGCACCCGGATCTCCTCCGGGGTGATGATGTGGCGCGGCAGCCGGAACTCTTCGTCGGCAACCCCCAGCACCGGCCGGCAGGGTTCGCCGCCGCCATCGTATTCCCGGATGAAAATCGCCAGATTGGGGTCGGCCGCCTTCATGTCGCGGAGCCCGCAGACATTGGTGACGACGATGCGCTCCCGCTCCGACCCCAGATTCTCGCACAGAAAGACCTTGTAGCCTTCCCGCCCCAGGGCGCTCAGCTCGGCGGCCACCGCCTGCGGGGTGTTGACCCGGTCGGTGAGGACCGCAACCTTGTCGGCGGCCACGATGCGGTCGATCTCGGTCCGCAGATCGCGCCCGATCAGGGAGACAAAGACGGCATCCTCCCAGGGGATGCGGATCTTGGCAAAGGCGTACTGGACGGAGCTGACGTTGGGAACGAATTCCAGCAGCTCTTCGGGCAGGTTGCGGAGCAGTTGGCTACCGAGACCGAAGAAAAGCGGATCGCCTGATGACAGCACCGCCACCTTCCGCTCCGTGGTCCGCAGAAATTCCATGATCTCGGCGGGGCCGTCGTGGAACACGACCTTTTCCCCCGGAAAATCCGGGAACAGCGCCAGATGGTGCGGCCTACCCGCCAGCACCTCGGCCTGGCCGACCGCTTCCAGGGCCTTGCGGCTGAAACCTTCCTGACCCTGAACCCCGGCCCCCACCACCACCACTCCGGCCATTCGTTCCCCTTTTTGGTCCCCCGCAAGAATTGAAGATGTCTAACAATATACGGAAAACCGCGAGAATTCAACTGCCCGAGCGAAGAAGGAAGCCGTTGGCGCCTTTCATCCCTTTTCCCCCCCGACCAGTTGGAGGATGGCCTGGGGCAGGCCGGAAGAATCAAAAAGCGCCGGAGTGACGAGGATGGGAGTATGGGGATGGCAGCGCCGGGCCTCGGCGACCGCCTCGGGCAGGTCGCGCCGGAGGTGGACGCCGGGGGTGAGAAAATGGGGAAAGATCAGAATGCGCTCGGCGCCGGAGCGCACGCAGCCATCGATGGCCTCCGAAAGGGTGGGGAGACCATGCTCCAGAAAAGCCGCCTCGACCCGCTCGAAACGGCACTGGCTCCGGACCTCCGCGGCCAAGGCGAGGGTGGCATCGTTGGCCTCGGCAAGGCGGGAGCCGTGGGCGAGGAGAATCAGGGCGACAGATGTCACGGCAGGCAGACCGTTATTTCTTCTTGGGTGGAGCCACAAATTTGCTGGTGCTGAAAACCCGGCCCGTGGGCAGGATCAGCCATTTTCCGCCGTAAGGTTCCTCGGGAAGTTGTTCAATGTAGCCTTCCTTGAGCAGTTCATTGATATCCCCTGGAGCCCGTCCCCGCTCCTTCCGGAAACGCTCGATGCGCTCCTCGATCAGAGCGGCCCCCTCCAAAGCCTGTTTCCTTATCAGAAGTGAATTCCTGAGCCTTTCGTCTTTGGTCTGGCTGATCAGCGCCATCAGGAAAAGAATGCCGGTTCTGGCTTGGTCGCCGTAGTAGCTGAGACGGGCTGCAAGCGTGGGCAGGAAACTCGGACTTTGGGGCCGGCGGCTGGCCTCCATCAGGTACTCGGCCCCCTTGTTGTAGTCCTTCAGGAAATAAAAGTGGTTGAATCCCAGATAGTAAGGCAACCGCCAATCCCAGGTGCGGTGCCTGGTCCCCTTCTCCAGCAGCCGGTTGGCATCATCAAATCGCCTGATATCCCAAGTCAACAAACTCGCCCCCAGAACATAGGGATCAAGAAAATAGGGATCGAGATCGGTCACGGTGTCCAACCCGGCCACCAGATAGTCCCAATCCTCCTTGGTCAGGTTTTCCCGGTACATCTGCCTTTCACCGAAAAAGGTGAGGGTATTCAGAAACAGATAATCGGCATAGAGTCCCTTGTGCCCCAGTGCCAGTATCCGGGCGAACTGGCTCGGGAAGACATAGCCTGTCTGGGTGGTGCGGCGCACCTCCTGGCGATTTTCCCAGACCTTGCGGCTCAGACCAACATGCACTCCGGCGCCGACAAAAACAATCAGAATCAGAACGAACAGCTTTCGCGCGGCCATCAGTTGAACTCCCGCCGCTGAAAGAAAAGTGTGGCCAGCGCCAGCAGGACGACGATGTAAACGGCGGCATAACCGAGACCGAGCCCAATCCTTTCCGCTCCAATCGCGAGCCCGTGGGCAGCCTCCAGCTTGAAATCCCACATGGAGAAATTGGGCAGGATGTAGGAGACGACCTTCACCACCTCCTGCACCACCGGAGAAATCGCCTCCGTCCGGAAACCGGATTGGATGTAGAAGAGGACATCCTCGATGGTCACTCCGACCAGATAAACGCAAACAGTGAAAATAAGACTGGCGAAGGAACTGGTGGTCACCGTGCTGAACAGAATCAGGATGGCGCACAGAACCGCCAGTTGCACCAGGACAAAGCAACCGGCAGTAAAAAAGATCGGCCAGGAAAACCCGGCAAAATAGTTGGGATAGAGGCCGCGCACCAGGGAGACGGTGGCAATGGAGAAAACCGCCAGCGCCAGCAGGGAAACCACCACGAAAAAGAGAATCCCCAGATATTTCCCCAGAATGTATTCCCCCCGGGACAGCGGTTTGGAAAAAACCAGTTGAATGGTCTTTTTGTCGATATCCTTGGCCATCAGATGCAGGGCGACGAAAAAAACCAGCAGCAGCCCGGAGAAGGTCAGGGCGCTCAGATTCATGTCCACCGTGACCTTGCCGACCTCGCGCATGAAAAACCCGGCCACGGAGATATTGAGCCCCAGAACAAACAGAGCGAAAGCGAGGATTCCGAACAGGGAGCGGTTGCGGATCCCCTCCTTGTAGGTGATCACCGACAAAGCCCAGACACGGTTCATGACGACTCCCCTACCGTTTCGATGAACAGTTCTTCCAGGGAGACCCGGCTCGAACGGGTGCCCCGAATCCCGATGCCCAGCCTCGTCAGAGCGCCCGCAATCTCCGGCAGGCGCTCCGCCGGAAACGACAGCAGCAGGCCGTCGGGAACGGAAACGAGTTCTCCCTGCAGACCCTCCAACGCGGGCCGCAACCTCTCTTCAACAGGCGGCAGCAGAAGATGGACGGCCGCTTCGCAGCCTGCCGCGAAATCGCTTTTTCCGAAGGTCCGCGCCAATCTGCCTCGCACCAGCACCCCCATGCGATCGCAGAGCCGCTCCACATCGCTCAAAATGTGGGAGCAAAAAAAGATCGTCTTGCCTTGCTCTTTTAATTCCAGAACAAGATCGAAAACCAGTTTGCGCCCCATGGGGTCCAGGCCTGACATCGGCTCATCCAGGATCACGATGGCGGGATCGTGGAGCAGGGCGAAACAGATGCCGGCCCGCTGCAGCATCCCCTTGGAGTAGGTGCGCAAGGGGCGCCGCAGCGCCTCGGTGAGTTGGAGCTTGCCAGACAATTCGTCGATGCGCTTCCGGCGCTCTTCGCCGCCAACCCCCGACACCCGGCCGCAGAACTGGAGCAGTTCCTCCAGCGTCAGATAATCGTAGAGGTAGGGGTTTTCCGGCAGGTAGCCGATCTCCTTCTGAAACTCCCCGTGGCGCGGGGGCTCGCCGCGGAACAGGATCTCTCCTCCCGTCGGACGGATCAGGCCCAACAGCACGCGGATGGTGGTGCTTTTCCCCGCCCCGTTGGGACCGATCAGGCCATAGACCTCTCCCTTCCCGACCTCCAGGGTTAAATCCCTTACCGCCTCGACCTTCTTTTTGAAGAGACCGGGGCTGAAGGTTTTGGACACATTTTTCAAGGAAATTTCCGCGACAGACATGGAACCTCCGTGAAGAACAGCTCATAGGTCGTGGCCGGGCAGTTCGTGATCGATGGCACGCAGTTCGTGGTTGGCCCTTGTTCCATCCTCCCCCGGCCGGTTATTTCAAGGAAGGGAAATTTTAAGCCCTCCAACCCCTCCCATAGAGGAAAAAAGAGTTGGGGTGAGAGGGAATCCTTTAAATGGCATCGCCCTAACGGGGCATGGCCGCTTTGCCCTCACAGTACAAAAACCGGGTCAAAAAAACAAAAGGCAGCAGCCCGCAGATTACCGGAAATGCCGGCCCTTGTCTGTAATTTCCGGACCTGAATCCTTACCCTTCGGAGACGGAGATATTTTAGCATGGGCGTTTGGAAACCCGGCAAAATTTCCCCGGTACCGGGGCGCCGCCCTGTGGCGGTCACCAGGCGACCGGCAAGGAGAACGATAGCAAAGATTTCAACAAGATCATGGCCTCTTTTCGGTTGTTGGCAAAAAAAAACCTCCCTGGTCGGGAGGTTTTTTTTATCAGTCGGAAGTGGACAGATGCTATTTGGACCAGTCGTTTGCCAGCCAGTACTGTTCCGCGGTTTGGGTGACCGTGACGGTGGCGGGCTCCCCCTCCCCAGGATTTTCCACGGCTTCTTCATGAGTCATGGTCCTGGAGGTAGGGAGGGTTACATCCGCGAATACATTGTTTGCTTCACGGGATTGCTTATAGATGGCCGTGGAATCGGAAGAGGAGGCATAAAAGTTGGTCCCCCCGGCATGGTAGGTCGAGGCGGAATACCACTGCTTGTTTCCGTCGTCATCCGCGGTGTCGCTGTGATAGATGAAGTTGACGTTCGGCGAAAAGTTGAGAACCATCTCACGGTTGCCATCGGTCAGGCGGATGGATTCGCCAGCGGTGCCGGCGCCTTCATTGGTGTTGGCATCAAGGACCGCAAAAGCGTTAGAACTCAAAGCGACTACCATCACTACGGTGAGAACTTCGATCAGTCTTTTCATATCTTTCTCCATATAAATGTTTAGGATGCCATCAGTAAAGTTAGGATGTTACCCGTTTGGATAATGGAACCAATCGGTGAAATAACCTTCCATTTCGGTTCTGACCGTTTTCATGTCACTTTGGGAGGCTGCGTCGAAAGCCCTCTGCCGATACTTGGCAAACTGGGGAATGGCGATGGCGGCCAGGATGCCGATGATCGCGACGACGATCAGCAGCTCGATCAGGGTGAAACCTTTTTCGTCTTTTCTGAACTTCTTCAACATGGTGGTTCTCCTTTTTTATTGGTTGACATTTTGAGCCCAATGCTCGTTTTCCGTAAATCGGAAGTGGACGTTTGAAGTGATGAACCGGAATCGTTCGTTCTCATCCCTCCTTTCCGGTTTCTCTTTGCTATCTAAATCCAAGCAAGCCATGTGCCAGCTTCTTTTAACTCTACCGGACCATCTCATAATTGCTTGGAATTCATGGCAAAAAAATGGGTTCCGGAACCGCCCCCAAAAAAATCGGGGCGGCTTTTTGGGCCGCCCCGATCATTTATTGTCAGCTCTTTTTCCCTATCCTGTCACACCGCCAGGTCGGATGGCAGCTCCTCCTCGTCGCCGTCGGGGTCGATGCCGTATTTTGCCAGCCGGTAGCGCATCGAGCGGAAGGAGATGTTGAGGAGCTCGGCCGCTTTCTTGCGAACGCCGTTGGTGCGGTCAAGGGCCTTGAGCAGGATCTCCTTTTCGATGTTGCCGAGGTAGCCGTCGAGATCGAGCCCTGCCGCGGGCAGCTCCTCCATCCCTCCCTTGGCGCCGCCGTCGGTGCGGGAGCGGAGCAGTTGGGGCGGGAGGTCCTCCTCGCGGATCTCCCCGGCGGAGACGAAAATGGCGCTGCGCTCGATGACGTTTTCGAGCTCGCGGATGTTGCCGGGCCAGTGGTACTCGACCAGCCTCTTCAGCGCCCGGTCGGAGAGGGTCAGCGCCGTTTCGGGCGGCACGATCTTCTTGATGAAGTGCTCCGCCAGCAGCGGGATGTCGTCCTTGCGGGCGCGGAGCGGCGGCAGGTCGAGGCGGATGACGTTGACGCGATAGAAGAGGTCCTCGCGAAAGCGCCCTTCGGCCACCTCCTCCTCCAGTTCCTTGTTGGTCGCCGTAATGAGACGGACGTCGACGGGGATGTCGCGGGTGCCCCCCACTTTGCGGATCTCCCGCTCCTGCAAGACCCGCAGCAGCTTGACCTGCATCATGGCGGGGAGTTCGCCGATCTCGTCGAGGAAGATGGTGCCGCCGTTGGCGGCCTCGAACAGCCCCGTCTTGGCGTGGGTGGCGCCGGTGAAGGAGCCCTTCTCGTGGCCGAACAGCTCGCTCTCCAGCAGGTTCTCGGGGATGGCGCCGCAGTTGATGGCGACGAAGGGCGAATCCTTCTGGCCGCTGTTGGCGTGTATCGCCTTGGCGACAAGCTCCTTGCCGGTGCCGCTCTCGCCGGTGACGAGCACCGTCGCCTTGGTGGCGGCCACCCGCCCGATCATGTCGTAGAGCTTCTGCATGGCGGCGCTGCGGCCGATGATGCAGGCGTAGGAGCTGCGCCGCACCGCCTCCTTCTTCTGCAGCGACTCCTGGCGCAGCGCCTTGCGCTCCAGGGCGTTCTTGACGATGAGCCGAATCTCCTCGTTCTTGAAGGGCTTGGTGATGTAGTCGTAGGCGCCCCGTTTCATGGCGTCCACCGCTTCTTCGGTGGTGGAAAAGGCGGTGATCATGATCATCATCGTCTCCGGACAGTGCTGCCGCACATGGGCCAGAAGCTGGAATCCGTTGAGCCGCGGCATTTTGACGTCGCTGATAATGAGGTCGTAGCTGTTGCCGTTGAGGCAGATCAGCGCCTGGGCGCCGTCCTCGGCCGTCGTCACCTGGTAGCCCTCCCGGTGCAGCATGATGGAGAGGAACTCCCTCATGCTCTCTTCGTCGTCCACGATCAGAATGGAGTGTTTTTTTTCATCCATTTTCTACCTCGCCTGGAATGATGGGTGCCGCCGGCCGCCTTGCGGGGCCACCGGCCTGCTTCGCTTTCCTCTGAGCAACAATTCAACCCCCGAAATCGGTCAACCCTGAAATCTGATTTACAGGGATGAAGGGGATGAAAAGGATAACCGCTAAACCCAAAACAAAAGTAACGTTTCACAATTTTTACGGGCGTCCGCGTTTATCGTATCGAACCGGTTTATGGTGGCCACTCTTTGCGTTCTTGGCGTCTTTGCGTGAGGCAAGATCTTTGGTTTCACGCCCGCTCGTTTCTCTCGCTCAAGCCGCCAAGGCCGCAAAGGGAACCACCCTTTTTTGATGGTTTCCGCTTTTCTCCGCGTTCTCTGTGCCTCCGCGTGAGACAAGACCCGGTTTTACCGCCCGCTCGTGCCACTCGCTCAAGGACGCCAAGGCCGCAAAGGAAACCATCCCCTTTTTCTCCCCTCTTTGCGTCCTTTGCGATCTTTGCGGTAAAAGATCTTGCCGTTTGTCAATAAGTTTCTTTTGGTGAAACCGAACCGTCACTCCTCCGCCGGCACGGCATTGAGGCGACCAGCTCATCCGTTATGGGCTATCCTCAACGTCCCGCTCCCCCGCTCCGCCTGGCGGGATTCGCCCTGTTGGGCCTCGGCGGTCCTGCGGACCGCGCCGGGGAGGGTGATGACGAAACGGGTGCCGCCGCCGTCGCCGTCGGAGACGTCGATGGAGCCGCCGTGCTGCTCGACGATGGTGTGAACGGTGGCGAGTCCGAGCCCGGTCCCTTTGTCCTTGGTGGTGAAAAAAGGGTCGAAGATGCGGGGCCGGATGTCCGGGGGAATGCCGTGGCCGTTGTCCTCCACATACAAAACCCCCGTCTCGCCATGGGCGCCGAGGGTCAGCACCCCTTGTTCGGCCATCGCCTCGGCGGCGTTGAGGATCAGATTCCACAAAGACTGGCTGATCTGCCCCCGATCGAGCCGCATCCGGCACCCCGGACCGTAGTCCTTGCGGAGGGTGACATGGTTGAAGCGGCTGTCGGTTTTCATCATATCGGCCAGTTCGTCGAGCATCCGGGAGACATTGACCTCCTCTAGCCGGACCGGGGCCGGGCGGGCGTAATGGAGGAAATCGGTGAGCAGCCGGCTGAGGCGGTCGGCCTCGCGGATCACGATCCGCATCAGATTCTTCTCCTCCGTGGAAAACTTGCCGTCCTCCATCAGCAGCTGCACCGAACCGCTGATGGAAGCCAGCGGGTTGCGGATCTCATGGGCCAGGCCCGAGGCCATGCGGCCCACGGCGGCCAGCTTGTCGGAGCGCTTGAGGCGGTTTTCCATCTCCTTGACGTGGGTGACGTCCTGGAAGATGACCAGCAGCCCCAGCACCGTTTCCTCGCCATCCTTGAGCAGCGTGGTGGTATAGCCGACGGTTTTTTCCTCGCCGGTGCGGGTCCGGATCTGGCAGTCGTCCCGCTCCGTGATGCGGAAGGCTTCCCCCTCGAAAAGCTTCAGGGCCGGGAACAGGCCGCGGACATCGTTTTGAAGGATCTCTTCCCGCCGGCAATCGGCGATCCGCTCCGCGCTCTGGTTGAAGGACTGGATGGCGCCGTTTCTGTCGACCGTCATCAGGCCGCTAGTGATGTGGGCCAGGATGGTGCGGTTGAGGTTTTCCAGCTCCTGGTAATCCAGCAGCCGCTTTTGCAGCGCCTGTTCGCTGCTGCGCAGCCTCTGGACCAGCAGCGCCGTCAGCAACCCGGTCAGGAGAAAGACCAGGAAATGGACGAAGACCTTGTGAAAGGCCTCGATACCGGGGATCCCCCATACCTTTGCGGCGCCTTTCAGGACCGGCAGGTAGCCGTAGTACTGGAGATCCACCATGCTGCAGTAGAGAATGGCGGCGGCGCTGGCGACGATCAGGATGTCGCGGCGGTTGAGAAAGATCCCGGAACTGACGATGACGAGGATGAACAGAAAGGAAAACTGGCTCTGCACCCCGCCGGTCACAAAAACCAGGGCGATGACGGTCAGCAGATCCCAGGCGATCTGCCCCTGGATGAACTTCCGGACCAGCCGGACCCGCGGCAGGTAAAAAGACGATATCAGCGCCTGCACCAGACAGCAACCGGCCAGCAGGTAGAGGCGGAATACCGTCGGCTGGTTGGCCTCCGGATCGCCGCGCAACTGGTAGAGGAGCGCCCCCCCCAGAAAGAGCGCGATGGCCAGCACCCGGAAAATCAGGTACCAGACCAGCAGCCTGGAGGAATATTCCTGCCTTTGAAAAGACATGGCTAATCGATGTCAAGGACGCGGGGCGCCCCCGATCCCCCGTTATCCAGCGACGGCGCCGGCGATCTTGAAGATCGGCAGGTACATGGCGATGACGAGGCCGCCGACGGTGACGCCGAGGAACAGCATCAGCAGCGGCTCCATCATGGCGGTCAGGTTGCCCACCGCGTCGTCCACCTCGTCGTCGTAGAAATCGGCGATCTTGTTGAGCATGACATCGATGGAGCCGGACTGTTCCCCGACCGCCACCATCTGGCACACCATGGGGGGGAAGACCCCCGATTTCTCCAGCGGCTCGGCGATGGTCTTGCCCTGGCTGATGCTCTCCCGCACGTTGTAGATGGCCTTCTCCACCACTTTGTTGCCGGCGGTCTTGGCGACGATCTCCAGCCCGTCGAGGATCGGCACGCCGCTGGAGATCATGGTGCCGAGGGTGCGGCTGAACTTGGCCACCGCCACTTTGCGGATCAGGACGCCGAAAATCGGCAGCCGCAGCGCCCAGGCGTCGAACTTTTCCCGCCCCTTCTTGGTTCGGTAGAGGTATTTGATCAGAAAATACAAACCCACCACCGCGCCGATGATGACAAAGATATAGTCCGTGACGAAACGGCTCAAGTTGATGACGATCTGGGTCGGCATCGGCAGGGCGCTGCCGAAATCGGCGAACATCTTCTCGAAAGCGGGGATGACGAAAACCAGGATCACGGCGATGACCAGAACGGCGACGCCGACGATGGTCCCCGGATAGGTCATGGCGCTTTTGACCTTTTTCTTCAGCTTGAGGGCCTTCTCGATGTAGGCGGCGAGACGGTTGAGGATGGTGTCGAGGATGCCGCCGACCTCGCCGGCCGCCACCAGGTTGACATAGAGCTCGTCGAAGACCCTGGGATGCTTTTTGAGGGAGTCGGCGAAGGTGGCCCCCGATTCGACGCTTTCCTTAACCCCCTTGAGCACCTCCTTGAAGGTCCGGTTGTCCTGCTGGCGCCCCAGGATGTCGAGGCACTGGACCAGCGGCAGGCCGGCATCGATCATGGTGGAAAACTGCCGGGTGAAGATCACCAGGTCCCTGGTGGTGATCTTGGGCTTGAACCCTGGGATCTTGAGCTGCATGTCGAGCCCTTTGCCCCGCTCGACCACCTCGGTCGGAGTCACCCCCACCTTGCGAAGCTGGGCCAGCACCATCCCCTGGCTCGGGGCCTCCATCTCGCCCTTCTGGATCTGTCCGCTGCGATTTTTTCCCACCCATGAAAATTTGGGCATTGTTTATCCTCCCTTGCTCCGTGGACTACGACCGGGCGCCGTGGGACGCCTCCGGCTGCATGCGCCGCAGCACCGCACTCGGATTGGCGATCATCTGCGCCAGTTCCTCGGGGTCGCTGGAACGGGCCATGGCGATATCCCGGCTGATATTTTTCCTGTGATAGTGCATGAACAGGGACTGGTTCATGGTCTGCATGCCGAATTTTTCCTGTCCCATCTGCATCTGCGAATAGATCTGGTGTACCTTGTCGTCCCGGATCAGGGCCCGGATCGCCGTGTTGGGGATCATGATCTCCAGGGCCAGCACCCGTCCCCGCCCGCTCATTTTGGGGATCAGGGTCTGGGAGAGCACCCCCTCCAGGACGAAGGAGAGCTGGGTCCGCACCTGGGTCTGCTGGTTGGTGGGGAAGACATCGACGACGCGGTTGATGGTCTGGGCGCAGCTGTTGGTGTGGAGGGTGGCGAAGCAGAGATGGCCGGTCTCGGCGATGGTCAGAGCCGCTTCGATGGTTTCCAGGTCCCGCAGCTCGCCGAGCAGGACCACGTCAGGGTCCTGGCGCAGGATGTATTTCAGGGCGTTCTGGAAGGAATAGGTGTCGGAGCCGACCTCCCGCTGGTTGACCAGGCATTTCTTGTGGTGGTGGATGTATTCGATGGGATCCTCGACGGTGACGATGTGCTCCGAGCGTTCGGTGTTGATGAGGTCGATGATGGAAGCCAGGGTCGTCGATTTGCCGCTGCCCGTCGGGCCGGTCACCAGCACCAGGCCGCGGGGTTTACGGGCCAGATCCCGGGCCACCGGCGGCAACCCCAATTCCTCGAAGGAGAGAAACTTGTAGGGGATGCGGCGGAATACCCCCGCCATGGCGCCGCGCTGCATGAAGATATTGCCCCTAAAGCGGGCCAGCCCCTTGACGCCGAAAGAGAAATCGAGTTCATGCAACTCCTCGAACTTGTGCTTCTGGGCCTCGGTCAGAAGGCTGTAGCAGAGCTGTTTGGTGTCAGCGGACTGCAACGGGGGATGTTCCAGGGGGCGAAGTTCGCCGTCGATCCGGATCTGCGGAGGGGTGCCGGTGGTGATGTGGAGGTCCGAGGCCCCCTGGTCGACGGTGATTTTCAGCATCTCGTGGATACCTTGCATATTATGAGACTCCGTATGGAAATGAGAATGGCGATCCGGCATCGGCAACCCGGAACCCCGTTGTTTGGCTGCTTACTGGAAACTATTCAGTTTCCCATCAAATCCCAAAAGGGCTTTGGCGCCCGTCTTTGAGCTCACTAAAAATCCCGGCCTCTGGATCCCCGATGAAAACCTTCGGGAATGACAGGCTTCCATTCTTTTCCGTCATCCCCGAGTCATCCTATCGGGGATCCAAGATTTGCCACTCTTTTCATTCTTGGCCACCAAAGCATGAAAGTGGGGTGGCAGCCTTTTTTTCCCCTCTTTGCGCCCTTTGAGATCTTGCGGTAAAAGAGGACTGCGATGGCGAATCATTAGACTGTTCCGACAACCCGGTTTCGCCAGGGATTATCAATCGTCGCCGACGGTCACCCGCAACACCTCATCGAGACAGAGCAGGCCTTCCTTCATCTTGGTCAGGGCCGACTGGCGCATCGTCTTGACGCCGAGCCGCATCGATTCCCGTTTGATCTCGGTGGCGTTGGCGCCCTTCAGCACCATTTCGCGGATCGGTTCGAACATCGGCATGACCTGGTAGACCCCGACCCGCCCCTTGTAACCGGTGTTGTTGCAGGTCGGGCAGCCGCGCCCCTTATAGATGGTGTACTGGTCCAGTTCCTCTTCCTTGACGCCGGCCTGGATCAGGACTTTCTTTTCCACCTCCACCACCTCCTTGCATTCGGCGCAGACCCTGCGGGCCAACCGCTGGGCGGAGATCAGGTTGACGGCGGTGCTGACCAGAAACGGCTCGATCCCCATGTTGAGAAGACGGGTGACGGTGCTGGGAGCGTCGTTGGTATGCAGGGTGGAAAGGACCAGGTGGCCGGTGAGCGCCGCCTTGACCCCGATTTCGGCGGTCTCGAAGTCGCGCATCTCGCCGATCATGATGATGTCGGGGTCCTGACGCAGGAAGGAACGCAAGGCCGCCGCGAAGGTGAGGCCGATATCCTCGTGGACCTGGACCTGGTTGATGCCGGCGAAGTTGAACTCCACCGGATCCTCGGCGGTGGAGATGTTTTCGGTGACCTTGTTGAGTTCGGAAAGAGCCGAATAGAGAGAGACCGTCTTCCCGGACCCCGTCGGCCCGGTGACCAGAATCATGCCGAAAGGTTTATGGATCTGCTCCTTGAACCAGGCCAGCGCCTGCGTCTCGTAGCCCAGCTTGGTCATGTCGAGCTGGAGGCTCCCCTTGTCCAGAAGCCGGAGCACGATCTTCTCTCCGAACAGCGTCGGGAGCGAACTGACGCGGTAGTCCATGTCCTTGCCGTTGGGGAGCTTGATCTTGATGCGGCCGTCCTGGGGAAGGCGCCGTTCGGCGATATCCATCTCCGCCATGATCTTGATACGGGAGCAGATGGCGGCCCGCAACTTCATGGGGGGATTCATAATCTCGACCAGGGTGCCGTCGATGCGGTAGCGGACCCGGAACGACTTCTCATAGGTCTCGACATGGATGTCGGAGGCCCCTTTTTTGATGGCGTCGGTCAGGATCAGGTTGACCAGCTTGACGACCGGGGCGTCCTCGCTGGCATGTTGGAGTTCCTGGAGATCGACCTCCTCGTGGTCGTCCATCAGCTCCAGATCGATGTCGCCGAGATTGCCCATGACTTCGGCAAAGGAGGAACTCTGATCGTAGTGTTTGTCCACCGCCTTCTTGACGGAGGACTCGGAGCAGACCGAGACCTCGATGTTGAAGCCGGTCATGAACTTGATGTCGTCGATGGCAAAGAGGTTGGAGGGATCGCTCATGGCGATCTTGAGGGTGTTGCCGGCCCGCCCGATGGGAACCACCTGATATTTCTGGGCGATATCGGCGGGAACCTGGCTGATGATGGCGCTGTCGATCTCCAGGTTGTCGAGATCGACGCTGGGCACCCCGTACTGCTTGGCCAGGAACGCAGTCAGATTCTTGTCGTCGATGAAGCCGAGCTTGATCAGTGCCGGGCCGAGCCGGCCGCCGTTCTTCTTCTGCTCCTCCATCGCTTTCTTGAGCTGTTCGTCGTTGATCAGCTGACTGCGAACCAGCAGTTCACCAAGCCTGAGATTTGTCATGAAGCCATTCCCCGAAAAGTCGGATCCCTAAAACCCGGCGGTCACCCGCCCCGGATCAGGGTTTTCAGCTTTTGTTTCATCGAACCGGCCGGGGGGCGTATCCCGGTCCAGAGAAAAAAGGCCTCTTCCCCCTGGGCGGCCAGCATCCCCAATCCATCGGCGGCCCGGCGCCCCAATTCCCGGAAAGCCCTTGTCAGCGGAGTTCCGGTGGGAGCATAGACCAGATCGTAGACGGAGGCGTGCGCCGGCAGGAGACGCCACTCGAATCCTTCGAAAACTTCCCCCTTCATCCCCACCGGCGTGGCGTTGACCAGCAGGTCGATGGTCGGCAACAGCCCCGCAAGGGAGGTTGGACCACAAGAAAACGAAGCAAATAACGTGCCGTTAAATGTCACCGCCAAATCCTCCCCGAGCCGCCGCGCCCGCTCGGGGACCAGATCGGCGATTCCGATCCAGGACGCCCCCCCCAGCGCCAGTCCCGCCGCCACGGCGCGGCAGGCACCACCCGCCCCCAGCACCAGAATCCGCTTCCCCTGGGGATCGAAGTCGAGTTCCTCGGCCAGGGCGCGCATGAAACCGGGCGCGTCGGTATTGTGACCGATCAGCCTTCCCCCCTCATGGACGATGGTGTTGACGGCGCCGATCAGACGCGCCTCGGGGGAGAGTTCATCCAGCAGCTCGCAGACCTTCTCTTTGTGGGGAATGGTGATGTTGACGCCGCCCATGTCCAGGGCGCGCAGGGCGGCGACCGCCGCTGCGAGCCGTTCGGGCGGAACCCGGAAAGGGACATAGACGGCGTTGATCCCCGACTGCCGGAAAGCCTCGTTCTGCATCGAAGGCGACAGGGTGTGCGCCACCGGAAAGCCGAAAATCCCATAGACTTTGGTCTGGCCGTCAATCCCTTTCATGAGAATTCCCTTCCCCGGAGGCGCCGTCGCCAGCTTCCAGATATTCCCGGTATTCGATGATCCGGCTGGTTTTCAGTATCCGGCGGGCCTGCTCGACATCCTGACCGATGGCGGCCCGAAGCTCCTCCCTCGACGGAAAATGGGTTTCGTCCCGCAGCCGATCCACGAAAAAAAGCCGTACCTTTTCGCCGTAAATGGTCTCCGCGAAATCGAGAATGTGAACCTCCACCGACAGTTCGTTCTGGGAGAAGGTGGGGTTGTAGCCGATGTTGAGAACGCCGTCCCGGATTTGGCCGCGGCAGCGGACCTTCACGGCGTAAACGCCGGGGCCGGGAAGGATCTTCGGGTCGGGGATCAGATTGGCGGTGGGATAGCCGATCATGCGCCCGCGCCGGAAACCGGGTCGCACCCACCCTTCCAGTTTGAAATTCCTCCCCAGGAAGGGGATCGCCTCCGCCACCTTGCCCTCGGCGATGAGCTTGCGGATAAACGTGGAGCTGTAGATCTGGCCGCCCTTGGAAATCGGCTTCAGAATCTCGACCCCGAAACCCATCTCCTTCCCTTTTTCGGCCAGATAGGGGATGTCCCCTTCCCGCCCCTTCCCGAAACGGTAGTCATAGCCGACGATCAGATGGGTCAGACCCAGTTTCCCCACCAGGACTTCTTCCACGAAGCGCGGCGCCGGCATCCGGGCAGTTTCGGCGGTGAAAGGGGCGCAGACCAGGAAATCGATGTGGGAGGCCTCGATGAGGGCCTCCTTTTCGGCGTAGGTATTGATGAGGCGCGGCGCCCGATGCGGCGCCAGCACCTCCATGGGATGGGGGACGAAGGTCAACACCGCCGAACTGCCGCCGAGGCGGCGGGCGGCGGCGACCAGCCGCCGGAAGATTTCCCGGTGGCCGAGGTGGACGCCGTCAAAGTTGCCGATGGTGACCACGGTGTTTTTCAGGGGGAGCAGAGGGTCTTCCAGGTTCCTGACGATCTTCATGGCCGAGATTCCTTCCAGCGAGTGGGAAAAACCCTGCCAGGACAAAAATTTGACGGCTTCGGGACCGGCATCGCCACCCCGTGGAGAGAGAACGTAACGGTATTTTTACATTAACAACATTCAATATTGAAGAGGGAAAAACCGGTTTCAAACGAACAAGGGCGGCGCTAGCGCCGCCCTTGTTCGTTTGAAACCGGTTTAAGACTCCCCCGGCGCCCCGTCAGGGGTCCTCGGTGATCTTGTTGATCACCATGCCGCTCAACAGTTTGGGAAAAAAATAAGTCGATTTCTGAGGCATCTTGCCGCCGATGTTGGCCACTTCCCGAACCTCTCCGACCCGGGTGGCATTCATCAGAAAGGCCATCTGCGCCCTGCCCTCCCGGACCCCCCGCAACGCCTCGTCGAATCCTTTGACGTATTCGATGTTTTTCTGGTTTTTCTGATCCTCCAGCGAAATGCCGAGCAGTTCCTCGATCACCAGCCGGTGCAGGATGGAGACGTCGAGGGTCTTCAGCGCCTTGGGAGCCTCGGCGGGAAAATAACCGTTCATGACCGCCTCATTTCGCAAGGTCAGGAAATAAATCTTGCCGCCGCCCGGATACCAGGCAAAGCAATATTTCCCTTTACCGGCCAGGGTGGCCCGCACCCGTTTGCGGGAAACGGGGTCGTCGATGTCGAAGCCGTCGGGCTCCACCACGAAATTTTGGGCGGCGGCCTCCAGAAAAGCGGCCGGGTCGAGCGCTGGAAGCCCGAAAATCAGCCGGTGGATGGGAAACACCATCAGCCCCTGATCCTCCATGTTGCAGAAATACATGAGGGCATAATTGAAGGGTTCCTTGCCGGTGAAATTAGCGGTCCGGTCGCGGAGGTAGTCCCGGTAGCGAAGCGCGGTCTCGTAGCGGTGATGGCCGTCGGCGATGAAAAGCGGTTTGCCGTTGAGCAGTTCCTGAAACTTGCGGATCTGCCCTTCGTCGGTGACCCGCCACAGCAGATGGTGCTCGTCGCCGTCATAACGCACCGACAGATCCGGGGTCCGCTCCCGGTTCTTCCTCATCACCGATTCCAGGGCGAAGGTCGGATCGGAATAGAGGGAAAAGATCGGGCTGAAGTTGGCGCCGCAGGCCTTCATCAGTTCAAAACGGTCGGTTTTGGGGCCTTCGAGGGTATGTTCGTGGGGTTTTACCACCCCCGAGGAAAAATCCTCGAGACGGACCAGGGCCAGAAACCCCTTGCGGACCATCTCCTCCCCCTCTTCGTTGGGATATTTCTGGTCGTAGAGATAGACGGCCGGCTGCTCGTCCCGGACCAGCACCCCTTCCCGCCGCCACTCCTGGAAAAAGGCGGCGGCGCGGGTGTAGCGGTTGTTGTAATCGTCGTCGCTGTCGAAGGTCTTTCCCAGGATCAGGCGGACGACATTGCAGGGGTTGTGGCGGTAGAGTTCTTCCTGCAAGGCGGCCGAGATGCAGTCATAGGGGGGCGCCATGACGCTTTTGAGGTCTTTGATCCGGCTCTGCTGATAGAGAAAACCGCGGAACGGGGCGATCTTGGCCATGGGCGCCTCTCTTTGAATGCCACAAATAAGGAAGAAGTATAGCGGCATCCCCGAGTCCCCCGCAAGGGAAAAGCTGCCCAACCCTTTACACGGCAAAATGGGGCGCCCAAAAGGGACGCCCCGAAAAGAAACAGCCTCCGGCCGCCCACGAAAGGGCGGCCGGCTCTTTAACCTCTAAGCCAAGCCGTTTGGATCACCAGCAGCCGGCCGGTTGTTTGTTCCCGAGATGGTCGATGCTCAGGGTGCCGCATTCCGCATCATCAAGTTGCGCCCCCTGGGGGGTCGCCTCCAGAGTATAGGTAGTCGCGGTCGGGAAACCGGCGGCAAACCGAAGCCGATAAATCCCATGGGGGGAATCCCTCGGCAAATTATGCTGGTTGACGTTATCGACATAGGTGTTTTGCCGCACGAAATAGCGTTCCAGTTCCTGGGAAATCTCCAGCAGCGAGGTCCGCGCCTCGGAGCGGTTGGCGCTTCTCCGGTAGCTGGTGTAGGACGGTATGGCGATGGCCACCAGGATGCCGAAGATAGCGACCACGATCAGCAATTCAATGAGAGAAAAACCCTGCTCCGATTTCATATCCGCTCCAGAGGTTTCAGGTCCATGGCCGATATTAGCGCAACTGCCGCCAGGAACGGCGCCCGAATTGATCGTTGTCGCTCCCTTTTTCCCGGATCACCGCGATACCGCCTTCGGAACCGCCGGTATATTTGTATTCGACGCCGTCTCCGGCGGTGATGACAGCCGGGGTCTTGATGATGCCGACATCCGATTTGTCGCCGGAGACCGCCACCGTGACCTCTTCCCCGCCGATGGTGACCGTCACCATGTCGGCGGAGTTGATTTTCCCGTCCTCGTCCATGTCAAAGACGGAATAGGTTGGACGCGATCCCGATTCGGCCATCAGCTCCATGAGCCAGCTCGTCCCCCCCGCCGCGCAGGGATCGTTCAAGGGAATGACCGTGGTGAAGATGACGCGCCCATGGCGGAGCAGCGGCGCGCTCACCACCCGTTCCCCCTCGATGGTTCCAGCCGGCGACACCAGATCGATATACCAGCCTCGTTTGGTCTTCCAATCGATGGTGTTGCTGGAGGTCACCCGCACCAAATCCTCGCTGTCTTCCGAAAACAGCCCTTCGTAAAGGATCGTCTGCTGTTGGAGGGAGCTGCGGTCGGTGACGGTGATGGCGGTTTTTTCGTTGTCCCAGATGCCGTAAAAGGACTGGATCGGCGTAGTGGCGGAAACCAGATTGTCGTCGGTTTCGAAATATTTTCCGGTCCCGAAATAGATCATGTAGCCGCCCTCGGGATGTTTCCCGATCTCAAGCGGAGAGGTGATCGGCTGAACCTGCGTTGCGGGTCTCCTGGCCATGAAGAGAGGAATCCCGGTGCTTCCCGATTTGTAACCGATAGTCCATTTGGAGGCATCGCTGTTGGTGAGATCGAACTTCCAGAGGTTGCCGAGCAGATCCCCGGCATAGGCGTAGTCGATGCTTTTATTGGCGTTGGCCAGCAGCGCGGGAACGCCCAGGCCGTTGGGGCTGGCCGCGCTGCCGGCGCCGGTGTCGATCTTGCGGATCAGAGCGCCGGTCCAGAGATCGACGATGAAGAGGAAAGCCTTGCTGTTGTCGCTGGCATAGCCGTTGCCGAAGACGGCGGCCCACTTGCCGTTCTGCATCCGGACCACCATCGGTTGCCCCATGACGTAGCCGAGGTCGGGGTCGGTGAACTCCCAGAGCACCTTGCCGGCGTCAAAGCCGTCGGGATTGGTGATGTCGAGGGCGAAGACGCCGCGCCCGCCGCCGCCGAGGGTCCCCACCATGACCGTTTTCCAGGCGCTGGTGCCCCCCGTGGTGTCTTCATAAAAGGCATCGCCGAAATAGGCGGAGCCGTCCACGAAATAACGGTGCACATAGTCGGGGCTGGTCAGAGAGGCGAGGTTGTTGAAAACCAGGGAGGGGATGTAGGCGAATTTCTCCACCCCGGTCAGGGCGTCGAAGGCGTGGAGCATGCCGTCGTTGCCGCCGATGTAGAGGGTCTTGGCCCGGCTTTTGTTGCCGGTCTGGAAATCGTCATAGGTGCTCTGCCCGGCGGTGCCAACGGGGAGCTTCTCGTACTGGAAATCGGGCGCCCCGATCACCACCGGGTCGGAGTTGACGATATCGCCGAGGATCTTGGTGCGGATGCGCAAATAGCCGTCGGTCTTATTGCTTTCCTTGCTCTGGTCGCCGCGGATCCAGTTCAGCCGGTCGATCCCCTGCTGTTCGGTGCCGCCGGCCTGCAGCGCGGTTTTCTGGGCGGCGCTCAGATTGGCCCAGGCGAATTCGGCGCCGGCGGCGCCGTTCCAGGTGAAAACCTGGCGGCTGCCGTGGACCGGAATCTTCCCCTCCAGACTGGTGGTCCAGCCCACGTCGCCGATTGAGCCGTCGCTGTTGATCTTATAGGCGATGATCTCCCCGCTCCAGTCAGAGCTGTCGAAACGGGCCTGATAGATCAGCGTGGTATCGACGAGGCGCGTCGAGTTGGTGGCGATGGCCGCCGCCGAACCGATCCGGCGGTCGACCAGGGCGGCGATCATATCGCCCATCTTCTGCGCGAACAGATCCGGCTCGGTGGCGCTGAAGAAATCGCCGCGGCTGTTGAGGGAGGCATGCCACAGATCGTCGATTTTGGCCGGATCGGAATTGGTGTTCACCGGGTTGGGCCAGCTCTTGGCGCCGGAGGTCAAATCCGGGAGGTCCGTCGCCGGATCCAGGCTTCCTATGACCCCGAAGCCGATGCCGAAGGTCACCATGTGCTGCCAAAAGGCCTCGTCCACAGCCGAGGTCGGCACCTTGTTGGGGATGTCGGTGCGCAGGTCTCGGTTCCAGTAATACATGGCCACGTCAGCCAGGGTGTTGGAATAGTCGTCGCGATAGGGCCGTGGGCGGAGATACTGGTAGTTCGGGCTCAGTGGAACGGGATTGTTGATGACAGGCCCGTTGGTATTGTCCACGTTGGCCCGCCGGACCGAATCCCTGGCGGTATAGGTGTTGGAAGTATCGTGGCTCCAGTAGCCATCGGTCATGAGCAGGGTGTAGCAACTGCGGCAGGCCAGATCCTCGCCGCCGCTGACGCCGGGGGTGGTACTCCAGGGCCCCTGGGAGCCGGTGCGGCGGTAATACTGCCCCACGTCGTCGAGGCCGCGCCGCAGCGGGGTGCCAGCCGCCTCGATTTCAAGGCCATAGAGCAGGCTGAAAAACTCCTCCCGGTCGGCGCCGGAAAAATCGCGCACCCCCCGGATTAGGGTACCGGGGCTGGTGGCGCCATCCAGGGTTTTGGAGCCTGCGTTGATGGCCCCGAAGCCAACGCGGATCGTTTCCCCCTGGTCGGCGAAGGCGCGCCCGATGCCAGCGCGGGCGGTCGAGACCCTGGAGCGGTGGTAGCTGTACCAGTTGGCGAAGTTCTGGATCTCTTCTTCGTAGGTGCAGGCATTGGGGTCGGCACAGTCGAGGCGGTTGGGGCCGCCGGCATAACTGTCGCCGTTATCCCGGATTTCGACGCGCTGGTAGCTCGAAGCGTCGGTCAGCGAACCGCTTCCGTTGTATTTGAAATAGGTAGCCGGCCAAAAGGTGACGGATTTGGAACTGGAATTGTCCTCACAGATGTCGCTGCCCCCCTTGACCGCGGTGGATTTGATCCAGCAGGCGGTCTGTGTGTTGTCGGCCGTCAGATTCCGGGTTCCCTTCGACGTAATCGCCGGGTTGTGGTAGGCGGCGCTGGGAACGGCGTCGACCCAGGGAGCGCCGTCCTTATCCACCCAGGGCTGGTAACGCACGGCGGGGTTGTAATACATGGGATTGTTGTGGGAGGAGCGGAAATAGGCGGCCCATTTGTTGGTCGCGTCGAATTTGGGCACCGCTCTGCTGGAGCCGCCGGCCCAATAGTCTTTGCTGGCGCCGTAGATATTCCAGGTATTGGCATCTTTGCTGCTGTAGGTTCTTGGAAACATGTAGTAAACCGACGTCTGGAAGGTATCGGTGATGGTTTCCGGAATCGTTTCGAACATCATCGAACCGGAGTCGTCGATCACGAAAACGATGTTGGGCGCCACCTCGACCGTCAGGAACAGTGGCGACTGGGCGATGTCGGCGTTGGCGTTTTCCGCGGGGAAGCAATGGAGCAACAGCCCGAAAACCACGGCGACAGCCCAAGGCCACGCCCTAAACTTATCCCCGAAGGTCAATTTTCTGGTCAACATGGCCGCATCCTTTCAATCAGGTCTCTTCTCCCTGTAGCCGCAGTGGAGAAAAAATGAATTTGTCTTTTCTTCAATCCACATCCCGGATGGTGATCCGCTTCAGTTCGGGCTCCAGCCCCTTTTTGGGAGACAACTCATAAAATACCTTCTGCCCCTTTTGCAGATCACCGATACTCAAAGCAACTCCCGGCCGGGAAACGCTGTCGATCAGGGTGTCGGAGCTGATGCGGCAGGTCTGGCGGTCGATGGTCACCCGGTGATGCTCGGGGTAAACCGCGGTCACGTTTCCGGAAGGGATGAAGCGGGCGTCCACCGGCGCCGTCAGCAGCAGGATGGTCGCCAACAGGGTCGAAAACAGAACGGATAACCTCATTTTTCACCTCGTTTTGTCGTTAAAAGCCATGCAGGATCAGCGGATAAAGGTCGTCTGCAGGATCACCTCGCCCCGTGTGTTGGGGCTGATGCCGCGGCTGGTGATGCGGTAGGAGCCCTGCTTGTCGTCGGGATCGGGCGCCACTTTCAGCGAATCGGAGGAATCGAGCACCACCTCGGTCATGAACTCGATGATGTAGCGCGGCCGGTTGGCTTGTTTGAAAACTTCGTCCAGGTCGGCATCCCGATAGGTGAGGAAGTTGCCGTTGACTTCCGCCTTCCAGTTGACGGTTTCCCAGACCGGGGTCTCGCCCATTCCCGCCGCCTGGAAAAGGCCGCCGGCGCCGTTGAAGGCGGGCAGCACCACGGTGTTGTCGAGCCACTCCTCGGCGTCGCGCAGGCCGGCCTCGGCGGCCTGGAAGGCCAGATCCTGCTGCTCGAGATTCCCCGCCATCTTCTCCTCCAGCGTCGTCGTCTGCATGGAGACGACCCCCATCAGGGTCAAAAGCAGCAGCATCACCAGGCCGGTGATCAGAACCGCTCCCCGTTCATCCCCCAAAATTGCTATACGTTTCATGACGATCGGTCTCCTGTCAGCGCAGACGGTTGCGCAGCCCCATGGTGCCTCGGACGACCATCCTCAGCCGCCGGTCGTTGCCGGGCGCGTTGTATTCCAGGACCGCGTCCCCATCGACATCGTATCGATTGTTGTCCACCGGACCCCGCAGGATCTCATCGACGGTCCGCATCAGCAACCCGACCCGCGCACTGACGACGTTTCCCCAGTCGGTCACGGCGGTGGCGGCCACATAACGATCGGCGAGCCGGTCGCCGTCGGTGTCCTCGCCGTAAACCACCTGCATGTTCTCCACCCCGTCCACCAGTTCGACAGGCGCTCCCTGGTTGATCTGCCGGTAGAGGGAGGGCTGCCCGGCGTCGTTGTTGCTGAGGTAAAAAGTCACCGTCTGCGGGAAATAGACCGTGGAACCTTCCCCGAAACTGTGCCCTGGCTTATCGCTGAGAGCCTTGGTCGAGTTGCCGGGGACGCCGACGCCGGTGTTGTGGTTGGCGTTTCCGTTGTTATCGACGTACTGGGTAGTCTGGAAGACGGCGGCCCCCTCACAGTCGGTGATCAGCAGGATATCCCCGCCCCCTTCTTTCAGAATACCGGCGGCCGCCAGGCCGGCGGTCATCTTCAGATCGGCGGAGGTCGGCGGCATTCCCACCTCGATAGCGGCGATGTCGGCGCGGACCCCGCGCAGCACCAAAATATCGCTGCCCGCCAGCGGGAGCCGGTCGGCGGGCAGACCCATGTTGGCGGTGCCGGCCAGAGCAGGATCGACTGCGCCGGCGTCATCGGCCCAATTTCCACCGTTGGCATCGAGGCCGTAGATCGCTTCGGAAAAATCATAGGCGAAATTGTCGGGATTATTGAGCGTATTCTTGAAGGAGCCGACATCCTGCAGGCACCCCAAGAACCCCGCTTCCCGCACCTCGCGCTTCAGGATATGGAGGGCGAAGCGGCCGTTTTCCTGGAGCCGGGAGAGGTCTTCGGTGAAGGAGTAGGTGGTGGTGCTTCCCACGAAGACCTGGAAAATGCCTCCCATCAGGATCAGACCGATGGTCAGGGCGACCAGCAGTTCCACGATCCCGATGCCGGCCTGGCCGCACAACCGCGCTTTCATTTCTTTGAAAAGATTTTTCATAGTCTCGTCACCAATGTCACGATGCGTTCTTCGTTTCCTTCCGTCCAGAAGACAGTGATGGTTGCGATGTTGGCTGCCACAGCAACCAGGCCGTCGCCGAGCGGCAGGGAAGCTGCCAGGCCACGCTTCCATTGCCACAGATCGATCTGGGCCATGGTCGCGCCGCCGGCGGGCTCGGCCGGGGCCTCCGCCTTGGCAATATTGTAGTTCCCGTTGAGGGCCGGATCGAGGTTGGCCCTCATGCGGTCGAGGATGTCGGCGCCGCCCTGCACCGCCCGCGAGCGCAGAAAAGCATTCTGGTTGTTCTGCAGCCCCCGCGCCTGCATCCCGGCCAGGCCCAGCAAGCCCACGGACAAGACCAGCAGGGCCACCAGGATCTCGATCAGGGTGAAACCGGCCTGGAGTCTCCCTCTTCGGGAGGGTTGCCGCTGCGAAACCGAGGAATGGGATTCGTAACTGAAATAATTTTTCATGGCCGTTGCGTCCTGACACGCCCCGTGGGGGAAATCTGTACCTGGAAGGTATGATCATTGTTGGAAACCGTTACCACGCCCTCGCCACTGCCGGTGAGAAACCCGGTGCCGGCGTAACGGATGACATTTGTCACGTTGGCGCTGCCGCCCGTCAGAGTAACTCCGCCCCTCTGCCCCGGAACGATCCGCAGCAGCTCTTCGTTGGCGTCACGCACGCCGTCCGCGTCCGCGTCGGCGAAAACGATATAGCCGGTCTCCCATCCGGCTCCGGCCGCCGTGCTGCACGAAGGAACCGGCGTCCCCGGAACATTGGCAGCCGTGGCGTTGATGCTGCGGCACACGGCCACCACCTGCCCCCGCGTCACCGCCTCGCTGCGGGCGAAGCCCAGTGTGGTGACGTAGTCGTTGACGGCCACTTTGACCTGATTGCTCCACAGCAGACCCTTGAAGCTGATTCCCGCGATGGTGAGCACAATCCCCAGGATCACCACCGTGACGATGATCTCGATCAGGGTGAAACCTTCTTGGTTCTCAATGGCTTTCATGTTTCGGACGTCCGCTCCGATGGTTGTTGAAAATCGACCGAAAACGCCCCGCGACAGACGCGTTTCCAGTAGGCGCCAAAAAGAAAAGCAAAGATCGTTCCAAAATTTCCGTCCCAGCACCTCTAACGACATCATTTACATTGAAAAAACAGAAACTTGGCTATCCCGGCCGACTCCCTTTGCCGGTCGAGAAGGGATGCCGGGGTTTCCTTTTCCGGTTCCGGTTCCACAAATTTTGCGCGGCGCCATGCAAATTTTTTCATGGTCAGCCCAGCCGGTATTCGGCCAGTTTGTATTGCAGGGCGCGGAGGCTGATCCCCAGCAGGCGGGCCGCCAGGGTGCGGTTGCCGGAGGTAGCCGCCAGCGCCTTGCGGATATATTCCTTCTCCATGCGGCGCACCGCCTCTTTGAGGTCGTAGCCGTCGCGGAGTTCGCGGCTGTCGCCGCGTCGCTCCGGGGCCAGCGATGCCGCGTCGATCTCCTCGCCGCGGCAGAAGATCATCGTTTTTTCGATGAAGTTGAGCAGCTCCCGGACGTTTCCCGGCCACGAAAAACTCTTCAGGCGCGCCGCCGCGTCCTCTTTCAGAAGCGGCGGGCGGCGCCCTTCCTGAAGCGCGACGCGGCGGATGAAATGTTCCGCCAGCAGCGGGATGTCCTCGGGACGCTCCCGCAGGGGAGGGATGTGGATCTCGACCACATTGAGGCGGTAGAAAAGATCGTCGCGAAACCGCCCTTTTTCCACCTCTGCATGCAGATCCCGGGCGGTGGCGGCGACGATCCGGACCTGGACCTTGGAAGACCTGGTCTCTCCGACCGGCCTCACCTCCCCCTCCTGAAGCACCCGCAGCAACTTCGGCTGGAGTTCCAGGGGAAGTTCCCCGATTTCGTCGAGAAACAGGATGCCGCCGTCGGCGGCGGAAAACAGCCCCTCCCGCGCCCGGTCGGCGCCGGTGAAGGCCCCTTTGGCGTGGCCGAACAGTTCGCTTTCCATCAGTCCGGAGGAGATCGCCCCGCAGTTGACGGAGACGAAAGGCCCCTCCCGCCAACGCCCGGCGCGATACAGACAGCGCGCCGCCACCTCCTTGCCGGTGCCGGTTTCGCCCGTCACCAGTACCGGCAGGGCGGAATCGGCCACCTGACCGATGAGTTCGCGGATTTCTTTCACGGCCGGGCTGGCGCCGATAAACTGCTCTTCGCCACGGTCCTCGAGCCGCCGTTTCAGCAGCAGGTTTTCCCGCTGGAGGCCGATGCGTTCCTCGGCCTTTTTGAGGCACAGCACCACCTCGTCGGTCTTGAACGGTTTTGAGACAAAATCGTAGGCCCCCTGCTTCATGCATTCGACAGCGGTGTCGATGGTGCCGTAGGCGCTCATCATGATGACCGTCAGATGGGGATGCTGCCGCCGGATTTCATTGAGGAAAGAGAGGCCGTCCCGCCCCGGCATGCGGATATCGCACAACACCGCGTCCGGGCTCTGGGAGGACACGGCCTCCAGCGCGGCCTCCCCGTCCGCGGCCTCCAGCACCCGGTAGCCGCGTTTTTCCAGCACCAGGCGCAACATGTGCCGCATGGCGGCTTCGTCATCGACAACCAGAATGGTTTCAAATTTCATCCGCCCGCTCCTCCCCTTGCCTGAAAACCACCCGGAACACCGTTCCCCGGCCGCACTCGGAACTGACCTCGATCCGGCCGCCGGCAGCCGTCACGATGCCACGGCAGATGGCCAGCCCCAGACCGCGCCCCTTGCCGGTCGCCTTGGTGGTGAAAAAGGGGTCGAACAGCCGGGGCAGATTTTCCTTGGGGATCCCTTCCCCCCGATCCGCCACCGACAGCCAGACCTCCCCTGCCCCCTCCCCACCTGCGACGACGATCGGCGCCATGCCGGTCGAGGCATCACGGGCGTTCATCAACAGGTTGAGGATCACCTGGACCAGTTGATGGCGGGGCAGCCTCAGCGCCGGCAGCGATTCCGGCAGCCGTTCCTCGATGGCGATGGCCGCCGGAGTATCCTGCCGCGACAGGATCCCTACGGCTTCCCGAACCGCGACGACCGGATCGAAGGGCTCGGCGATCTCCTGCCGGGGCTGTGGGGAGGCGTAGTCGAGAAGGTCCCGAACCAGCCGGTTGACCCGCTCGATTTCCAGCAGCGCCCGCCGGGCGATATCCTGCTGGGCATCGTCGCCGGCTTCGGCGCGCAAAATCTCCAGATAGCCCTGAACCGCCCCCAGCGGATTGCCGAGTTCGTGGGCCAAACCGGCCGCCAATTGCCCGATGGAAGCCATCTTTTCCGCCTGGATCAGTTCCTGACGGGTTTCCCGGAGATCGGCATTGACCGCTTCCAACTCCCGGACATGGCGTTCCGTCTCGGCCCGCTTTTGACGAAGAGAGCAGATCATGGCATTAAAGGATTCGGCCAGAGAGAAGATCTCCTCAGGTCCATCGGTAGCCACCCGATGCTCCAGGTCGCCGGTGGCGACACGGCCGGCGCTGGCATCGAGCTGCTTCAGCGGCCGCACGACGTTTTTCCTCAGCAGGAAAATGCCGGAACCGATCACGATCAGGGAGGCGGGGACCGCATAACCCAGAAAACCGAGGAGCCCGGAACCGATCCGCTCCGGAATGTCCCGGAGGGAAAAATCGATCACCGCCACCCCCCGCCGAAAAGGCAGGGGCCCGGTTATCCGGAGCGGGCCGAGATTCCGAAAAGGAGGCAGGAAAAAAAACAGACCGGAAAAAGGCGGATAATCAGCCTCGGCCCCCACCTCGCCGGCCAGCAGCCGTCTCCCCAGTTCGGCCCTCGAAACGGGCGCCATGGCCAGCCCGTTGTAATCGGCAACCTTCAGCAGATTGCCGTCGTAAAGCGCCCACCCGGACAGCTCGCCACTGCTCTGAAACATTTGAAGAGCCGCACGGACGCTGTTGAGGACCGCTCGCTCCCCCCCCGTTTCAGATCTAGGAACGGAGGCGCCGCCCCGAAGCAGCAGCTTGGTCTTCTCCTGGGCGAGCTGGATCCGCTGGGAAATCAGCTCGATTTCGGCAAAACGGACCCAGAGCAGGCAGGAAAAAAGCAGCGCCACGCTCACCAGAACGGCGAGATTGAAGAAAATCTCGGTCTGCAAGCCAAAGCGGGGCTTGATAAAATTTTTGATCCCGACCTTCATGGTTCCCACCTTATGCAAGATACATACTCAATAATACAATGGGAAAAAGGATGGCGGCGGCGCCGTTCCAAAGATATTCGTTGAATCGCCAGCCAAACTCCCCTAGAGTTTTTTGAACGGAAAATGAGGAGAAAAACCGATGACCACCCGCCTGCCCGCCGAATGGGAGCAGCAGGACGCCGTGCTGCTGGCCTGGCCTCACCCAGGGAGCGACTGGGCTCCCCGCCTCGCCGCCGTCCGCCGCGTTTTCCGGGAGCTCCTCCGCGCCATTCTCCGCCATGAGAAGGCCGTGGTGGTGGCGCCCGATCCTGAAGAAGTACGCCGCGAATTGGCCGCCGCCGGGCTTTCGGAAGATCGCCTGCTGCTGTGCGAAGTCCCTACCGACGACACCTGGGCCAGGGATTTCGGCCCCATCACCGTTTTCCACGAGGGGGAACCGCTGCTGCTCGATTTTGAATTCAACGGCTGGGGGGGAAAATTCTCCGCCGAAAATGACAACCGCATCACCGAAAAGTTGCGGCGCCAAGGGCTCTTCGGCCGCCATCCGGCAATGCGCCCCGGCCTGGTGCTGGAGGGGGGGAGCCTCGATTCCGATGGCCGGGGAACCCTGCTCACCACGGCGCGCTGTCTGCTCAACCCCAACCGCAATCCCCATCTCGGCCCCGCCGAGCTGGAAGCCAGGCTTTCGGAACTGCTGGGGGTCCGGCGCTTTTTCTGGCTGCGCCACGGCTTCCTGGCCGGCGACGACACCGACGCCCACGTCGATATCCTGGCCCGCTTCTGCTCCCCGGAAGTCATCGCCTTCAGCAGTTGCGACGACGAGCGGGACGAGCATTGTGAGGAGCTGAGGCGGATGGAAACGGAGCTGGCCGCCTTCCGCACCCCGGCAGGAAGGCCGTACCGCCTCATTCCCCTGCCGATTCCCGCCCCCATCCACGATGAGAACGGCCGCCGTCTGGCCGCAAGCTACGCCAATTTCCTGATCGTCAACGGCGCGGTGCTGGTTCCCGTTTACCAAGACCCGCGGGACGAAATCGCCTTAACCAGGCTGGGAGAAGTTTTTCCGGAGCGGGAGCTGATCGGCATCGACTGCCGGGAGCCGATCCTCCAGGGAGGCTCGCTGCACTGCCTCACCATGCAACTGCCGAAAGGAGTCCTGGCATGAACAACCTGACCGTGGCCGTCCTCCAGCTCACCTTTTCCGAGGATCTGGGGGCCAACCGCGAACACTGCGCCGCAGCCGTGGCCGAGGCCGCCAAGAAAGGCGCGACGCTGGCGGTGCTGCCGGAGCTGCACAACTCCCGCTACTTCTGCCAGACCGAAGACGTAAGCCGCTTCGATCTGGCGGAGCCGATCCCCGGCCCCTCCACCGATTTTTTCGCCGCGGTCGCCCGCCGCCTCGGCATCGCCCTGGTGCTTTCGCTCTTCGAACGCCGCACCGCCGGCCTCTGCCACAACACGGCGGTGGTCCTCGACAAGGACGGCGCCATCGCCGGCTGCTACCGCAAGATGCACATCCCCGACGACCCCGGCTATTACGAAAAATTCTATTTCACTCCAGGGGACCTCGGTTTTCAGCCGGTGAAAACCTCCCTCGGCACGCTGGGGATTCTGGTCTGCTGGGACCAGTGGTTTCCCGAAGCGGCGCGGCTGATGGCTCTGGCTGGGGCCGAGCTGCTGATCTACCCGACGGCCATCGGCTATGACCCCCGGGAGGAGAGGACGGATCAGCAGAACCAGTTGCAGGCCTGGCTCACCATCCAACGCTCCCATGCCGTCGCCAACGGCATTCCCGTCGTCAGCGCCAACCGGGTCGGCTTCGAACCTCATCCGACGGAAAAGAACTACGGAATTGAATTCTGGGGGAACAGCTTCGTGGCCGATGCCCAGGGGGCTTTCCTGGCCAGGGCCGGCGGGGAAGAGGAAGAAATCCTGGTGACGACGCTGGATTTGGCCAAAGCGGAAGCGACGAGAAGGATCTGGCCGTTTCTGCGCGACCGCCGCATCGACGCCTACGGGGACCTGCTCAAGCGTTTCCGGGACTGATTCCGGTGCAGAAACGGTTTGAAAACCCCACCGGTCAGCCGATAGCAGCTGGTTTCTGAATTGAAGCCTTTGTTTTCGCCTTGTCCGGCGACCTACCTTTTGGTATGGATCCCCGACAGGACCGTTCGGGGATGACAAAACACAAATGGCAACCTGTCATTCCCGAAGGTTTTTATCGGAAATCCAGGCTTGTTGTGTTTTGGGAGCCCAGCAGGCTGTTGAAAAACTGGGATTTTAAATCTTTTGAACTTCAGATTTTAAAACCCCATTGTTGACTTAGCCGGAATGCCGCCGCCGGTTCGGGTGGATTTCATAGAGCGGCAAACTGTCTGACCGTAGGGAGTTTTTGC
>JAFGOW010000013.1 GCA_016926265.1 Deltaproteobacteria bacterium | reverse complement strand
TTGACCGCGGCCACCACCTTGTCGGCCAGGGCCAGCACCTGGTGGTGGGCGAAGCCGCCGACGATCTTGCCGGTCTCGATTTCGGTGGGCGGCGGACAGGTTTTGGCCAGGGCGATGATCGCCGAAAAATCCTTGGCGCCTCCCGGCACCCGGTCGGGGATGTGCCGGACCCCGGGATGGCCGGTGACGCCGGTGGTGAAGATGCGGTGGAAATAGGGGCTCTCCTTTTTGACCGGGGTGATGCAGTTGGTGGTCATCAGGATCGGGCCGTTGAAGCTCGCGAACTCCTTGTTCTGCTGCCACCAAGAGCCGCCGTAGTTGCCGACGAAGTGGCGGTACTTCTTGAAGACCGGATAGTAGTTGGCCGGCAGCATCTCCGAATGGGTGTAGACGTCGACGCCGCTCCCTGCGGTCTGCTTCAGCAGCTCCTCCATGTCCTTGAGATCGTGGCCGCTGATCAGGATGCCGGGGTTGTTGCGGACCCCGATGTTGACCTCGGTGATTTCCGGATGGCCGTAGGCCGAGGTGTTGGCCTCGTCCAGCAGCGCCATGGTGGCGACCGAAATCTCCCCGGCCTTGAGCACCAGCGCTACAAGCTCATCGGCCGATTTTTCCTCGGTGGTGGCGGCCAGGGCCTCCAGGATGAAGCCGTAGATCTCCGGCTTTTCCTTGCCGAGGATGGCGGCGTGATCGGCGTAGGCGCAGATCCCCTTGACGCCGATGACCAGCAGTTCCCGCAGCGACCGGACATCCTCGTTCTCCGTGGCGAGGACGCCGACGGTCTTGGCTTTTTCCCGGAAAGCACCGACGTCGTCGGCAAACCAGGTGGCGGCCTCCGGCAGGTTTCCCGCCATCGCCCCGCTGACGAGAACCTTCTTCTTCAGAGCCTCGCGGCGCCGCAGCGCCTCCCGGATCAGGGCGGCGAAACGGTCGTCGTCCCAGTTGCCGTTGGTGATGGTGGCAAACAGGGACTGGGCCACGAAAAGGCCGTCCTCCTGGATCGGCAGCCCGAGTTCATGGGCCTTTTTGCCGTAGATCGACAGCCCCTTGAGGGCGAAGATCAGCAGATCCTGGAGATTGGCGGTCTCCTCCACCTTGCCGCACATCCCCCTGACGCTGCATCCTACGTTTTCGGCCGCTTCCTGACATTGAAAACAGAACATGGCAAACCTCCCTTTTTGAGAAATGGCTGGGCTCTGATAACCTTTTGGGAGCTATTAAACCGGAAAGGGGAGATGAAATCCTTGACTTGAGTCAATGGGGGTATTTTTTTTCATCCGCCTTTGTTTAAAATCTAACCGTATTTCCAGGGTGTGCCACCGGTTCCGGAAAGGGATTCCCGGCCGGGGCAGAAGCCGGAAGAACCCATCATCCGCTCACGGAAAGGAACGATCCATGGCCGAAGCCCAACGGAGTTTTCAGGACGCCCTGGACGGGGACAAGCTGGAAGAGGATTTAAAGAAATATCTCGCCCTGGCGCTGGAGATGGGAGCCGACGACGCCAAGATCATCGGCAGGGAGAATATCGTCATCGACGAGCGGATCGTGGCCCGCTGTTTTTCACCGCGCTGCTCCTACTACAATACCAATCTCCACTGCCCACCCCACTCCTGGAGCGCGGAGGAGACCCGCCGAATCGTCGACAAATACCAGAAAGGGATCTTCCTGCTGCTCAAGGTGCCGCCCGAGGAGATGGCCGATCCCGATTACGACAACGCCGACAAGCACAAGATCCCCGGCGCCCTGAAGATGTACAAGATGGTGGCGTCCCTCCAATCGGCGGCTTTCTACGACGGCTATGCCAACGCCATCGCTTTTGCCGGCGGGCCTTCCTGCAAGAGGGTTTTCTGCGCCAAGGTGGAATGCAGCGGCCTGACGGCAAAAGGCTGCCGCATGGGGCAGAAGGTCAACTTCACCATGCACGGCGTCGGCATGGACCCCACCGCCATGGCCTCCCGAGTCGGCTGGAGGGTCTATCCCATCGGCAAGCAGACCAGGCCGGAGGAGATCCCCTACGGCGTGGAGATGGGCTTGGTTTTGATCCAGTGAAGTGAATTTCCCCGCGCCGGCGGGATTCCGGGATAACGAAAAAACCGTCCTCGCAGACGGTTTTTTCATTGAAAAGGATCTCTTTCGGCAGTGGCCCTAGGGCACGATGCGGATCGGCGTGCCGTCCTCCACCAGATTCCAGATTTCGTTCATTTCGTCGTTGCTGACCGCGATGCAGCCGTTGGTCCAGTCCCGCTGCTTGAGGACATCGGCCACCCGGTTGTAGCGCCGGGGAATGCCGTGGATCATGATCATTCCTCCCGGATCGACCCCGAGCGCCAGGGCCTGTTCCCGATCCTCGTCGTTGGGATAGGAGATGTGGATGGAGCGGTGATACTGGGTGCTGACACGGCGCCAGTCAAGAAGGTATTCCCCCTCGGGGGTCCGCTTGTCCCCCTCCTGGATTTTGTGGCCATCGGGGTTTTCGCCGAGGGAGACCAGATACTCCCGGAGAGGCTCGCCGTTCCGGAGCAGGGACATCGTTCGTTTGGATTTGTGAACCACCACCAGATCCGCCTTGGGGAGGCCGCTGGCGAAAACAAGGACCGGAAAAAGAAAGATTCCCAGAATGAACAACAGCCGCAACATTTTCCTTCTCCGCTGGAATCAGTGGAAGATATGTCAATTTTTCCAATAAAGGAACCGCCCCCGGCGGCTGGGAACCCTTTTTTGCAATCCTCCGGCCAAATTTTTGAGATCAGCGGCCGCGGAATAAAAAACCACCAGGATGCGCTTTTTCATGCCTGGCGCCCAAATCGAAGGGGGCGGTTCCCTGGGGAACCGCCCCCTTGATTCGTGATGCCCGGTGGCCCGAAGGATTTTACCCGCCGCGGCCGTCAGCGCAATACCAGCACCGCCGCGGGCTGCAAGACCCGGAAGGTGAAGGATTCGATGAAAAAGAGCTGGACCAGATCGCCGTCCGCCCGGTCAAAACCGATCGCGAGATCCTGGCCGAGGGTCAGAACAAAATCCCCTCCCCGCGCCGAGACGAGGAAGGCCTCGCCGACGCCGGGAGCCACATAGATCTCGCCTCCCAGCAGGTTCAGAAGCTGTTTTCTAAGAGGGTAGCCCCGGACGACCCGGATCAGTTCCCCGAACCGATGGGGGTTCAGCACCAGGCTGTAGGGACCTTCCACGGAGGCCTGGCGCATCTTGCCGATCCCCTGGAAAACCGCTTCGGGAAGCTCCTCGGCGGTGTCGGGATAGGGGATCGGATCGAAGGCCGAACTCTCCCGCAGCCCCCGGATACAACCCCCCTCAAAGCCATAATAGAGGGCTCGTTCCTCGAACCCGGCTATCTTTTCCGCCGCCTCCTCCAACGGGGTGAAATCGACGTCCTGAGCCCCCCGGCTGACATTTTCCAGTTCCCGGCGATCCAACGCAAAAGGCACCCGGACCTCCACCAGCGGCAAAATCTTCCGGACCCCGCATTCGATCCCGGCGCTTCCGGAAACCGTCTCCACCCTGCCGAGGGGGACCCCGGCAAACTTCAGGCCCTTGGGGCCGTCCAGATCGACGAAACGACGCGCCGTCAGGTGGCCGCCCAGACTTTTTTTAGCCTGCTGATTGATCTCATCCCACGCCTCCGCCGTGACCGGCGCCATTTCCTGTCGCAGATAATCCATATCGCCTCCTCCCGGCCAAGCCGTCATTATTTGAGTTTCCCGATACCCAGGTCCTTGCCCCTGGCCCCCGGCATCAATCCCTCGCCCTCTCCCCCGGCTTCCTCCAGTTCCGTCACATCCCCTTCCGAAAAGAGATACATGCGCAACTGCTCATCCCAGCCGCCCATATTGCGCCGCAGCCATTCCAGGACCATGCAGGCATGTTCCATCTCCTCGTCGCGGTTGTGTGCGAGGATCTTTTTCAGACTTTCATCCTGGCTCGCTTCCACCCTCTGGTTGTACCAGTCGACGGCCTCCAGTTCCTCTTTGAGGCTGTTGATCGCCCTGGTGCAATTGCGGGCGTGTTCGCTCAACTGTTCCACCGGTTCATGATAACTGGTCATTTCCTCCTCCTTCCCGAATCGGCCTCCATGGATCCTCATGGATTCTTAACCCGTATACCATGCTTTCAAAAAAAGAAAAGCCGGCTGCAAAAGCCGGCTTTCAAAAAAAAGGCGGCGGCCCCTTATTTCGGGACCACCTCCAGCAGTTCGACCTCGAAGTTGAGTTCCTGCCCCGCCAGGCGATGGTTGGCGTCCAGCACGATCCGATCCTCCCCGACGTCGCGCACCCGCACATGAAGGGTCTTCCCCTGGTCGTTGCACATTTCGAACACCTGCCCAGCCTCGGGGCAGGTCCCTTCCGGGAACACGTCCGGCCCCACCTGGAAGACGAAGTTGTCCCGATAGGGGCCATAGGCCTCATTGACAGCGAGGCGGACCGCCTTCTTCTCTCCCCTGGTCATGCCGAGCACCGCGCGGCTGAAGCCGGGGATGATATCCTGGCTCCCCACCTCGAAAACCAGCGGCTCGCCGCCGAAGGTCGTTTCGAATTCGCTGCCGTCATTCAGGGTGCCACGGTAATGGACCTTGACGGTATCTCCGGATTGAACTTCCCTGTTGCTCATACCGAACCTCTTTCCTGGTCATGGGACCACTGCCAAAAAACGGAGCCGGCTATCGCCGGCGGCGGACAATGCCTTACGGAATTCCAGGGGGTGAAACCACTCACCAACGGGAAACGCGGTACCTTCCCGGCCCGGTGAGCAACAGCGCCAGATAGACGATCCCCAGCTCCAGGGCATGGGAGGCCCCCGCCCAGCCGGCGCCCGGAACTTCCGGGGGAAGATGGAGGTGATGAAGCACCGCCACGGTCATGGTGAAGGCCAGACCCAACGCCGCGGGCCGGAACAGGATGCCGAAGATCAGCAGCAGCGAACCGAAAAACTCGGCCATCGCCGCCAGCGCCCCCCACAGCACCGGCAGGGTATGGATGCCGAACAGCCCCATTCCGGCGCCGACCTGCTCCCAGACCTCGGGACCGCCGACCAGCTTACCGTAGCCATGAAACAGGATCATGCTGGAACCGATGCCGACCCGGAGCAGCAGCAGACCCCAATTGCGGTAAAACTCGCCGGATGTGAACACCCTTCTGAGGTCCTGTAACACGCCGCGATCCCTTTCAGGCCGAAGACCCTCCCCTTTGCCCCGAAATGTTATCACGACAGCGGCCGCTTGGGGGAAAAGAATCTCGCGATGCCGCTTCCATAACGTCAGCGCCGGGAAGCCAGGGCAGTGAACCGCCGCAGCAGCCCTGCCGCCTCCGGGGTGTCGCAAACCGAGGAACGGAGCCGTTCCGGATCGCACCCCCAGGCCCGGAGCCGGTCGGCCAGGGCCTCGACATAGAAACGGGTCGCCGCAACGCTGAATTCGGGGTGGAACTGGACCCCCCAGGCCGCCTTGCCGACCCGGAACGCCTGGTGGGGCTCATGGTCGCTGGAAGCCAGGAGCAGGGCTCCGGGAGGGAGTTGCAGCACCGACTGGCCATGGGTCACCTGGGCCGGGAAGGTCTCCGGCAGCTGGCCGAACAGGGGATCGGCGCTTGCCTCTCGGCGGAGGGTGACGCGGACCGTGCCGACCTCCGGGCCGCAGGGATGGTCCGCCACCTCCCCGCCCAGGGCGCGGCCGAGGAGCTGATGGCCGTAACAGATGCCGAGAAAAGGAACCCCCTGCGCCGCCACCCGTTGCAGCCACGGCGCCAGGCTCTCGCTCCACCGTTCCCGGTCCGAGACCATGGCATGGGAGCCGGTCATGACGATCCCGGCAAAGCCCTCCGGATCCGGGAGGGGGTCTCCGGCGGGGGGATGCACCACCTCGGCCTGCTGTCGTGGCACCCCCATCCCGGCCAGTATCCAGTCCTCGAAATCCCCAAGCCTCTCCTTGAGCGCCGGGAAGGTCGAGCCCATCTTGACGATCAGCCAGCTCTTCCGAGTTTCCGTCATCTCCACTGCCTACGAACGCCCCTCCGGCTCCGGGAGCGAGAAACGCCAGGCGCAGACCCACTCCTCGGGGTGGGGATCGGGAGGGCAGGCCAGGCACTCGGTCCGGATCCGGCTATCGATGGCCCTGGCGAAATAGGTGTATTCCACCAGCCCCCCGGATTTGCAGGGGTAGTCCGCCAGCCCCTTGCGGTTGCGGGCCGTCTGGACCCGGCACCGGTTCATCCGGAAGATGAAGCTGTGCGGGGTGTCGTCCTCCATCGACTGCTCGTTGAGGCTGGAGTAGAGCCGGAAATTGAGGGCGGTCTTGAGCCCCTGGAGCCCCGGCCGGTCGGGCAGCTTGAGAAAGCGCTTGATCGACCAGGCCTCGAAGGGGGAGAAATGGGCCCAGCACGAGTCGTTGCAGCGCTTGGCCTCGTTCATGCCGTGTCGGAACTCCACCGCCTGGAACCAGAGGCCGTCCGTGGCGAGCCAGTTGGCCGAGGCCGCCTCGATGAGAGCGCGCCGGGTCTCGTCCGGCATTTCGAGCAGCGGCTCGGGGAGCCCGTCTTCGAGGGAAACGCCGAGCACTTTGGCGAGGCGCTTGAGCTGGAGATCGAGCCCTTTTCCCAGCACCTCGTCCATCGCCTCCAGCGCCATTTCCTCCCCCATCTGGTGGCGGACCTCGGCAAACCACAGGGCGTGGTGGATGAGGTTGCGGTGGAACAGGTCGAGCAGCAGCCGCACCTGCTCGGCCCGGCCCAGGTCGGCGATGGAGCTCGGATCGTTAGCCGGATCGTTCATGGTTCCCTCCTGACGGTCACGTGGCTCGGGTTTCCGGGGAAAATAACACAGGCGGGATGGATTTGGCCAGGGGCGGGTGCAGTGGGGGATGGGTTATACAGCCATGATTTTTCTGGCCAACAACCATTTTCCAGCGCTGAGGCTGAGAGTGTCACCGTCGGCAACGTAAAGCCAATCGAGGGGATGAGAAGAGGGCTGAGAAAATGATTCGCGGCAAGTTTGAGCGGAAGCTTTTAGAATTTCGGCGATTGCGAATAAAGCATCCTGTCCACGGAACTCTTCCCTGCCAAAAAAATTCTGGCTTGACCTCAACGATAAACATCGTCATGGCTCCCAATGTCGAGAAGAACGATCTCCTTTTCGGTAATGAACAAGGTCAGGGTAACGCGAAAACTGTAGGTGAGACGAACCGCGAAACAACCGGTCAGTTTTCCGCCCAAAGGGTGCAGGTCCAGCCGAGGTTGGAACGGATCTTTCTGCAGTTCGGCCAAAAGTTCCGCAAAACTCGGTTTCAGTTCCGGATGCTTTTTAAAAAATTTTCGGGCCTGGTGTAAAAACTGTCGGGGGGTGGTAATGCGGAACATC
>JAFGOW010000012.1 GCA_016926265.1 Deltaproteobacteria bacterium | reverse complement strand
TGGCCGACAAGGGAAAACTCGATTACGCCAAGCAGGCGGCGCGGGATCTGGTCGGGATGCTGAGCGGCAGCGACATCCTCGGCATCGTCCAATACGACGACCGCGTGGAACCGCTGTGGCCCTCGGCGCCGCTCGAAAACCGGGAGCCGATCCGACGCGCCATTGCCGCCCTGACGCCGGGGGGGAGCACCAACCTGGCCGGGGGGATGCTGGAAGGGGGCCGCCAGGTTTTGCACAACCGCTTCGGCGGCATCCGGCGGGTGCTGCTGCTGTCGGACGGGCTGGCCAATGTCGGCGTCACCGATCGCGCCGCCATCGCCCGCATGGCCGCCTCGCTGCGTCACCAGGGGGTGCAGATCTCCGCTCTGGGACTGGGCCTCGATTATGACGAAAATCTGATGCAGGCCATCGCCGAAAGCGGCGGCGGCAACTACTACTACATCGAGCATCCCAGTCAGGTGAGCCGGATCTTTACCGAGGAGATGGGAATCCTCTCCTCCCTGGTGACCCGCGATTTCGTCCTCAGCTTCCACTGGGGGGACAGCGTCCGCGGAGTCCGGGTTCTGGGCTATCCCACCTCGCACCAGGAGCGGCGCACCACGGTGAACATGACCGATTTCCACGCCGGCGAAGAACGCACCCTGCTGCTGCAATTGGACCTGGCCGCCGCCCCGCCGGGCAGCCAGTCCCTTGGCAGCTTCCATCTCGGCTACCGCGATCCGGCCCAGGGGAAGCGCCATGAGCTGAGCCGGCCGGTGGCGGTGGAACGGGTCCGGGAACCGGAGCGGGTGGCCCGCAGCGAGAACCGCGGCGCCGCGGTGGAATCGCGCCTGATCGCCGCCGACCATGAGCATGAGGAGGCGGTGCGGCTCTTCGAACAGGGGGATGCTCCTGCCGCCAGGGCCCGCATGGCGGCCATGGACCAGGCCCTGCAACGGGACCTGGGGCGCTATCAGGATGTCAAACTGAGGAAAAAACTGGAGGCGGTGCAACTGGAAGCGGGGGCCATCGCCCAGGCGGAAAACGACGGCGACACCCGCAAGGGCTATCTGAAACAGCGGAAGGCCGACTTCTACCGTTCCCAGCAGGGGAAGCGGGATGGTTATCTCATGCAGGTCGGCGCCAAGGGGGAAAAGGTCAAGGATCTGCAACGGGCGTTGAAGGGAAAAGGGTTCTACGACGGCGAGGAAAACGGCGTCTATGACGAGCAGCTCCGCCGTGCGGTAGCGGCATTCCAGAAGGCGGCAGGGTTTCCGGAGGACGGCATCGCCGGTCCCCGCACCCTGAACCGGCTCGGCCTCTATTGAAAGCGCCTGCGTTCCGGGAGGGGCAGTCCCCTCCCGGAACGCAGGCCTTTCCGGCTGTCAGGCGCCTCTGGTTGCGGCCACCCCGGTCTTGCGGCGTTTTCCGATGTAATCCTCCCAGACGATGAGCAGTGGGCTGGCAATGTAGATGGAGGAATAGGTTCCGACCACGACCCCCACCAGCAGGGCGAAGGCGAAGTTGTTGATGACGGCGCCGCCCAGGAGAAAAAGCGCCACCACCACCAGCAGCGTGGTCCCGGAGGTGAGCAGGGTGCGGGAGAGCGTTTCATTGATGCTGTGGTTGATGATGGAGGGGAACGGCTCCTTGTGGTATTTCCCCATGTTCTCGCGGATCCGGTCGTAGACGATGATGGTATCGTTGAGGGAGTAGCCGACGATGGCCAGGAAGGCGGCGATGACCGGCAGGTCGATCTCCCGGTTGGCCAGGGAAAAAGCGCCGAGGGTGATGAGGACGTCATGGATCAGGGCGACGATGGCCCCCACCGCGAACCGCAGCTCGAAACGCCAGGCCACGTAGACCAGAATCCCGATCATGGCGTAGCAGATCGCCCACAACCCCTTGCTGCGCAGGGCTTTCCCGACCTGGGGGCCGACCATTTCGGCGCGCCGGATATCGACCTTGCCGGCGCCGTAGTGAGTTTCCAGCAGTTCCAGGGCTTTCTGAGAGAAGCCCTTCAGCTCGGAACTCGATTTCGACGCCCGCACCAGAAACTCGTTGGCCTCGTCGCCGAACTGCTGAACCGTGAAGGCCCCGATGTCGAGGGATTTGAGCGCCCCCTTGATGTCGGCGGCCTGGGTGGGCTCGGCAAAACGCAGCTGGATCAAGGTGCCGCCGGCGAAATCGATGCCGAAATTGGGGCCGCCCCGAAACGCCAGGGAGAGCATCCCGATCAGAATCAAAACCGCCGAAAAAACCAGGGCGGCGCGGCGTTTTCCGATAAAATCCAGATTGATGTCCGGCCTGACGAGTTCCATTCAGATCTCCTTAGATGCTCAACTTGCTGATCTGGCGTTTCTCAAAGAAATAATCGAAGATCACCCGTGACACGAAGATTGCCGTGAAAAGGGAGCAGAGGATCCCGATCGACAGGGTGACGGCAAACCCTTTGACCGGACCGGTCCCGAACTGGAACAGCACCACGGCGGCGATCAGGGTCGTCACGTTGGCGTCGATGATGGTCAGAAACGCCTTGCCGAACCCCTCGTCCAGCGCCAGGCGGGGGCTCTGGCCGCGCCTCAGCTCCTCGCGGATGCGCTCGAAGATGAGCACGTTGGCGTCCACCGCCATCCCCACCGTGAGGACAATGCCGGCAATGCCGGGCAGGGTCAGGGAAGCCTTCAGCAAGGCCAGCAGCGCCAGGATGAAGACGATGTTGAGGATCAGGGCGACATTGGCCACCAGACCGGACAGCCGATAGTAGAAAATCATGGCGGCCACCACCAGCAGGCCGCCGACCATGACGGAGAAGAAGCCCTGGTTGATGGAGTCACGCCCCAGCGAAGGTCCGACGGTGCGGTCTTCGAGGATCCGCACCGGGGCAGGCAGCGACCCGGCACGCAGCACGATGGCCAGATCCGTCGCCTCCTGCTCGTTGAAGGAACCGCTGATCATGGCGTTGCCGCCCGAGATCCGTTCCCGGATCACCGGCGCCGAATAGACGGTGTCGTCCAGAATGATGGCCAGACGCTTGCCGACGTTGGCCGCCGTGATCTGGTCGAAACGCTTGGCGCCGAGGGCATTGAAATCGATCGACACATACGGCTCGTTGAAACGGTTGTCGATCCGCACTTGGGCATCGGAGAGCAGATCCCCGGTCAAACTGGTCTTTTCGAAGACCACGATCGGGGTTTCGGTCACCGCCCCGGTCTGGCGGTTGACCCGCTTTTCATAGAGCAGGCGGGTGCCCGCCGGCAGCAGCCCCTTGACGGCCTCCTCCGGCGCGACATCGGCGACCATCTTGAACTCGAGGCGGGCGGTCTTGCCGAGCAGATCGATGGCGCGCTGCGGGTCCTTGACCCCCGGCAGCTGAATCAGGATGCGGTCGTCGCTCTGGCGCTGCAGCACCGGCTCGGTGACCCCGAACTGGTCGATGCGGTTGCGCATCGTCTCCACCGCCTGGCGCACCGCATAGGTTCGGATATGTTCCACCTCCCGTTCTGCCAGCCGGTAATTTTTCTGAAGATATTCCCCGGAACGGGTGTCCGGGGCCGTTTCCAGAATCGGAAACTGCTTCTTGAGAAGGGTCTCGAGCTGGGTGACCGAGCCCTCATCGTAGACGACTACCGAGACCACCCCCTCATCCCCCCGCGCCACCTTCTTGAAAACGATGTCCTCCTCGCGCAGCAGCGTCTCCAGCTCGTCGACAATACTGTCGAGGCGGCTCTCCACCGCTTTTTCGACATCGACCCCCAGCACCAGGTGAATCCCCCCTTGCAGGTCGAGACCGAGATGGATGGGATCGACGAGATTCCGCCACCACCCCGGCAGGCTCTCCCGGAACAGGGTAGGCGCCAAGGCCGCCAGCGACAGCCCGACACAGAACAGAACCAGCATAACCCGGACCTTCAGGTTTTTGGACATATCCGAAACCGTCTCCTTTCAGACTCGGAACACCCTGACCGGAAACCTCCCCGGCGGGAACGCGGAGCTTATGGTTTTTCCTTGTTTTCCGCCGGCTTCTGGGTGCTGACGATGGAGGAGCGGCTGACCTTGATCTTGACCCCGGTCGCCACCTCCAGGGAGATCACTTCCTCCTGAAGGCCGGCCACCCGGCCGTGGATGCCGCCCGCGGTCACCACCTGATCGCCGATCTTGATGGCCTCAATCAGCTCCTTGTGCTGTTTGGCCCTTTTCTGCTGGGGACGGATGAGGAGAAAGTAAAAAACCGCCACCATCAGCACCAGCATGATGACCGTTTCGTATCCGGGACGACCCCCCTCCTGTGCGGCGACGTTTCCCGCCATGGCGAACGCTTCACTGACCATGAGACCCAACCTCCCTTTATATGGAAAATGTTTTTAAGCCCTTGCCACGATTGCCGTGCCGTCACCGTTATAGCAGAAAATCCCGGAAAAAAAAATTAATCCGGAGCAAATCGGGGATTTTTTGTCCCGTTGCTACGGCTCCCCTTGGCGGCGGCGGTAAAAATCGTTCCGGAACTCGCCGAAGCGGTCTTGGCTGATGGCCTCCCGCATCGCCGCCATGAGGCCGAGATAGTAATGAAGATTGTGGTGGGTGTTGAGAACCGAAGCCAGGATCTCGTTGGCCAGATAGAGATGGCGGAGATAGGCGCGGCTGTAATGGCGGCAGACCTGACAGCCGCAGCGGGGATCGATGGGGCCGGGATCGTCCCGAAACCGGCTCTGCTTGATGGCGAGCCTGCCGAAGGAGGTGAAAAGCACCCCGTTGCGGGCGTTGCGGGTCGGCATGACGCAGTCGAACAGATCGCCGCCGCGGGTCACCCCCTCCACCAGATCCTCCGGGGTGCCGACCCCCATGATGTACCGCGGCCGGTCCTCGGGAAGCAGCGGCAGCGAGGCGGCGAAGATATCGTACATCTGGGCGCTCTCCTCCCCCAGCGCCAGTCCCCCCAGAGCATAGCCGTCGAAGCCGATCTCCCGCAACTGGGATGCGCTGCGGGCGCGCAGTTCCGGGAACATCCCCCCCTGCACAATCCCGAACAGGGCGGTGCCGCTCTCCTCCTTCAGCGCCGCCTTGGAGCGCCCCGCCCAGCGGCTGGAACGGTCGCTGGAGGCGATCACGTAATCGCGCTCGGCCGGATAGGGGATGCATTCGTCGAAGGTCATGGCGATATCGGCGCCGAGCGCCTCCTGCACGGCGATGGAGAGTTCCGGGGTGAGGAGATGGCGGGAACCGTCGAGGTGGGATTGGAACACCACTCCTTGCTCGTCGATGGCGCGCAGCCGGCTCAGGCTGAAAACCTGATAACCGCCGCTGTCGGTCAGGATCGGGCGCTCCCAGTTCATGAACCGGTGCAGCCCGCCGAGAGCACGGATCAGCTCATGGCCGGGGCGGAGATAGAGATGGTAGGTATTGCCGAGGATGATCTGCGCACCCACTTCCCGGAGCGCTTCGACGGTCATCGCCTTGACGGTCCCCTGGGTGCCGACGGGCATGAAGATCGGGGTTTCGATCGCCCCCCGCGCCGTTTCGATGCGCCCCCGGCGCGCCTGGCTGCCGGCATCCCGGTGCAGCAGAATGAAGCTCAACATGATCGGCTCGCAACAAGTCGTCGGACCCGGTCTAAATCGAAGCACCGGCCCTCGGGTTGGAAGAAAGAAATTCCGGCAGCGCTTTACAGGATCAGCATGCAGTCCCCATAACTGTAAAAACGGTAACGCAAGGCGGCCGCTTTTCGGTAGGCCTCCAGAATCAAAGGCCGCCCGGCGAAGGCCGCAACCAGCATCAGCAGGGTCGAGCGGGGCAGATGGAAATTGGTGATGAGGGCATCGACGATCCGAAACCGGAATCCCGGATAGATGAACAGCCGGGAGACTCCTTCCCCTTCGCGAAGCCCGGCCCCGTCGGCCGCCGCCGTTTCCAGGGCGCGGGTCACGGTGGTGCCGACGGCGATCACCCGCCGTCCCTCCGCCCTGGCCAGCCGGATCCGCTCCGCGGTCGGCGCCGGAATGGAGAAATGTTCGCCGTGCATCTCATGTTCCAACGGATTGTCGCTGCGCACCGGCAGGAAGGTGCCGATCCCCACATGGAGGGTCAGAGAACAGATCTCCACGCCCTGGCCGGTCAGGCGATCGAGCAGCTCGGGAGTGAAGTGGAGGCCCGCCGTGGGGGCCGCCACCGCTCCGGCGCAGCGGGCAAAGACGGTCTGATAGCGTTCCCGGTCCAAAGGGGTGTCCTGGCGCCGGATGTAAGGGGGCAACGGGATGCGCCCGGTTTTAGCCAACAGTTCCTGAAAGGCCCCCGCAAACCGGAACCGCAACCGCAGCAGCGAACCTTCTCCCGCTCCCAGAACCTCAGCCTTGAGATCCTCGCCCAGAAGCAGCATCGAACCGTTCCGGGGGCGTTTGGAGGAGCGGCACAGGCAGCTCCAGACCTCCTCCTCCCCCGCCTCGCGGCTCACCAGAAAGACCTCCACCCGGCCGCCGCTGGCTTCCTTTGTTCCCAACAGCCGGGCCGGAATCACCCGCGTGTCGTTGACGACCAGCAGATCGCCGCGCCTCAGATACGCGCCCAAGGCGGGGAAACGGTCGTCGGCCAGAGAACCGTCGCGGCGGTCCACCACCAGCAACCGGGATTCGCCGCGATGAGGGGGAGGGTATTGGGCGATCAACTCGGGGGGGAGGGGATAATCGAAATCACTCAACTCCATGGGCAGGCGCTCCTCCGACGAAACCGGGTCCGGATTCCGTCAACCCCTGACCAGATAGACCAGCAGGAGGCCGCCGAGCATGGCGGAAAGACCGAACAGGCGCAAGTGACGCTCGGGGAGCAGCAGCATCTGGGCATAGACCCTCTTGATGGCGGAGGGGGAAAGGAACCAGGGAATCCCCTCCAGGATCAGCACCACCCCCAGCACCGTCAGCAGCATTTCCATCCCGAAACCTCAGCCAATCTAGGGGAACAGCGGCACCACCTGCAAGCCCAGCCCCTCTTCGAACCCTGCCATGATGTTCATGTTCTGGATCGCCTGGCCGGAGGCCCCCTTGACCAGATTGTCGATGGCGGAGACCACGATCGCCCGCCCGGTGCGGGGGTCGCTCACCACGCCGAGATCGCAGTAATTGCTCCCTTTGACCATGGCCACGTTGGGAAGCTCCCCCGCCGGGCAGACCCGGACAAAGGGCTCGTCGCGGTAGAACTCCTGGAACAGCTCCGACAGCTCGGCGCCGCCGACGGCCTTCTTCAGTTTGGCGTAGGAGGTGGAAAGGATGCCGCGGCTGATGGGCAGCAGATGAGGAGTGAAACTGACAATGACGGCCGCTCCGGCCAGATCCCCGAGCACCTGCTCGATCTCCGGAGTGTGGCGGTGGCTGCCGACGCCGTAGGCCTTGAAACCCTCGTTGACCTCGCAGAACAGACTGCCGAGTCGGACCGAGCGGCCGGCGCCGGTGGCGCCCGATTTGCTGTCGATGATGACCGTTTCCAGATCGATCAGGCCGTGACGGATCAACGGCGCCAGGGCCAGGATGGCGCTGGTCGGATAGCAGCCCGGATTGGCGACCAGACGGGCGCCGCGAACCCGCTCCCGATAGAGTTCGGGAAGACCGTAGACCGCTTCGGGTATCAGTTCCGGACAGGTGTGGCGCTGGTACCACTGCTCGTAGACGCCGACATCCCGGAGCCGGAAATCAGCCGACAGGTCGATCACCTTCTTGCCGGCAGCGAGCAGCGGGGGAACCACCGCCATCGCCGCCTTGTGGGGGAGGGCGGTGAAGACGATATCCGAGGCGGCGACGACCCGGTCCAGATCCAGGGTTTCGAGCTTCAGGGCGATCCTCTTCGGCAACGAAGGGAAGACCCGTGAAACGGGGGCGCCGACCTCCTCCAGCGAGGTCAGGCAGGTCAGCTCGACATGAGGATGGAGACAGAGCAGCCGGAGCAGTTCCACGCCGGTATAGCCCCCGGCCCCGACAATCGCGACGCGGCGGATCATGTTTGACTCCTCTCAAAAAGAAGACAGGAAACCGGCTCGGTTTCCTGTCTTCCCTGCTTGAAATGGTGGTCCCATGAAGAACGCGGCCACGGCCGCCACTGGTTTCCTGAAAATTAACGCTTGGAGAACTGGAACCGGGCACGGGCGGCGCGGCGGCCGTATTTCTTGCGCTCTTTGACGCGGCTGTCGCGGGTGATGAAGCCCGCCTTCTTCAGCGGCGGACGCAAATCCTGGCTGAATTCCATCAGCGCCTTGGAGATGCCGTGTTTGATGGCACCGGCCTGCCCGGTATGGCCGCCGCCGCAGACATTGACATTGATGTCGAATTTCCCCAGGGTCTCGGTCAGGGCCAGCGGCTGCTCAATAACCATGCGCAGAATCGCCCGGCCGAAATAATCGTCCAGAGGCTGCTGGTTGACGGTAATCGCTCCGGTTCCGGACCGGAGCCAAACGCGGGCCACGGAGGTTTTCCGCTTCCCGGTCGCGTAATATTTCTGTTCGGCCATCTTTCTCTCCTCGCTCTGCCGTTTTAAAACTCAAGCGCCTGGGGTTTCTGGGCGGCGTGGGGATGACTTCCGCCAGTATAAACCTTCAGTTTGGTGAACAGCTGCCGCCCCAGTTTGTTCTTGGGCAACATCCCCTTGACCGCGATGCGGATCAACTCCGCAGGCTTTTTTTCCAGCATCTTCCCCGCCGGGGTGGTGGTCAGCCCGCCCGGGTAACCGCTGTGACGGTAATACATCTTGTCGGCCAGCTTGTTGCCGGTCAGACGGACCTTCTCCGCATTGACGACGACCACGAAATCACCGGCATCCATGTGGGGGGCGAAACAGGGCTTGTTTTTCCCCCGCAGAACCTTGGCGATCTCCGAGGCGGCGCGGCCCAGGACCTTCCCGTTCAGGTCGACGACATGCCATTTCTGGTTGACGTCCGCCTTTTTGACGATTTGCGTACTCATCAAAACCTCTCTTCACTATGGATAATCTTAATCCGGATTCTCGAAAAACGGGCCTTCCGGCCACGAAAATGTAGATTTAACGAAAAAAAAAGTTCTTGTCAAGGACGTTTTTGCGCCGCCCGCCCGCCGCACGCCGGGGACTTGCAGGCAGGATCGGCTATAGTTCTTTTATCGGGCCGCAGAGAACCTGCGCCTTTGCCCCACATGCGGCGTTGTCCGGCTTTTTCAAAGACTCACATACTGATTGTAAACGTCGCGCTTTTCAAAATCCTCGCGGAGAACGCCCACGGGGACCGGATCCTTGTTTTTCAACAACTTTTTTGATAGGCGGTTCCGTTCCAGCCCCAGGGCAAAGGAGGCCCCCATGTCCATCGGCAAGACCTGGTTCACCCCGGAAGAAGCCCAGCACAAATTCGGCATCTCCAGAACCCTGCTCTTCGAATGGGTCAGCGCGGGGCTGGTCCGGGCGGAACGGGAAGATGGCCGCATTGTCCGGGTCAACGTGGACGACCTGCAGCTGCAAGTGGACGACCTGACCCATCTCTGAGGGACAGCCGCCCTGGGCGCGCCGGCTCCCGCGGACCGGCACAGTCCTTTGCGTTTTTCCGCCTCCCGGCTACAGCGGCCGTCCGCCCAACTCCCGCAGTTTTCCGGCAGCAAACCGCAGCATCCGTTCCGTCGTCTCCCAGCCGACGCACTTGTCGGTGACGGAAACCCCGTACACCAGATCGGCCGCATTGGCCGGAATCTTCTGGCTGCCCGGTTTCAGGCAGCTTTCGATCATCAAGGCGGCGATGGCTTTCTCGCCCGCGGCGATCTGTTCCATCACGTTGACCAGCACCTCTTCCTGCCGCTCATGGTTTTTGTAGGAATTGGCGTGGCTGCAATCGACCATGAGCGCCGGGTTGAGTCCCGCCTTCTCCAGCAGCTGGACGGCCCTGGCAATGTCTTCAGGAAAATAGTTCGGCTTGTCGTTTCCTCCCCTCAGCACCATATGGACGTCGGGGTTGCCGGTGGTGCTGACGATGGAGGTCCGCCCCTCCCGGTTGATGCCGAGAAAGGTATGGGGATGGCGGGCCGCTCCCATGCCGTCGATGGCGATCTGAAGGTTGCCGTCGGTGCCGTTTTTGAACCCGACCGGGAATGAGGAGCCGCTGGCCAGTTCCCGATGGGTCTGGGATTCGGTGGTGCGGGCGCCGATCGCTCCCCAGCAGATGAGGTCGGAAAGATACTGGGGGGTAATGGGATCGAGCAGCTCGGTGGCCACCGGCAGCCCCAGGGCGTTGATGGCGCACAGCAGTTGGCGGGCGATGCCGAGCCCTTTGGAGATCTGGTGGCTGCCGTTGAGATCGGGATCGTTGATCAGCCCCTTCCAGCCGACGGTGGTGCGCGGTTTCTCGAAATAGACCCGCATCGCCAGAAAAAGTTGATCCTCGACCTCCCGGCTCAGCCCGGCCAGCCGCCCGGCGTATTCCAGCGCCGCTTGGGGGTCGTGGATCGAGCAGGGGCCGACCACGACCATCAGACGGCGGTCCCCGCCGTTGAGAATGGCCTTGATCTGCCGGCGCGCGGAGCTGACGAATTCGGCGTTCTCATCGCTCAGGGGGAAAACCTGAACCAGATCGGCGGGAGCGATGATCGGGGTCAGCTTGCTGACATAGAGGTTGCTGGTCCTTGTTCTGCCTTTGTTCATGTCGGGCGCATCCTTTTCGAGCTTTTCACTGTCCTTTTGGGGCCGGTCATTATATCCGCGGCGGGGGAAATATTCCAGAACCTTTTCAACCCCCGAAAGGAGCCCAGCACCGCCAGCGACGGCGGCGCGGATAAAAATTTGACACAAAAGGGTCAATTCTGTATAAAATCAATAAATTCTATAAATTTTTCAGGGCCGGAGGCCCGTCATTCACAAACGGAGTTGCCACAGTGATCATCCTCAGGGAAACCCTACTCGCTTTCGCCCAGGTCTTCAACCTGCTCATCCAGATCTATATTTTCATTATCGTCGCTCGGGCTCTGCTCTCCTGGGTCAACCCCGATCCCTACAACCCCATCGTCCGCTTTCTCTATTCCGTCACCGATCCGGTTCTCTACCGGCTGCAACGCCTGGTGCCCCTGCAGTTCGGCGGCATCGATTTCACTCCTTGGGTTCTGATCCTGGCACTGACCGTCATTCAGAGGATCGTCAACGGCATCTTCATGCAACTAGCCTCTTCCTTCTAGCGTTTTTCCTGCGGGGAGCCGTCATCATGGAAATCACCCCCATCGAAATCCACCAGCAACATTTCAAAAATCGCCTGTTCGGATACGACAAGGCCGGGGTCGATCGGTTTCTCGAAGCGGTCGCTGAGGAACTGGAGAAACTCCACCGGGAAAACCACGAGTTGAGGGAAAATCTGGCCCGGACCCGGAGCGCCATGGAGGAGATGCGGGAACGGGAGACGATCCTGCAGGAGACCCTCATCACCACCCAGAAGATCACCGAGGATTTGAAGCAAAGCGCGCACCGGGAGGCCAATCTCATCATCAAGGAAGGGCAGCTCAAGGCAGACCGGATCATCCGCGGCGCCGAGGAGAAACGCTTCCTCATCCTCGACGAAATCAATGAACTGCACCGCCAGAAAATCGTCTTTCAGACCGCCTTGAGTTCCCTGCTGGAGAGCCACCGCAAGCTGCTGGAGATGAATTTCGACGGCAGCGACGAGGCTTTTTTCGAGCGGCGGGGAGATGAAATCGTGCTGATCAACGAAGAGGACAAGATCGCCGAAACGGAGCTCAAGCCGGGGATTCGGATCGCCGAGGTGAAATGAGCGGCTTCCTGACGGTGACCGGCGACGGGGTGACGCTCCGGATCAAGGTGCAGCCGCGCGCCAGCAAAAATGAAATCGCCGGCATTCAAGGGGATGAACTCAAGGTCCGCCTCACCTCCCCCCCCGTGGATGGGGCCGCCAACGAATCGTGCCGGGAATTCCTCGCGTCGCTGTTGAAGGTCCCCAGGCAGGATGTTCTCGTCACTCAGGGGGAAAAATCCCGCCACAAGCTCCTGCGCGTCCGCACCCCAGACCCGGCCGCGGTCCAGAGCCGGCTGGCCGAATGGCTGGAAGGATAAGGGCCGCTTCCCGAACCGGCTTCAGCTGATCCAGCCCCCTCCCCCCTCATCCTCCTTCTTGTGCAGATTCGCCGTGTAATTGAAGAGAAAACCGGCGAACCCGACCACCAGGCCGCCGGCGAAACGCAGGATGGCTTTGGTCGCCCCGATCTTGGTTTCGATGTTCGATATGGGCAGATCGGCCACCTTTTCAAAGATGAGATAGGCGCTGAAAAAAATGCCCAGGGCCGCGACCGCCAGCAGCAACGCGACGCCTTTGTATACCACCACCTTGGTTTTTCTTTCCATGTCGTTCTCCCCTGTCCCTGTCCGGTGCTCCGGATTAAAGCGCAAACTGCCTTTCCAGGCAAGGTTTTTCCTTGTCCCCGGCAGGTGCCCGGAGCCGGTATGCCGCGTGGGTTAACCGTTGCCTTCCCGGTCGAATTGCTGTATAAAAACTCGCTTTTTCCCCTTGACCGGCTCTTCCCGCCGACGGCCCGACCATGAAAAACCGCATTCTGCGCGCCAATCTGCTGCTGCTGGTGGTGGCCCTGATCTGGGGTTCCACCTTCGTCGCCCAACGGCTGGGAACCCTCCACGTCGGCCCCTTCACCTTCAATGCCGTGCGCTTCTTCCTGGGCGCCGCGGCCCTGTTCCCGCTGGCCTGGAGGACCTGGAAACAACATCCCCCCCAGTCCGTGGGAGCCGCCGCCCCCCTGCCCCCGCTCCTGTGGGGGAGCGCCCTGGCCGGTCTGATGCTCTTTGCCGGCATCAACCTCCAGCAGATCGGTCTGATTTCGACCACCGCCGCCAACGCCGGTTTCATCACCGGCCTCTACGTCGTCATGGTGCCCATGATCGGCCTGCTGTTCGGACTGCGCTGCGGCCCCGGCGTCTGGGCGGGCGCCCTGCTCGGAGTCGGCGGCCTTTACCTGATGAGCGTCACCGAGGGTTTCAAGCTGGCGCCCGGCGACCTCTGGATCCTGGCCGGCGCCTTCGCCTGGGCGGGTCACGTCCTGGTCATCGGCTGGCTCTCCCCCAAAATACGCTCTTTCTTCCTCGCTTTCGGCCAGACCCTGGTCTGCGCCCTGCTGAGTCTCGGCGTGGCGCTGGCCATGGAGGAAATCGACGCCGCGGGGATTCTGGCCGCCGCGATGCCGCTGCTGTTCAGCGGCATCGTCACCACCGGCGTCGCCTTCACCCTGCAGGTTATCGCCCAGAAGGATTCGCCCCCCGCCCATGCCGCCCTCATCATGCAGTTGGAAACCGTCTTTGCAGCCCTTTCCGGCTGGCTGCTGCTCGGCGAGACCATGACTTCCAGGGGGCTCCTGGGCGCGGCCCTGATCCTGACCGGGATGCTGATCGCCCAATTCTGGAAGGGCGCGGCCACTTTGTAAAAAATTTAATAAATTTAAACATATAAAAATTTTTGCGATACCTTTCATGAAACCCCTTTTGAACGAAATTTTTCCCGGTTTCCGAGCATTGGCAATTGCCAATCCCGATTCAAGGATGCTAAAGTCCATCCCGGTCCTATGGGAACCCGTTCCAATCAATCATTATGGAGGATTAAATCATGCTTAAGAAAACCGTGCTGTTGCTCCTGGGTGTTTTCCTGGCCGTCACCACCGTTCAGGCCACCGAGAGGGTCATCATCTTCGCCACCGACGCCACCTGGCCCCCCATGGAATTCGTCGACGCCAACAAAAAGATCACCGGCTTCTCCGTCGATTACATGACCGCCGCCGGCAAGGAAGCGGGCTTCACGCCGAAATTCATGGCCGTGGCCTGGGACGGCATCTTCGCCGGCCTCGATGTCGCCAAGTAC
>JAFGOW010000100.1 GCA_016926265.1 Deltaproteobacteria bacterium | reverse complement strand
CTTGGGCGGGCGAAGTCAACGGGGCGCCCTTTTTCGCTTCCTTTTTGGGCGCGCAAAAAGGAAGCCGGGCGCGGGGCGGAGCCCCGAATTAGGATCTGACGGGAAAAAACCGGCAGCCACCCTGTAGCAGCTGGCTTCGGAATTGAAGCCTTTTGTTTCGCCTTGTCCGGCGACCTGCTTTTTCGTATGGATCCCCGACAGGATCATTCGGGGATGACAAAACACAAATGACAATCTGTCATTCTCGAAGGTTTTTATCGGGAATCCAGGGGTTTTGTGTTTGTGGGTCCAGCAGGCTGTTGAAGAACTGGGGTTGAAAATCCTTTGAACCTCCGCTTCTCACCCCCATTGTTGACGCAGCCGGAATGCCTCCGGCCTCCGGGTCAACAGTGCGGTGCGGGAAAGCAGACCCTTCGATTCCTGCCGGGTGACGAAGCCGGCTTCGGAGGCCAGGGCGAGACTCTTTTCGAAGGCCGCCGCCGACACGTGAAAGGAAGGCTCCACGACCAGCAGGCGCCCTTCGGGTTTGAGAATCCGGGCCAGTTCCGTAAACAGGGCGGCCTGATCCGGGATCTCGTGCACCACGTAGAAGGCGAGGGCAAAATCGACCGGCTCGGTGACGCCGATGGCGTTTCCCCGGCAGAGGTGGGGAACGACGCGCGCCTCGAACGCCGTGCCGTGGATTTTTTCCCGGACCTTGTTCAGCATCCCCTGCTGCACGTCGCAGGCGATGACCCACCCCGACGGCCCGACCAGCCGCGCCATCTCCAGGGTGAAAAATCCGGGGCCGCACCCGAGATCGAGCGCGGTCATCCCCTCCCCGATATGGGGCGCCAGGACCCTGCGCGGATTCTGCAACCAGGCCCGCACTCCGTTGTCGAGGACCCTTGAGTGCTCCACCGGGCAGACCCGGCTCCTTTCATCTTTCACATTCCACCTCCCTTGAACTGTAATTAATAGTCGATCCCTTCGAATCGACATCGGCCCTTTCTTTGATAGCATTTTTCTATCGGCTTCGCTTCATGACGTCGGGCCGATCCCCCATTTTTCACCTAGCGCCAGATCGATCGAGGAGGGTGCCCTCCCCGCGGTGCGCTTCGGAAACCATCGAAAGGAGACAGTGCCATGGGTAACGATGACCGCAAACCGACAACCAACGATGCAGGAATTCCGGTCGCCAGCGACGAGTTCTCGCTCACGGTGGGACCCGATGGTCCGGTCCTGATGCAGGACCACTACCTGATGGAGCAGATGGCCAACTTCAACCGCGAGATGATCCCGGACCGCCAGCCCCACGCCAAGGGCTCGGGCGCCTTCGGCTATTTTCAGGTAACCCGGGATGTCAGCGCCTTCACCAAGGCGGTCCTCTTCCAGCCGAATGCCAAGACCGAGGTGCTGGCCCGGTTCTCCACCGTGGCCGGCGAGTCGGGCAGTCCCGATACCTGGCGGGACGTGCGCGGCTTCGCGCTCAAGTTCTACACCCCCGAGGGCAACTACGACATGGTCGGCAACAACACGCCGGTCTTCTTCATCCGCGATCCCATGAAGTTCCAGCACTTCATCCATTCGCAGAAGCGCCGCGCGGACAACGGCCTGCGCTGCAACGACATGCAGTGGGACTTCTGGACCCTGTCGCCCGAAACGGCGCATCAGGTCACCATCCTGATGAGCGATCGCGGGGTTCCGAAAAGCTATCGCCACATGAACGGCTACACCAGCCACACCTACATGTGGGTCAATGCCAAAGGGGAGCGCTTCTGGGTCAAATACCACTTCAAGACCGACCAGGGCATCGAGTTTCTTACCCAGGAGGAGGCCGACCGGATCGCCGGCGCGGATGCCGACTACCACCGCCGCGACCTCCACGAGGCCATCAAGCGGGGAGACTATCCCAGCTGGACGCTCAAGGTCCAGATCATGCCTTTCGAGGAGGCGAAGAGCTACCGCTTCAATCCCTTTGATCTGACCAAGGTCTGGCCCCACAGCGACTATCCGCCGCAGGAGGTCGGCAAGCTGGTGCTGAACCGCAACCCGACCGATTTCCACACCGAGATCGAGCAGGCGGCCTTCGAGCCGAACAGCTTCGTTCCCGGCATCGGTCCGAGCCCCGACAAGATGCTGCTCGCCCGCCTGCTTTCCTACGCCGACGCCCACCGGGCACGGCTGGGGGTCAACTACAAGCAGATTCCGGTCAACCGTCCCAAGTGCGCCGTGCACAGCTACAGCAAGGGCGGCGCCATGCGGGTTGTGAACGTTTCCGATCCGGTCTACGCCCCCAACTCCAAGGGCGGCCCCAAGGCCGATCCGGAACGCTATCCCGAACAGGCGGTCTGGAGCGCCAGCGGCGACTTCGTCCGCGCCGCCTACACCAAGCGCAAGGACGACGACGATTTCATCCAGCCCGGCACCCTGGTGCGCAAGGTGATGAACGACGCCCAGCGCGACCGGCTGGTGTCCAACGTCGTCGGAAGCCTCAAAATGGGGGTGAGCGAGCCGGTCCTGGCGCGGGCCTTGGAATACTGGCGCAACATCGACAAGGAAATCGGCGATCGCATCGCCAAGGGGGTGAAGGGCCGCTGATCGGGCCACGCTCCGTTGATTTCATGGTTTGGCAAGCGAGAAAAGCCCGCCTTGGGGATCCAGGGGGGCTTTTCCGCTTGCGGGAGGAACCTTTTGCCAGGATACCGGAACCCAGACCGCGGCGGGCTAGGGCAAGGCCGCCATCCCCTCGCGTCCGGCCAGTTCCGTTTCCACATGGGTCACATGGCTCAAGACGTCATGGGTATGGGAATCGAGGTCCTGGAGGTGGTCCCGCAGGTCGGTGAGGCTGGGGAGCACCCCGGGATCGGGGGCGGTATGCTCCGCCAGGGTCTGGAGATCCCGGGAGAGATGCTCCACGTCCTCGTGGATGTGCCGGATGTCGCATTTCAGATGATGCAGGTCGTCGACCAGTTTTCCCATCACTTCTCTTCCTTTCCATGTCAGGGGGAGGGGCGATCCGCTCCAGCTTCGGAGCCCGCCGCCCATCCGGGGTTATCGGATGGTATCGGATCCGGCCGGGGCGGCGCCGTGTCTCAGGCAGTGCCCCGGATTGAAACCGAACTGTCTCTTGAAGGCGGCGCAGAAGTGGCCGATGTTGGAATAGCCCACGGCCAGGGCGGCGCCGGTGACGTTCATCTCGGATCTTTCGAGGATGCGGCGCGCCGCCTCCAGGCGGTGGTTGCGGAAGTAATCGAAGACGCTGGTGCCGAACAGCTGCCGGAAGCCCCGCTTCAGCTTGGTGGCGCTGAGACCGACCCGCAAGGCGAGTTCCTCGATGCCGGGCGGGTTTTCCATGTCGCGGACCAGGATTTCCCGGGCCTGGAGAATCCGCTCCTTTTCGACGGCGCCGAGGCGGCAGCGGCAGCGTCCCGCCGGCATTGCTTCCCGCTCCAGGGCCCCGAGGCAGCGGGCCAAAAGCTCCAGCGCCTTGCTCTGGAGAAAGATCTCCCGCACCGGGGAGGCGAAGGGGCATTCCAGAACCTGCCGCACCGTCATCCCCATGGCCACGGAAAGAGGGACGACCTGGACCCGATGCGAGCCCTCGGCATCGAAAAAGGGTTGGAATCGGCCATCGGCGGCGGCTTCGGGAGCCGCGCAACAGCCCCGCAGAGATTCCCGATCGAAGAGGATCAGCAGGCCGCGGAGGGGTGTGGCCGCGTCGCTTTCGAGATGGGGCCAGGCCGCCGGCGAGGAGACCAGGAGCGACTGGCCGGCGACGGCCCGGAACGAGTGGCCGCAGACCGGGCATGCGCCGCGCAGGGCGCCCTCCAGGCAGAGCACCAGCGCCAGGAACCCCTCCCCTCCGGGTTCGCCGGAGACGAGGTTCCGGGGCGGAAACTCCGCAACGGGGGAAAACCGATAATTCCCACCTTCATGGGATTGAATCGGAACTATGGTGAGATCTTTCAGCATCGGGCACCCTGATCGGACCAGCCGGGAATATCCCTATTGGGGTTGGCGGTGTTGCGATGCCTTTTCCCTTTCGGCGCAGGTGCAATGGGCGCAGCGACCGTTGCAGCCGCAGCCCTCATGGGCCGCCTTCCCCTCTTCCACCGGGCAGCCGTCGGGGGCGATCTCAGCGGCCCTCCCCCCTTGGAAGACCAGCCTTTCCAGTGGCAGCCGGGCCGCGGCGAGGCGTTTCCGCAGCACGGCGACGCCGAAGGGGTGGATGAGGCCGACGCTGCCGGTATCGACCCGGACGATGCCGTTGCCGCGGAAGCGGCCGACAATGAGGTTGGCCAGTTCCGCGGCGCTGCTGCCGTCGAGATCCCCCTTCAGCCGGATGTCGAGATGGCGGTAATCTTCCCCTTTTTGGCATATGATCTGGGCGCTCATGGGCGACTCCTTTCAGGTTGCGACATGGTCATCTTGCTTCAATGGAGAACGCTCGACGGCCCCGTCACCTGGGACAAGGCGTTGAGGCTGAAATTGGACAGCATGTAGATCGGCTTGTTGAGCTTCTTACCGAGCTTCTTGACCTGACAGCAGGCCGCATGGCTGTTGCAACGGATCGGGCACAGGACGACGTCGGCCCGCAGCATCGAACTTTTCAGCTGCTTGGCGCCGTTTTTCATGACGCCGGTGTGATGCTCGAAGGTGCCGCCGCACCCCTCCACGAATTCCCGGTAATGCCTTTCCATGCGATCGATCCCCCCCACCATCAGGACCCGCTTGCGGCAGAAACTGAAGGCCGGGCATTCCTTGCAGGAAAGCCCGGAAACGGCGATCCGCCGGCCTCCCTTGCCGGCTCTTTCGGCCCCGCCCGATTCGCTCCGGAACCCGCATGAAACCGCTTCTTCCCTGGCTCTCTCCAGCTTTTTCCCCGATTTCATCCCGTTGACTCCTTTCCCGCCCGGTGGCGGCTCCCTCTATTTCAGCATCCGAAAATTCCCGCCGAACCATCCCGACAAAAAAGCGCAGCCCGGAAATGGCGTTCCCGAGTTGCGCTTTCTCTTTTTCCACGGCCGGCAAACGGCCTGGAAACCGAAAAACACCCCTGTGCTATATCGTCAGTCGGCCATCAGCACCTGCATCAGCTTCTTGCGCAACGCCTCCAGCCGTTTGGATTTGAAGGCCGAGCGGCTCTCCTCCAAGACCTCGATGGCTTCCGCCAGGGCGCGCCGGAGTTCCCCTTCCCGGGCCGGGGACCGGCCGCCGACCGCTTTTTCCAGCGTTCCCGGATCCAGGCCCTCTTCGATCAAACCGGTCAACAGCTCGCGGTGGCGACGCAACGCCTCGGAAAGCCCTTCCATGCTGTCCCGGACCACGGCGGCCGCTTTGTCACTCAACCCCTCCAAAACAGTGCCTCGCTCATCTTTTTAGCCTTGGCTAACTTTATGGTTATAACCAAATATCACGGCCCCTTTGGCCTGTCAAGGTTTTTTTCGCGTCACTTCGGAAAAACCTCAAGGAATCCGCCACAAGCCCGGGACAGGACAAACAACCCCACCCCGAAAACAGGTTCCCGCTTTCTGGTTTTCCCCTTCCGTGTATTTCGTGCATTTCGTGGTTTCCGGCCTTTGGGGGTTGCCGTGGCCTTCCCAAAACAAGGGAAGGACCTCCTTTAACCACGGAAAACACGGAACACACGAAAAAATCAAAATCATGAAAAAAGGTGCAACTACTCACCATGCCCCAAATTCAACAGCGGTTTTTGTACAGGGAAAAATGCACATTATTTATCAAAATCCCTGGATTCCCGATAAAAGATTTCGGGAATGACGCCTGGAGCCTTCCGCTGTCATCCCCGAAGGGTCCTGTCGGGGATCCAGATCTTTGTGAATTTTTAGCCTGTTCCCCGCCCCTTTCCGTGGTGAAAATCAGGCTTTTTGCAAGCCGAGCAGCAACAAAACGGTTGGGGGTTGGTTTCCCCCTTCCGTGTATTCCGTGTATTCCGTGTATTCCGTGGTTTCCGGCCTTTGGGGGTTGCCCTGGCCCTCTCAAAACAAGCTCAAAACCTCCTTTAACCACGGAACACACGGACCACACGGAATAAATCAAAATCCAATTCATAAAAAAGGTTTGGGGTTCTTTGGTTTCCCCCTTCCGTGTATTCCGTGGTTTCGCAGCCTTAGCGGGTTACCTCGGCCTTTCCAAAACAAGGGAAGGGGCCGTTTCAGGATGAAACCATCCTTGTCGCGGCCCCCTCCCAGACCAGTTCCTTCACCTTCAGCAGTCGGATCCCGCCGCCGAGAGCCGGGGGTATCCGGAAAGATGCCACCGGGCCGGTGCCGGGAAGTTCCGCACCTCCCCCTTTCCCGACCGCCGCAGATAGCGCTGGCACTG
>JAFGOW010000099.1 GCA_016926265.1 Deltaproteobacteria bacterium | reverse complement strand
CCGGCAAAGAGGTCATCGTCGGCATTCACGGCAAGGGGTCCATCATCGGCGTGACGAGTTTTTTGGAGGGCGGCCCCCATCCCCTTTCGGCGCGCGCCTTGGAAAAAACGCAGCTTCTGGTTCTCGACCGCGACAATTTCGAGGACATCATCCAAAATCATCCCCACATGGCTCTGAACCTTTTTCAGGGCATGATGCACAGCCTTTCCTCACGTCTCAAACAGGCGTTCGAACGTCTGGCTTCCATTTTCTGACCATTTCAACCGAAGAAATTCTAGCCCGTGGTCAGTCTGGTCTCGGTCATGGCCATTTTTCGACCTCCTTGGATAAAATAGAGAAAGAGCACCACGGTGCGGGGCCTGAATTCGGGACGATGGCAGAAGGCCGCGGCAAAATACTGGACTTTAATTCCTTTTCCCTTAACAAGGGCGGTTTCCCGCCGGACCCGTTCCTGCACAACCTTTTTTTCCGCGGTGGTCAGCGCCGTATCAAAGGGAATGGGTGTCTTTTCTTCCAGGGGGCGTTCCGTGCGGGCAAAATCCAAAGCCAACAACTCCTTCAACAAGTCTGCATCCGGGGCCGTAAAACGTTCCCGGATGAATTCTCCGAGTTTTTGGAAGATTTCCCGTTGCTGTTGGGGGAAACGGAACAGGCCACGGCGCTTCCAGAATGTCATCAGGGTTTCGAGGGCGGCCGAAAAGGAACCCAGGCAGTCTTTCAACCCGCCCAGGATGCCATCAAAATTTCCGGTGTTGTAAGTCAGGTCGAGAAGGCGGCTGATTTCCCGCAGCCGCTCCAAATCAGCAAAGGAGAGATCGGGGGTTGCCATCACCGTGTAGGGTGGATTGGGATCGAAGCGGATTCCCTTTTCCGCGGCTTCGCGGCGCAAGGGAGAGCCGGGCAGGAGTTTAACGGCTTCGATCTGAAGATGGTGGGGACGAAAAGCCAGAACCTGATCGATGGATGCCAGGAAGGGGCGATATCCTTCCCCTGGAAGCCCGGCGATCAGGTCGAGATGGAGATCAATCCGGGTATCCCGGCGCAGGCGGCGCAGGTTGCCCCAGATTTTCTCCAGTGAAACCCAGCGTCGGATAGCTGTCAAGGTGGTCGGCGAGGTCGATTGGATGCCGATTTCAAACTGGAACATCCCTTCGGGCACGGCCTCCAGCAGACGGATGGTCTCCTCGTCAAGCAGATCGGCACTGATTTCAAAATGAAAATGGCTACCGCGGTTGTGCTTCAGGATGAAGGAAAAAATCTCACGGGCGCGCTCCGGATCATAGTTGAAGGTACGGTCTACCAGTTTGATTTTGGGGGTCTGGCGAGCGAGGAGAAAGCTCAAGTCGGAGCAAATTCGCTCCATGGAGAAGGAGCGTACCCCGCGGTCGAGGGAACTCAGGCAGAAGGAACAGTGGAAGGGACAGCCGCGGCTGGTCTCCAGATAGACGAAACCCCGCGTGAGATCAACCCGCCGGGCCTCAAAAGGGGAAGGAATGTGGTCCAGGTCGGCGAGTGGGGGGCTCCATTCCCCTTCCGATATCCCCCCGTCGGTTTTCCACAGGGTACGGGGAGTGCCGGCAGGGGATTCTCCGGCGCTGAGGCGTTTCAGAATTTCCTTAAACGGGGCTTCTCCTTCCCCTTTCACCAAGCCGCTCAGGCCGGGATGTCGCTCGAAAAGTTCGGGGCCGTCAAAGGATATCTCCGGCCCCCCCAGAACAATCCGGATTTCCGGAGCCGCTACGGCAATGGCGTCCGCCAGCTCCAGAATCAACCGGCGGTTCCAGATATAGACTGAAAATCCAACGACCTCCGGACGCTCGTCAAGGATTGTGGCGATAACCCCTTCCTTGGGTTCATGAACCGTGAATTCGCAAACGATGATTTCGCAGCCGTTCGTTCTCTCCAGGTAGGCAGCGAGATAGGGGAGGGCCAGGCTGGCATGAATGAATTTGCTGTGGAGGGTGGCCAAAAGAACGCGCATGGAGGGAGTTCCCAGGGGGAATTGATTCCGCGCCGGACCAATTTCTAGCAGCAATTGTTTCGGCTTGCCGGTTATGTTATCGTTTGCAAGTTTTTATAACACAAATGGAAATATGAGCAAAACCAAAACAATATTGGCAGTGGCGGCCGATCGGCAAGGTGAGGTGTTCGAACATCCGGAACTTCTTGCCGCCGGCATGAACGGCGGACGAATCCGGCTTCCCCGTCCTGATGAAATGATCCCCTTGCCGGATGGGAGCCGTCTTTTTACCCTTCCCGGCAGACAGGTACAGGGCTTTGACCGCCGAACCGGCAAAGCCAAGAAGGTGGCTTCCCTTCCTGAGCGCTGGGGAGGAGGCAAAATCGAAGCGGTGTGCGCTTTTGTAGCGCCAGCCTATATGCGCACCCTGCTTCCCGCGGCGGATTTTTCTCCTGCCACGGTGGCTCTTCCTTTGTGGTCTTATACCGCCGTGGGGTGGTGTGTGGAGGAAGGGTGTTTCTATGTCGCCGCGGTCAGGGTGGACAAGAGCCGCCAATGGGATCCGAAACAGTTCGACGATCGCCTGGTGGAGCCCAACGCCAGGGCTGTACTCAAGGCACACCCCGACAACCGTCTGCTGGAGCAATTGGCCCGCTGCGCCCTCGAGTACCACTGTTTTGCGGCGAAAAACCTGTTTCTCGGGCGCTGGGAGGCGCCGCTCCCCACCTCTCCGGTCTGCAATGCCGAATGCCTCGGGTGTATCTCGCTGCAGGCGTCGGACTGTTGCCCGGCGAGCCAGGAGCGTATCACCTTCGTCCCCACCGTGGAAGAGCTGTGCGGGGTGGCGGTGCCGCATCTGGAGCGGGCCGAGCACGCCATCGTCTCCTTCGGACAGGGCTG
>JAFGOW010000098.1 GCA_016926265.1 Deltaproteobacteria bacterium | reverse complement strand
GCCGCCAGGCCTCCCAGCGACATGATCTTCTCGGTCTGGACCATGATCTCCCGCATCATTTTCCGTTCGGTGATGTCCTGGCCGACGGTCATGATCCGGTCGATGCCGTTGAGGTTCACCCGGCGGATGGCTTTACCCACCAGGATCGCCTTCCCATCCTTCCCCCGGTCGGCGATTTCCACGTTGACCGTCTCCCCCGCCATCACCCGACGCCGCAGTTCCCGGCACAGCGCTTCGTCAGCATCGTCAGCAAGGGTGCCGAAATGGCGGGGATGCAGGTTGTGCAGCTCCCCGGCTCTGTAGCCGTAGATATCCAAAAACACCGGGTTGGCCTCGACAACGGACAAATCCCAGATGTCCTGGACGGAAACCGCCGCGGAGATGGCATTGAAAAGAGCCCGGTAGGTGGCTTCGGAGACCCGCACCAGCCTTTCGGCTTTTTTCCACTCGCTGATGTCGAGGACGGCGCCGATGAACCCCTCCGAGGGATCCGCCGGGTTGATGGGAGCCAGATGGATCAGCAGATCGATCAGTTGGCCGTCCTTGCGCCGCCAACGGGTTTCGATCTGAGCGAGATCGCGTCCCACGACCCGCCCGTACCCCGCCTTTCCGACCCGTTCAAACTCTTTGTCGTTGGGGTAGAGGAACCGGGTGCTCTTCCCGATCAGTTCCTGTTCGGAATAGCCGGTCATCGCCTCGACATGGGAACTCGCCCAGACAAAGACCCGCTCCCGAAGCAGACAGATGGCGACCGGGGCCGTTCTGAGAATCCCTTTCAGAGTGGCTTCCGAAGCCCGCAGCAACTCTTCGGATTTCTTCCGCTCGCTGATGTCAAGGGCGGCGCAGATGAGACCCGCGGAGGGATCTTGCGGATTGATGAAGGCAAGATGGATCAGGACCTGGACCGGGGCGCCGTCCTTGCGCCGCCACAGGGATTCCAGTTCCACCATTTCACGCCCTTGAATGCTGCCATAGGCCGTTTTTCCGGCCCGCTCGAATTCCTCTTCGCTGGGGTAAAGCATCCTTATGTTTTGGCCGATCAATTCCTGTTCCGAGTAGCCGGTCATGTCGAACAGGCCGCGGCTGGCCCAGATCACCACAACCCGCTCCCGGAGCAGAACGATGCCGGCCGGCGCCGCCATGAGAATGCTGTTCAGGGTAGCTTCCCGTTCCTTTAAAGTCTTTTCGATTTTTTTGGCCGCCGTGATATCCATATGGATACCGTACATATGCTGAGGTTTGCCGTCGGCGCCCCAGGTGATGACCCTGCCGCAATCGCGGACCCAGACCCAGTGGCCATCCTTGTGGCGCATCCGGCATTCGCATTCATAATAATCCGACTCCCTGGCGAAATGTTTTTCCAACATTTGGCGGGAACGCTGCAAATCATCGGGATGGGTGAGGTTTATCCAGGTATTGATACTGACGGGCGCCAGCTCCGCCAGAGAATAGCCGGCGATTTGCGCCCATCTTTCGTTGAACACCGTCTCACCGGTCGGGACGTTCCACTCCCAGGTTCCGGCATTCGTCCCTTCAATCACATTGGCAAGCCGCTGCCGCTCCGCGGCCAGCTTTTTTTCCGCCTTCTTCTGGCTGGTCAGATCAACCAGGTAGCCACGGATGGAAAGCTCCCCCTTTTTGTCGCGCACCAGATGGCTGAAATCATGGAACCACTGATAATTCCCGTTTTTATTGCGAAGGCGGTAGGATTGCTCGAACTTGCGGCCTTGGGCGAGAAAACCAGCCGCCTCACGAGCGATCCGCGGCAGGTCGTCGGGATGGATCAAATCGGCGTAGCGAAAATCCGGGCAGGTCATCTCGCCGGGGGAATAGCCCAGGATACTCTCCACATTGGAGGAAACCTGGATTACCGGCCAGGGGATTTCCGGCCGCCAGCCGATGGTGAAAACGGGCCCGGCCGAGAACAGATCCCGTTCCTGGCGCAAGGCATTTTCGGCGGCTTTGCGTTTGGTGATGTCGTGGACGAAAACCAGGGCGCCATCTTCACCCTGGTAGCGGATCGGCGCCGGCGAGACCTCCACCTCCACCGGGCTGCCGTCCAGGCGCAGATAAACCTGTTCCCTGGGAGGAACCAGGACCTTTTTCTCATAAAGAAGACAGATCCGATCCTGGACCTCCGAACGAAAGTCGGGATGGATATGCTCGAGGATGGGGCGCCCCAGGAGTTCCGCTTCGGAAGCGGCGCCGAACAGCCGGAGGGCGGCCCGATTGACATAAGTGAACCTTTTTTGGGAGCCGACGTAAATGGCATAGGGGGAATTCTCGACCAGCGACCGGAACCGCGCTTCGCTCTCCCGTAGGGCCTCCTCGGCCTGTTGCCGCTCGGTGATGTCCTGAATGGTGCCCATTACCACATGCCGTTCCGGGTCGTATTCGGCGACGGTGTGAATAAACCGGGTCGCCCCATCGTTGAGCCTTTGAATCGGATACTCCTCGTCGTAGCTGCCGCCCTCCTGGATCAGTTTCAGAAACTTTTGTCGGATAGACTCCCGGTATTCCGGGAGCCCGAGATTCGTGACCTCCTCCATGGTCCAGGCCCTGTCCTCCAGGCCGAAGATGCGGCGGGCCTCGGC
>JAFGOW010000097.1 GCA_016926265.1 Deltaproteobacteria bacterium | reverse complement strand
GCGGTGGTGGCCGAAGAGGTGCGCAACCTCGCCGCCCGCAGCGCCAAGGCGGCCAGGGAAACCGCCGACCTGATCGAAGGGTCGGTGCACAAGGCTGAAAACGGCGTCCAGATCGCCCAGCGCACCGCCGAAGCCCTGGACGAGATCGTGACCGGCGTCGGCAAGACCACCGACCTGGTGGCCGAAATCGCCGCCGCCTCCAACGAGCAGGCCCAGGGGATCGGCCAGATCAGCCAGGCCCTGAGCCAGATCGAGAGCGTGGTGCAGCAGAACACCGCCAACGCCGAGGAAAGCGCCGCCGCCTCCGAGGAGTTGGCCGGCCAGGCCGACCAGTTGCGCCAGCTGCTGGAGCAGTTCAAGCTCAAGGGGCAGCAGATCAGAAATCAGATGGCCCTGCCGGGGCAGAAGAAGGCGGCCGCCAATGGCTCCTCCAGGCCCAAAAACGGCGCTCCCAGGCTTCACAACGGCGACGCCGAACCGAGCATCGTGCTCGATGACGCCGAGTTCGGCAAATACTAAGAAGGCGACAAGCGGGTAAAACCGATTCGCGAAATCCTTGCAATTGGGCTTCCTCCCGGGTGGGAGGGAGCCCCTTTTTTTTGCTCCCCTGCCCAAAACCGGGTAAACTGGCTGACAACCCCCCAACGTGGCGGAGAAAGCGGCCGCCAGCCGCCCTCTCCCCGTCCTGGGGCCGTCACCGGCTAGCCGGGGAAAGAAGCGAACTGTGGACAACATCGGTGCCGGGGTCATCACCACCGACGCAACAGGACGGATCGTCCAGCTCAACGCGGCGGCCCAGCGTCTGACCGGCTGGGCCGGCGCCGAAGCGGCCGGCCGCCCGCTGGCAGAGGTCGTCCCGCTGCTGAAAGCCGTCTCCGGCCGTCTTTTGGAACCGCCGCCGGAAAACCGCTCCGTCAACACCTTCCATAAAGACCAGGCGATCGAGGGCCGGCTCGTTTCCCGCCACGGCTCGGAATGGGAGATCGCGGGGGTATCCACCCCGATTCTCGACGCCCAGCGGAACCTCCTCGGCTCGGTGCTGGTGTTCCGCGACGTGACGGAAGAGCGGCTCTCCCGGCGTTTGACCGAAACCCGCCTCGCTCTCATCGAATACGCCGCCGCCCACACCCTCGACGAGGTGATGACCAAGGCCCTCGACGAGATCTGCGCCTATGTTCAGAGCCCCATCGGTTTCTTCCATTTCATGGCAAGCGACCAGCAGACCCTTTCCCTCCAGCAGTGGTCCACCCGCACCCTCCGGGAGTTCTGCCGCGCCGAAGGCAAGGGCCTCCATTACCCGCTTTCCCTGGCCGGGGTCTGGGCCGACTGCGCCAGGGAAAAGAGGGCCGTCATCCACAACGACTACCTTTCCCTGCCTCATCGGAAAGGCCTGCCGCCGGGGCATGCCCCCCTCCATCGCGAACTGGTGGTGCCGGTCCTGCGGCGGGACCAAGTCGTGGCCCTTCTCGGCGTCGGCAACAAACCGGTGGATTACCACCAGGTCGATGCGGACCGGGTCTCCTACCTGGCCGATGTGGCCTGGGAAATCGTGGCGCGGAAAAGCACCGAGGAAGCTCTGCGGGAAAGCGAGACCCTGTTCCGGAATCTGTTTGAGCAACATGCCGCCGTGGAGCTGATCATCGATCCCGAAGACGGGCGCATCGTCGATGCCAACCTCGCGGCCGCCCATTTCTACGGCTGGTCGCGGCAGCAGCTGAAACAAATGCGGATTCAGGATATCAACATCCTCGCTCCGGAAGAAATCCGCGCCGAGATGGAAAAGGCCCGGCGCATGGACCGCATCCATTTCGAATTCCGCCACCGGCTTTCGGATGGTACGCTGCGGGAGGTGGAGGTCTTCAGCAGCCGGGTCGAAACCGGCGGCAAGGCCCTGCTCCACTCCATCATCCATGACATCACCCAACGCAAGCAGGCCGAGGAAGCGCTGGCCTTCGAAAGGGCGCAACTGCTCTCCCTGTTCGACAGCATCGACGAGATCATCTACGTCGCCGACCCCGTCACCTACGAGATTTTATACGTCAACCAGGCCCTCCAAAAAACCTTCGGGAAGGAGCTGACCGGGGGCCTCTGCTACCGGGAACTGCAAGGGCTGGAGGCCCCCTGTGATTTCTGCACCAACGCCCTCATCCTGAAGCGGAAGCCGGCTCCCTACCGCTGGGAGTTCCACAATTCGAAAACCGGGCGGGATTACGCCCTCGTGGACCGCATCATCAAGTGGCCCGACGGCCGGGATGTGAGGTTCGAGATGGCGGTCGACATCACCGAACGCAAACGGACGGAAGAGAAGCTGCTGCGGATGAACGAACAGATGGAGCGGCAGACGGCCCTCGCCAGGGAAATGGCGGCGCGGGCGGAAACCGCCAGCCTCGCCAAAAGCCAGTTTCTGGCCAATATGAGCCATGAGATCCGCACCCCCATGAACGGCATCATCGGCATGGCCGGCCTGCTCCTGGATACGGAGCTCAACGCGGAGCAGCGCCGCTTCGCCGAGATCGTCCATGCCAGCGGCGAAACCCTGCTCTACCTCATCAACGACATCCTCGACCTGTCCAAGATCGAAGCGGGCAAGCTCGAACTGGAAATCCTCAACTTCGATCTTTCCAGCCTGCTGGAAGATTTTGCCGCCGCCATGGCGGTGCGCGCCCACGAGAAGGGACTGGAGTTTTTCCAGGCGGCGGACCCCGACGTGCCGCTGCGGCTGAAAGGGGATCCGGGACGGCTGCGGCAGATTCTCACCAATCTGGCGGGCAACGCGATCAAATTCACCCCGAGCGGCGAAGTGGCGGTCCGGGTCTCGCGGCTAACGGAAACCCCGGAGTCGGCGCTGCTGCGGTTCAGCGTCCGCGATACCGGCATCGGCATCCCCTGGGACAAAAGGGGGATCCTCTTCGAAAAATTCAGCCAGGTGGATGCCTCCACCACCCGCCAATACGGCGGCAGCGGCCTGGGCCTGGCCATCTCCAAGGAACTGGTCGAACGGTTGGGAGGGGAGGTCGGCCTGGAGAGTGAGGAGGGAAAGGGATCGGAGTTCTGGTTCACCGTCCGCTTTGAAAAACAGCCGCAACCGCTTTCAGGGACGCAAGCCGTTTCCGGCGCCTTGAAGGGAATCCGGATTCTGATCATCGATGACAACGCCACCAGCCGGGAGATCCTCACCACCCGGTTATCGCTTTGGGAGATGCGCCCCCAAGCGGCCGGCGGCGGCCTCGAAGGCCTGGAGCTGCTGCGCCGGGCGCTGGATGAAAACGATCCGTTCCGGATCGCCGTTATCGACATGCAGATGCCGGGCATGGACGGCGCCACCGTGGGCTGCCTGATCCGCCAGGATCCGGATCTGGCGGAAATCCGCCTGGTGATGCTGACCTCCCTGGCTGCCAGGGGGGATGCGCGCCGTTTCGCCGACCTCGGCTTTGCCGCCTACGCCACCAAACCGATTCAGCACGAGGAACTCCGGGGGGTGCTGTCGCTGGCGCTGAAATCGGGCGAAGCCGGAGCACCGGCGCCGCGCGCCATCGTCACCCGCCACACGGTCAGGGAAAGCTGGAACCGCTTTCAGGGGAGCGGGGCGCGCCTGCTGCTGGCCGAGGACAACATTACCAATCAGCAGGTGGCCTTGGCGCTGCTGAGAAAAATGGGCCTGCAGGCCGATGCGGTGGCCGACGGCGCCGAAGCGGTCAAGGCGCTGGAGGCCATTCCCTACGATCTGGTGCTGATGGATGTCCAGATGCCGCGTCTGGACGGATTCGCCGCTTCCCGCATTATCCGCGACCCCGCCTCGGCCGTCCGCGATCACGGCATCCCCATCATCGCCCTGACCGCCCACGCCATGGAAGGCGACCGCGAAAGATGCCTGGAGGCGGGCATGAACGATTTCGTGCCCAAACCGGTGTCGCCCCCGGTCCTGGCCGAAGTGCTGGAAAGGTGGCTGCCGTCAAAGCAGAAAACCGCGGACCCGAAAACGGCGGCAGCGGAATATCAGCCGGAACCCGGCCCCGGCCCGGAATTCGACCAGGAAGGATTGGTGAACCGGCTGCTGGGGGACGAGGCGCTGGCCCGCGAGGTCGCCGCCGGCTTTCTGGCGGATATCCCGGTCCAGATGGAAAAGCTGAAAAGCGGCCTGCGAGAGGGCCGAAGCGAGGAGGCCCGGCGCCTCGCCCACGGCATCAAAGGGGCCGCGGTCAACATCGGCGGCGAAAGGCTGCGCCGGGCGGCTGCCGCGCTGGAAGAGGCCGTCGAAGCCCGAAAGCTGCGCGAGGCCGAATTGCGCCTGGCGGAGCTGGAAAAGGCTTTTGCGGTCCTGGAAAAGGCCATCGAAGCCTGGATGGGGAAAAAACTCCGGCCGGCCTGAGCGCCCCGAAGCGTTCCGCCACCTGGCTACTCAAAATACTCGATCCGGTTGCGCCCCTTCTTTTTGGCCAGGTAGAGAGCGTCATCGGCCCTGCGGATAATCTCGTCGATGGTGTCGGCGCCGTTCCACCGCACCGCGCCGAGGCTGACCGTAATCCGGATCCGTTGCCCCGCCGCGACGAAATCCTCCTCCGAAATGATTTCCCTGATTCTTTCCAGGGCCTGGATTTCGAGATCCCCATCCGAGCGGGGAAAAACCAGCAGGAATTCTTCGCCGCCGTAACGGCCGATAGAGTCGTAGCGACGGATCGAGCGGCCGATCCTTTCGGCGCACTCCTTGAGAACCGCGTCCCCCACCAGATGTCCATAGCGGTCGTTGACCTGTTTGAAATGATCGACATCCAACACCGCCGCCCACAGCGAACTCCCCTTCCGGGAAGCCCTCGCCAACTCCGTTTCGAGATGCTCGAGAATGGCCCGGCGGTTGGGAATTCCCGTCAGGGAATCGGTCAGCGCCAGCTTTTTCTGCTGTTCGACGGCCTGATAGAGCTTGTCCTGCAGCTCCACCATGCGTCCGCCCACCAGCAGCCTGGCCCGCAGCTCTTCGTTGTCGAAGGGTTTGAGAATATAGTCGTTGGCTCCCGAATGAAGCCCTTCGACGATATCCTCCCTTTTCCCCCTCCCGGTCAGGAGGATGATATAAGGGGGCAGGGGGTCGTCCTTGGCGCGGAGCCCCCGGCAGATTTCCACGCCGTCCATCCCCGGCATCATCCAGTCCAGGATGGCCAGTTTGGGCGCATCCTCCCGGAGCAGACAGGCCCAGGCTTCGGCCCCGTCTTCAACCGCCTCGACGTCATAGCCCCATTTCGTCAGCACCGCTTTCAGGACCGAGCGGGTCGTCAGGTCATCCTCGGCGACAAGAATCTTCATTATCGGCAGTTCTTTCAGGGCAAGGGTTGGCGCGGCTCCAGCCGGCAGCCGCCAGGGCCGATTCAAACAACTTGAATTCTTTTTCAAAAGCCGTCAAGAGCGGGGGCAGCTCCGGCCACCGGCCTTTCTCGCAGGCGGCCTCCATCTCCGCGGCGAGCCGGCTGAGGGTGCCGGCCGCCACCGTGGCGGCCGCGCCCTTGATATTGTGCGCCTTCCGCTCCAGCCGGAAGAAATCCTGTTTATTCAAAGCCTCCTTGAATCGCTGCAGCTGCTTCGGCAGATCCTCCAGAAAACCACCCAGAATGGCGGAAGCGATGTCCCGGTCGTTGAGGACCCGGTTCAGCAGCTCCTGCTCGTTGAATAACGCCAGGGCCGGTTCGGGACCGTCGCTTCCATCCGGCGCCGGCCCTTGCGGCTCGCTCTTGGGAAGCCACCGTTCCAGAACCCCGGCCAGGATTTTCGGTTCGATCGGTTTGGACAGATAGTCGTTCATGCCGGCGCGGAGGCACTTTTCCCGGTCCCCTTCCATGGCGTGGGCGGTCATGGCGATGACCGGCAGATCCTTCCCCTCGGCCGTTTTCAAGCGGCTCCGACGGAGGCGGCGGGTGGCCTCGTAGCCGTCCATCTCCGGCATCTGGCAATCCATGAGCACCAGATCGTAACGGCCATCGGCGAGTTTTTGGAGAGCTTCGACGCCGGTGGCGGCGATCTCGGCGTGGTAGCCGAGCTTCCTGAGAATCACCAGGGCGACGGTCTGGTTGGTGAGGTTGTCCTCGGCGACGAGAATCTTCAGCGCCCCCTTGCGGGATTCCCGCAGGGAATGGCGGGTGATCAGAGGGGCGGGATCGAAGTGCTTCCGGCCTAGGGCGAGAGCCAAGGCATCCTTCAGGTCCGCCTTGCGGATCGGTTTGAGGAGATAGCCTTCGAAACCCAGCTTTTTCAGATGCGAGGAGTCCCCCCGCTGCCCCTGGCTGGAAAGGAGAATGAGGCGGGTGTCTTTCAGGGCCGGGTCGGCTTTGATCCTTCGGGCCAACTCTTCGCCGTCCATGCCCGGCATCAGGAGGTCGAGCAGCGCCACCTCGAACGGTCTCCCCTGCCGCTGGGCGTCTTGGAGCCGAAGCAGCGCCGACTCGCCGTCGGCGGCTTCGGCGGCGAGGCAGCGCCATTTTTCCAGAAGACTGGCGGCCAGCAGCCGGTTGTCGGGGTGGTCGTCCACCACCAGGATGCGGGTTCCGGCCAGCTCGGCAAAGACCTCTTCCGGAAGCGCCTTCGTGTCCGGCTGCAATTCGAGGACCGCGGTGAACCAGAAGGTGGCGCCTTCCCCCTCGCGGCTGGCGGCTCCGATCTCCCCCCCCATCAGCTCCGTCAGCTGCCTGGAGATGGCCAGCCCCAGCCCGGTGCCGCCGAAGCGGCGGGTCGTTGAACTGTCGGCCTGAACGAAGGGAGAGAAGAGATGGGGCAGGCGCTTTGCGGGGATGCCGATCCCGGTGTCTTTGATTTCAAAACGCAAGGTCACCTGGGATTGGAACTCCGCGGCCAGGGAAACCCGGATCGCCACCCCTCCCGCAGCGGTGAACTTGACGGCGTTTCCCGCCAGGTTGAGAAGTATCTGGCGCAGCCGGCCCGGATCGCCGCGCAGCAGGGACGGCACCTCGGGTTCGGCGTAGCAGGTCACCTCCAGCCCCTTCCGATGGGCCTTGGCGGCAATGATCGCGGCCGTGTCCTCCAGGGTGGCGCGCAGGTCGAAATCGAGGATTTCCAGCTCCAGTTTCTGGGCTTCGATCTTGGAAAAATCGAGGATGTCGTTGATAAGGGCCAGCAGGGATTCGCCGCAGGAACGGGCGACCTGGAGAAAACGCCGCTGTTCCTCGTCGAGGGGGGTCTCCTCCAACAGCCCGATCATGCCGATGACGCCGTTCATGGGGGTGCGGATCTCGTGGCTCATGTTGGCCAGAAACTCGCTTTTGGCGGCGTTGGCGGTTTCGGCCTCGCGCGCCATCCTGTTGGCGCGGACGGTGGCCTGTTCCAGATGGCGGTTGCTTTCCTCCAGCTCCGCCTGGGTGCGCTTCAGATCGGAGATGTCGAGCATGGCGCCGACGATCCCCTTGATCTCGCCATCGGGGCCGCGAAAAGGGGATTTGTGAAACATCGCTTGATGGCGGATGCCGTCCCGATAGATTTCCGATTCGTAGACCTGGATCTCGCCGCTTTCCATCAGCGCCAGATCGGCTTCGTGGAAACGCCGGGCCAGTTCCGCGGGAACGACATCGAAGACCCTCTTGCCGATCACGGCGCTCTTGGACACTTTAAAGAGATTCGCGAAGGCCTGGTTGCAGCCCAGGTAGAAACCCTGCCGGTCCTTGTAGAATACCGGCGCCGCGATGGCGTCGATGATACTTTCCAATAACTGCCGGTTTTCCCGCAGTTCCACCTCGGCCTGTTTACGCAACAGCGCTTCGCCGATATGGGAGGCCATCTCCTCCAGGGCATGGATCGCGTCGAGGGTGAAAAACCCTTTGCGGCGATCGTTGATCTGGAGCAGGCCGACGATGTCGCGGCTGGTGCGGATCGGAACCAGCGCCACCGAGGCGTAGCCGTCATGGATGCAGCGGTTGCGGGGACGCTGCCGGGGGTCCCGGTCGGACGGCAAATGGAGCAGGGGCGCCGAGTCGTTGGTCCAGCAGCTGCCGCCGGGGGTGAAAAGGGGGTTGGCGGGGTCGGTCTGGCCGGAGATGACCAGGCCGCAGGTGCATTCCAGGCTGGGGCGGCCGTTCTCGTCGCGGCAGATGCCGCCCTCGGGGTAGCGGACAATCAGGCTGTTCTCCTCGGCCAGAAAATCCTCGGGGAAGCCGTTCTGGACGAAATAGGGAAAATCGTCCCCTTGCGCCAGGCGGATGCCGGCGGCATCGCAACCGGTCTCGTTTTTGATTTCCAGCAGAATGCGGCGGATCGAAGCGGCGAAATCCCCTTCCTGGTTCAGAATTTCAAGCACCCTGGCGGCGAGACGGCGATACAGCTCGGTCTGCCTGCGCGCCGTGATGTCGCGGATGAAGCCGAAAAAATGCCCTTTTTCCGCCTGGTAGCTAGCGCTGACCTCGACGTCGTAGAAACGGCCGTCCTTGGCGCGGTGGCGGCTCTCGAAACGGTCCGAGCCTTTTTCGACGATCCTCTTCATATGGGCATCGATGGCCGCCGCCGCTTCCACCGCTTCAATGTCCGGGATGGACATCGTCAGCAGCTCTTCGCGGCTGTAGCCGCTCATGCGGCAATAGGCGTCGTTGACCTCGAAAAACCGGCCGCGGCCGTCCGCCAGCCAGAAACCCTCCTGGGTGGCGCCGAGGATGGATGAATAGCGGGACGCCAGCACCCGCAGCGAATCCTCGCTCTCTCTGCGGCGCGTGATGTCCTGGACGATGCCGATGGAACGGACCGGCGCTCCTGCCGGGTCAAAGTCGGTGCGGCAGGCTTCGTGAACCCATTTGATCCGGCCGTCCTTCATCAGCAGCCGGTGCTCGATCTCGTAAGGCTGGCGGTTGCGGAGGGATTCCGTGTAGGCGGCGTCGACCTTGCCGCGGTCCTCGGGGTGGATGGCCGCCAGAAAAGCTTCATAGCAGGCGCCGAACCGGCCCCGGTCGATTTCGAAGATATCGAAAATGGTGTCGGACCACCGCAGCCGACGATCCGGCAGCGTCATTTCCCAGCGCCCCAGGCGGGCGATGCTTTGCGCCTCCCGGAGGTTGGCCTCGCTCTCCGCCAGGGCCCTTTCCGCTTGTTTGCGCTCGGTGATGTCATCGAGAACCAGGATCGCGCCCTGGCCCTGGTCGAGATCGATGGCCGCAACCTTGAATTTCAGCCACCGCGGCGCCAGGCCCGCTTGCCGCTCCGGAGCCGCTTCCCCCTCCAGCTCGACATCTGGACCTCCAACGGCGAGAGAAGCCTGAAGGGCGTGGCGCAGGGTGCAGGCCGAGCAGAAAGGGGTCTCCCCGCATTTTGTCCGTTCGTTTTGCCGCCTGGCGCAGGCGATGAATTCCCCCCAGGTGAGGGGTTTCGCCGCCTCCAGCTTTGTGCCGAACAGCTTTTCGGCTTCCGGATTGGCGTAGAGAATCCGTTCCTCGCTGTCGAAGACGACGATTCCGACGGGCGAGGCCGCCATGATCTGCCTCAGACCTTTGAAGGATTTTTCAAAACGCGGCATCGTGTTTCCTTGACGGCGCAGGAAGCATACGGCCTCTTTCCGGCGCGCCGGGGTTTCGGGGAGGACCCTCTCCGCCTACGGATGGTTTTTGAAAACCATTCTTTATTGGTTCGAATTGTATCATAATTCCCCGGTTTTCTTCCCCAGCGGCAGCCGGATGATGAAACGGGTCCAGGCGCCCGGCTCCGAATCGACGGTCATTTCGCCGCGGTGGCGCTGGACAATGATGTGATAGGAGACCGAGAGCCCCAGCCCGGTCCCCTCCCCCACCTTCTTGGTGGTGAAGAACGGCTCGAAGATCCGGTTGCGGATCTCGGCGGGAATGCCGGGCCCGTTGTCCTCCACCTCGATCACCGCCCAGGGGTCTTCCCGACGGGTGCGGATGGCGATGAGCGGTTTTGGCCTCCTGGCCTCGTGGAGGCACTGCCCGGCGTTGCGCAGCAGGTTGAGCAGCACCTGCTCCAGCTCCGTCTCCACGCAGGAAATCAAGGGGAGGGATGCGAATTCCGTGCGGATTTCCACGTGCCGGAAATCGTATTTCTTTTTGAGATCGAAATCGGTGGCGGCCAGAGCGATGGCTTTCTCCAATAGGCGGTTGAGATCCTGGGGCGCCATGAGGGCGTCGTTCTTGCGGCTGAAATCGAGCATGTTTTCGACGATGCGGGCGGCCCGTCCCGCCGCCTCCCGGATCGCTTCCAGGGAGCGGAAGATATTCCGCTTTTCCAGGTATTCCTTCAGGATATCGAACGCGACGCCGCATTGGGCGGCCGCCTCCAGGTTGGCCGGCAGTGGTTCGGCGGTGCGGCGCAGGACGTTCTGCACCCCCTGGGAGATGATGCTCAGAGGGTTGTTGATCTCGTGGGCCATGCCCGCCGCCAGGCCTCCCAGCGACATGATCTTCTCGGTCTGGACCATGATCTCCCGCATCATTTTCCGTTCGGTGATGTCCTGGCCGACG
>JAFGOW010000096.1 GCA_016926265.1 Deltaproteobacteria bacterium | reverse complement strand
GACATCCACGACATTGGCAAGAATATTGTATGCACCCTGTTGGAGAATCACGGCTTCGAGGTCATCGACCTGGGAAAAAATGTGCCGGCGGAAAGAATTCTGGAAACGGCTCTGGCCCAGGAGGTGGATGTGGTCGGGCTCTCGGCGCTGATGACGACCACCCTGGAGAAGATGGAGCAGACCATCCAGAGGCTCCGGGAACGGGGTGTCCGGGTTTTGACTATCGTCGGGGGCGCCGTGGTGACTCCCGAATACGCCGCTTCCATCGAGGCCGATATCTATGCCGCGGATGCCGTCGAGGCCGTCGCCAAACTCAAGAGCAGCCTGATCGGCGGTTTGAAAAAATCGTAACGAGAGCGAGGTTTCTTCATGATTGTCGGTTTCAATCACAATTTCATCTACAAAGGCGAGAGATTCCATCTCCAGGCGGAGGATTGCGGCACCAAAGTGGCCCGCATCGTGACCCATCTGTTCAAGGAAGGGACCATCATCGCCTCCCGGAAGATGTCTTACGCCGATATTCTCAAGGTCGAAAACCTGGAAAACGTGGTCCGGGAACTGATGAAGGACCAGGCCAAGGAGATGCTCCGCTCTTTGCGGGGAGGGGATTATGACGCCATCATCTCCGGGACCGTCGGGAAAGGGGAATTGATCCGGGAAAAAGCGGTCCCCAAAAAGGGAGCTCCTGCCCCAGCCGCCGCCAAGCCTGCTCCGACCGCTCCAGCCGCCGCCAAGCCTGCTCCGACCGCCCCCGCCGCCAAGCCTGCTCCGACCGCCCCCGCTTCCAAGCCTGCAGCTGCCGCCGTCCCCGCGGCTGTCGCTCAACCGCAGGAGGAAATCGTCGATCTAAAAGAATTTTCCGTGGTTGAGGATGAGAGCGATCCCGCCGAGGCCTTTGGTTTAAAACTGGCGGCGCCGTGGTGGGGAAAAGGCGATCCCGATGAGATAGATGAGGCCGTGGCCCGTTCCGAGCAAGGGTTGCAGTTCGCGGCGCCCTGGTGGGACAAGGGCGGTGTTGAGGAACCCGTGGAGCCCGAACCGGCCGTGGAGGACGCTTCCGGTGCCGCGGGGGGGCTTCAATTCGCGGCGCCTTGGTGGGACAAGGACGGTGTCGAGGAACCCGCGGAGCCCGAACCGCCCGTGGAGCCCGAACCGCCCCTGGAGGACGCTCCCGATGCCGAGCAAGGGCTTCGGTTCGCGGCGCCCTGGTGGGAGCAGGGGGAAACCGCTTCTCCCCAGGATTCCGAAGAGGCACCGGCTGCCGGCGGGTTGAAGTTCGACAAGGTCTGGTGGAAAAAGGATTGACCGACTAACGAAAAAAGGATTTTTAAAAGGCTCCCGAAAAATCGCGCCTTGGGGTCCGATGCGGCGCCGAGGCTCACCTGAGGGGCAAGGGCCGATGTTCTTTAAAATCGGCGCACCTGGCTGAAAAGAGCTGGCGTCGGTGGCGCCTGTCCGCTCTTCCCAAAAAGCCGGAAGCAGAATGTTTGCAGCCGGCGCACGATTCGCCATCCTATCCCTTTGAATTCCTGAAAAAACAAGGCCATCCCGCAAACCTTGAGTCCGCTCCGTTCTCTTGCGGCTTGACGGTGACGCCGGGGCAGCTACAGTGATCTTATGGGCTCCCGCTCCCATTTTTGGAAGCGGTGTCTTGCGGTCCGCCGCGGCGGTTTCATGGACCCGGATTTTCTCTGGATTTTGGGCATCGGTTTCGCAGCCCAGATGGTGGATGGCGCCCTCGGAATGGCCTATGGGGTTACCGCCAATTCCTTTTTGCTCACCCTCGGCTTCCCTCCCGCCGCTGCCAGCGCCAGCACCCATGCCGCGGAGGTTTTCACCAGCGGTGTTTCCGGGCTTTCCCACCTGGCGGTCAAAAACGTCGATTATCGGTTGTTTAAAAGGCTGGTGGTTCCTGGGGCGGTCGGCGCCGTTCTGGGCGCCTATGTTCTGACCATCCTGCCGCTGCCGCCGGTTCGTTTCGTAGTCTCCCTGTATCTGGCCGTCATGGGGATGATGATTCTCGGCAAGGGTCTGAAAAGACCGGTTTCATCGACGCCGGTCGGCAAAAGAATGACTTTGCTGGGTTTGGCCGGAGGGTTTTTCGATGCCATGGGGGGCGGCGGCTGGGGGCCGATCGTCACCTCCACCCTGGTGGCCCGCGGCGGAACGGCCCGGATGGTCATCGGGTCGGTGAATCTGGCCGAATTCTTTGTCGCCCTGGCCGCTTCGGCCACCTTTTTTGTGGCCATCGGTCATGGCCACTGGTGGACGGTTTTCGGGCTGGTTCTGGGCGGGGTCCCGGCCGCACCCCTGGCGGCGGTTCTATGCCGGAAGATCCCCAATCGGGTACTCATGCTCCTGGTCGGGCTGCTGATCGTCCTCATAAGCCTGCGGGCCATGATTCATGCCTTGGGCTGGCTTCCGTGACCAAACTTTGCCATCCCTTCCCCGTCCGGCCCACGCTCCCTCCCGGGTGTTTTTTATCCTTGGCCGTTCCGTGGCCGGAACCCTTCCCTCTGAAGAAGCGCCGTCAATTCCTCCGGTGGCACCGGTTTGCTGAACAGAAAGCCCTGGAATTCATCGCACCCGTGCCGTGCCAGAAAATCGAGCTGCTGCTGGGTCTCGACCCCTTCGGCCACGGAGGCGATGCCCAGGTTTTTGGCGATGGCTATGATGCTCTGAACGATGGCCGCCGAGCTCGGTTCGGTGAGGGCATCGGCGATGAAAGAACGGTCGATTTTAAGACAGTCGGCCCGGAACTGCTTGAGGCTGTTGAAGTTGGAGAAGCCGGTGCCGAAATCG
>JAFGOW010000095.1 GCA_016926265.1 Deltaproteobacteria bacterium | reverse complement strand
TGGTGACGCTCTCGGTCTTCAAAACCGATGTGGGGCGTATCCCGTCCCAGGTGGGTTCGATTCCCATCTACTCCCGCCATTTTTCACGCGACCGCCCCGCCGCGCCCGTTTTTCAGCCCAGGCGCCCCGTCGCGCCCCTTTCCAGGCCTTTCCGAAACGGATCCCTGCCGGCGCAGCGATGCCGGGGAAACACGCCGGACCGGGGCGCCATCGTTCCGGCCAGCCGGCAAGGATGAAACCGTATCGGACCATGATCCACCTGCCCAACATGCTGCTGATCGGAGCGGCGGAAAGACATGTCGGCAAGACCGAGCTGGCCTGCGCCTTTATCGCCCGGCACCGCCTGGAGCGGGAGATCGTCGGGATCAAGGTCACGACCGAAAGTGACCGGGGAGCGGCCGGAGAGCCTTATGAGATCTCCGATGAGGCCGCGGCGCCGCCGGGCAAGGACACCGGCCGGCTGCTGGCGGCGGGGGCCGCCAGGGTGTTCCACCTCACCGCCCGCCGGGAGCGGTTGGGCCAGGGGATTACCGAACTCCTGAAAATCGTCGGCCAAGGGTCCCTACTGATCTGTGAATCCAACAGCCTGCGGCATGAGGTCGTGCCCGGTGTTTTTCTGATGGTGAGAAGAAAGGATTCCGGCAACTGCAAGCCCTCGGCGGCCGAGGTCATGAAATTCGCCGACCGGGTGGTGCTGTTTGACGGCCGAAAGCAGGACATCGACCCCGACCGGATCCAAATCCCGGACGGCCGCTGGATCTTTCCCATCGAGGCCAATGCCGTCATCCTGGCGGGGGGGAAAAGCTCCCGGATGGGCGCCGATAAATCGTTGCTGTCCCTCGCCGGACGGCCCCTGATCCAACATCTCCATGCTCAGCTTCACGGCACCTTTGGCCGCATTCTGGTCAGCGTCGGTTCGGAAAACCGCTTCCCGTTTCTCGACGGCGCGCTGCCGGTTTTCGATGCCGCCCCCGGTCTCGGCCCGTTGGGGGGGATCCTGGCTGCTCTCGAAGCCTCCGATAGGGATCTCAATTTCATCGTCGCCTGCGACATCCCCGAGGTTCCGCTCTTTCTGGTCCGGAGGCTGGTCGCTGGCGCCGCCGATTGCGACTGTGTCATCCCGGTTTCCGCCGCGGGGCATCCGGAGCCGCTGTTCGGTATCTACCGGAAAAGCCTGATCGGGCCGATCCGGGAAGCGCTGGCCTCGGGTCGCCGCGCCGTCAAAGACCTTTTCGAGCGGGTCCGGGTCCATTACCTGCCGCTGGACCAGGCGACGGCCTTGCGGAATCTCAACACCCGCGACGACTTTCAGAACTTCCTTCAGGAGCAACGACATGCTTAGCTTTTCCGAAGCCCTCCAGATCGTACTCGGCGCGGCGCGGCCGCTGGACGCGGAAAAGGTCGCGCTGCGGGAATGCCTGGGGAGGGTGCTGGCCGAGGATGTGGTTTCCGATATCGACATGCCGCCTTTCGACAAATCGGCCATGGACGGCTACGCCTGCCGCCGGGCCGATATCCGCAACCCCCTCGAAAGCGTGGAAGTGATCCCGGCGGGGATAAAACCGCAGCGTACCCTGGGGAAAAACCAGTGCGCCAAGATCATGACCGGGGCCCCCGTTCCCGAAGGAGCCGATTGCGTCCTGATGGTCGAGCAGACCCGCCTGGACCCCGGCGGGAGGGTGCTTTTCCTCGGCAAGGAGGCCGATCATCACATCTTTTTCAAAGGAGGGGATGTCCGGGCCGGGGAGGTGGTGCTGCGGCGATTCGGCAAAATCGGTCCTCAGCATGTGGCCATCCTCGCCACGGTCGGCAAGGTGCAGCCCCTGGTCAGCCGCAGACCAAAAGTCGGTGTCATCGCCACCGGCGACGAACTGGTGGAGCCCTCCCAGTTTCCGCCGCCGTTCTCCATCCGCAACAGCAACAGCTATCAGCTCTGCGCCCAGGTGCGGGCCGCCGATTCCATCCCGACCTATTACGGCATCGCCAAGGACCGCGATGAGGAAATCGACACCCGGCTCAAGCAGGCGCTCAAGGAAAACGACGTGGTGCTGCTCTCGGGCGGCGTTTCCATGGGGGATTTCGACCTGACCCCGGAAATCATGAAAAGAAACGGCATCGACATCCGGTTCGATTCCATTGCGATCAAACCCGGCAAGCCGACCCATTTCGGCGTCGCTGAAGGAGCCTGTTGTTTCGGCCTGCCGGGAAACCCGGTTTCGGCTTTCCTCCAGTTCGAAATTCTGGTAAAACCGTTTCTCTACAAACTGATGGGGCATGATCTGCGGATTCTCCACACCACGGCGGTTTTGGAACAGGATGTGTCGGTGCGGCCCTCCGACCGGGAATCCTGGATTCCGGTTTCCCTGGTCTCCGGCAACCGCGCCATGCCCCTGACCTATCATGGCTCCGCCCACATCAACGCCATGGCAGAAGCCGACGGCTTTATCGTCATCCCCGTCGGCTCAACCGGACTGTCCCGAGGAACCACGGTTCGTGTTAGACACCTTTGACAGAAAAATCGATTACCTCCGGATTTCGGTGACCGACCGCTGCAACCTGCGCTGCCGCTACTGCATGCCGGATGGAGAGATCCAGCTGCTGCCGCGCTCCGAGATCCTCTCCTACGAGGAAATCATCGACGTGGTCCAGGTCGCGGTGGCCATGGGAATCCGCAAAGTCCGACTGACCGGCGGGGAGCCTTTGATCAAGCGGGATATCCTTCACCTGGTCTCGGCGCTCGCGAACATCGGCGGCATCGCCGATTTCGGCATGAGCACCAACGGCATCCTGCTGCGCCAGTTCGCCCGGCCCCTGGCCGCGGCCGGCCTGCAACGGGTCAACGTCAGCCTCGACGCCCTCGACCCGGAGCGCTATGCCTACATCACCCGCGGCGGCAACGTGGCCCTGGTGCTCGACGGCATCGACGCCGCCCTGGAAGCGGGACTGACCCCCGTCAAACTCAACTGCGTCATCAAAAACTCCCCCGACGAAAAGGATGCCCTGGAAGTCGCCGCCTTTGCCCGCGAAAAAGGGGTGCAGGTCCGTTACATCCGCGAGATGACCACGGCGGAAGGGCAGTTCTGGCCGGTCATCGGCGGCCACGGCGGCCACTGCGTCTCCTGCAACCGACTGCGCCTGTCGAGCAACGGACTGGTCCGCCCTTGCCTCTTCAGCGATCTCGCCTTTAGCGTCCGGGAGTTGGGCCCGCGGCGGGCCCTCGAGATGGCGGTTCGTGCAAAACCGCTGTCGGGAGCCGTCAGCCAAAATCAATTCTACGAAATCGGAGGCTGAAACCGTTGAAACGTCTCTCTCACACCGATGAAGCGGGCAAGGCCGTTATGGTCGATGTCTCCCGCAAGGCTCACCTGCTGCGAACCGCCACGGCGACGGGGAAGATCCTGCTGGCGCCGGAAACCCTGCGCCTCATCGAGGAAAACCGCCTGAAGAAGGGGGACGTGCTGACCGCCGCCGAGATCGCCGGCATCCAGGGGGGGAAAAAGACCTCCGAACTGATCCCCTTGTGCCATCCCCTCGCCATCTCCAAGATCGCCGTGACCGCGGAAATTGTCGAGGATGGGGTCCGGATCGTCTCCGAGGCGCGTTGCGTCGGCCAGACCGGGATCGAGATGGAGGCCCTGACCGCCACCGCCGTGGCGCTGCTGACCGTCTACGACATGTGCAAGGCGGTGGACAAGAAAATGGTCATCACCGAGATCTCGCTGTTGAAGAAAACCAAGGAAGAACTCCCGAAAACAGCCTAAAAAGTCGGTAACTGCTCAGCGTCACTAAAAAACAAAAACCAGATGCAACAGGGATGAAAGGGATAACCGGGATAACGGCAATAGCTCCAATCAAAAGCTGTTACCACCCAGCGCAGGAGGATCCAGACAACCCCTTTGAAACCGATTGGTTTCCCCTCCCGTAAAAGATTTTCCGCTGGAATCTCCGTGGCCGCTCTGGTTATGGGTTTTTTGAACCGTTTTGGTTCCCAATCCCCTTAATCCCTGTCAATCAGATGTCCGAGCCATCTTGTTTTTTGGGCTGAATGGTTACAAAAATCGTTTAAAAATCTCCTTAAAGGAAAGCCAGCACCATGCCGAAACCGCTCAGCGAAAAGACCGGAACCGTCGTTGCCGTCAACATCTCCACCGAAAAGGGGACCGTCAAGCATCCCGTTCCCCGCATCGTCCTCGATGCCGCCGGCATCCGGGGGGATGCCCACGCCGGCAGCTGGCACCGCCAGATCAGCCTGCTGGCGCAAGAGAGCGTGGAAGAGTTCAACAAACTTTCCCCGACGGGAAGAAAGATCACCAGCGGCGAGTTCGCGGAAAACATCCTCACCCGTGGCCTCGACTTGAGGGAGTTCGCCCCTTTGGACCGACTGATGATCGGGGCGGTGGAACTGGAGGTCACTCAGATCGGGAAAAAATGCCATGGCGATAGTTGCGCCATCTACCGCGAGGTCGGCAGTTGCGTGATGCCCCATGAGGGGATCTTCACACGGGTCATCAGGGGAGGAGAAGTCAGGCCGGGGGACGCGATCCGCTTCATGCCGCGCCCCTTGAAAATCCGGGTGCTCACCTTGAGCGACCGCGCCAGCCGGGGGGAATACCAGGACCAGAGCGGCCCGGCGGTGGTGGAGGAGCTGAAGGCATTCTTTGCCTGCAAAAGGTGGCATGCCGAGATCGAGGCCGAAATTCTCCCCGATGACGAAACGCTGCTGGAGGAGGCGCTCCGCGCCGCCGCCGCGGCAAAGACCGCCTTCGTCTTCACCACCGGCGGCACCGGCATCGGACCCAGGGACATCACCCCCGAGGTGGTGACCCGGATGGCCGACAAGATCGTCCCTGGCGTCATGGAGGGAATCCGCGTCAAGTACGGGCTTGAAAAACCGAACGCACTGCTGAGCCGTTCGGTGGCGGCTGTCAGCGGGGAAACGGTGATTTTCACCCTGCCGGGGAGCGTCAAGGCGGTTCAGGAGTACCTGAGCGAACTGACCAAAATCATGGAACACATGCTGTTCATGCTGCACCGGTTCGACACCCATTGACGGCCGCGCGCCAACGTCCCGGCCCCTGCGGCGCCGCCGGCAGCCAGGGGAAAGGCAGCCGCTTCTTCCAGGCATGCTGCTTCAATTCCGGTGTTCCCGCAACAGGGTCTCGGCCTGCGATGTCGTCAGCGGCCGGCCGAAAAGGAACCCCTGGGCCTGCGAGCATTCCTTGCTGCGCAGGAAATCGGCTTGATCGTCCGTTTCCACCCCTTCCGCGATGACGACCAGATCGAGGCCCTCGGCCATGGTGATGATGGCGTTGATAATGGAGCGGTCTTTCGCTCCGCCCTCAATCCCGCCCACAAAGGAGCGGTCGATCTTCAGACAGTCGATCGGCATCTCCCGCAGCCGGTACAAGCTGGAATAACCGTTCCCGAAATCGTCCACCGCGATCCGCACCCCCATCTCCCGCAGCGCATGCAGAATGGCGAGGACCTCCGGCAGATCCTGGGCCAGAAGGCTCTCGGTGATTTCCATTTCCAGCTGTTGCGCCGCCAGACCCGTCTCCGCCAGAATATTCCCGACCATCGCCGCGAAATTCTTCTGGGAAAACTGTTTGACGGAAACATTGACGGCGATCCGCGGCAAATCCAGCCCCTGCTTCAGCCAGGCCGCGGCCTGGATGCAGGCGGTTCGCAGCACCCACTCGCCGATAACGAGGATTAACCCGCTCTCCTCGGCGATAGGGATGAACTCCGTCGGCGGCACCTCCCCCAATTCTTCGTTGTGCCAGCGCAGCAGCGCCTCCATGCCCCGGACCTGCCCGCTCCGCAGATCGACCTGGGGCTGAAAACGCAGAGAAAACTCCCGGCGATCCAGCGCCTTGCGGAGATGATTCTCGATCTTCAACCGTTTCAGAGCGACGGCATTCATCGATTCCTGATAGTACTTGAAGGCGCTGGGGCCGATACTCTTGGCGTAATACATGGCCATGTCGGCGTTTTTCAGCAGGGTGTCCACATCCTCTCCATCCTGGGGGAAGATGGCGATGCCGATGCTGGGCGTGACTATGACCTGGTGGCTGCCGAGTTCCAACGGTTTGCTGAGCTGCTCCGTAATGCGCTGCGCCACCACCGCCGCGAACTCCGGTTTTCCCATTTCCGGCAGCAGCACGGTAAACTCGTCTCCCCCCAGCCGCGCCGCCATCGGGAATTTCTCCATGGGACGGGCGATGGTGTCGGAAGCCCGCAGGCATTGGCTGAGCCGCGCCCCGACCGCCTTGAGCAGTTCGTCGCCGACATTGTGGCCGAGGGTGTCGTTGATCCTCTTGAAATTGTCCAGGTCGATGAAAAAGAGGGCGCCGGTGTGGTTGTAGCAGCGGGCCTTGTCCACGGTCTGTCTCAGGCGGTCCATGAACAGGGAGCGATTGGGAAGGCCGGTCAGCTGGTCGAAGAAGGCCAGTTTATTGAGACGTCCCAGAATCTCCCGGTTCAGCTCCCATTTGCGGGTCAGGGCATGGGCCATCTGAAGGATTTCGGCGTTGTCGAAAGGTTTTTTGAGGATCAGGAGACTGTCGCTCTGACCGAGAACGGATTGGATCTCCTGCCAGGAGTAGTCGGCGTAGGCGGTGCAGAGTACCACCTGCAGCTCGGGAGATTCCTGCCAGAGATGACGGATGGTTTCGATGCCGTCCCAGCCCGGAGGCATGCGGCCATCCACAAAGGCCAGCGAATAAGGGCGGCTTTCGGTCTGCGCCCGTTGGACCATCTCCAGCCCCTCCCGACCCTGGGAAGCACAATCGATTTCAAAAACCACGGCAGACCTGGCCTCGTCCTCCGCGCCGAAAAGGGCGGATTCCATCTGTTCCAGCGCGCTGTCCGCCGTTTCCCGTTTCATCAGTACTTTGCGAAAATCGTCATGGATCGCCACATTGTCGTCGATCACCAGAATACGATGACAAGGGGTTCCTTCCGGTTCGCTCATGTTCGATCTCCTGTCCGGCAAGGAAGCTCCAGGGTGAAGGTGGCGCCGGCGCCGAGGCCGGCGCTGTGAGCGCTCAGGCTGCCGCCGAGTTCCTTGGCCGCCAAGGCGCCGCTGTGCAGCCCGAAGCCGTGCCCGCCCTTGCGGGTGGTAAAGCCGTGCTGGAAAATGCGGGTCAGATTTTCCGGGGAAATCCCTTTGCCCGTATCGGCCACCTGCATCCGGAACCGCTCGAGGGTGGGAGCATCGATCCGCAAGGTGATGGTTTTTTCCATGCCATCCTCTTCGATGCAGGCATTTTTGGCGTTGCCGATCAGATTCAGGAGGATCTGCAACACCCGGTGCTTCTCCACCAGCACCGCCGGCAACGACTGGTAGTCGCGCACCACGGTAATCTCATGCCGGGCCAGGGCGCCGGCGTTGAGTTTGAGGGCGTCCTCCATCAATTGTACCGGAGATATGGCCTCCATGACGCCGGAGACGCGCCCATAGCTCTGCTGCATCGCAACAATCTCTTTGATATGGTCCACCCGCTCCCGCAAGGTCTCCGATTCTTTCAACAGAAGCTGGCGTTCTTCCTCCAGCGCGGGGGCCAGCGCGAAAAGGTAGGGCAGGACCTGGCGGCCCTGGGAATCCTCCGACAAAAACCGCGACAGCTCCTCCTGATGCTGCGTTAGCAACGCGGTAATCTTGGAAAGGTTCTGGACCCTGGATTGTAAAATCCGATCCCTCATCAGCGTGCAGGAAACATTGACGCTGTTGAGAACGTTGCCGACATTGTGGAGCACGCCGGTGGCGACCTCGGCCATGCCCGCGGCCCGCGAGGCCGCCAGCAGGGAACCCTGAACCGCCGCCAGTTCCGTCAAGGCCTGCTCCTTGGCGGTTACCTGCTCCTTGAGCTCCAGGGTGCGTTCCTCCACCCGTTGTTCCAAGGTCGCTTTGGCTTCCACCAGAGCATCCTGAATCCGCTGGCGGGCGATGGTGGCGCCAAGCATGTCGGCGCCGGCGCGCAGGCTGTCCTTTTCGGCATCGGTCCAGACCCGCTCCTGTTGGCAATCGTTCAGCCCCATGAACCCCCACCAGGCCCCTTCCGCGAAAACCGGTATCAGGATCATGGAGCGGACCTGGAGGGCTTCCAGTTGGGGCCGGAAAAAATCGTTTACCTGCGATAAGGATAGGGGAAGGATTTCGTTGCGGCTGAGCAGGGCATGGCAGGTCTCCAGACCGCGGCTGTCGTAAGGGAGATTTTCCCAATCCGTCATGGGAAATGAAGTCATGAATTTCTCGGCTGTCCATCCATACCGCAGCGACATGCAAAGACGCCCCTCAGGGTCGGTATGGTTCTGGAAAAGATAAGCCCGGCCCGCATCGGCCGCCCGTCCGATCTTTTCCAGCACCGCGCTGATGGCCTCCTCCCACTGGGAGGTCTGCATGAACTGCTGGGCCGCGAAGCGGACGCTCTCCAGGATGCGGTCGCGGCGCAGCAACGCCTCGGCCATGATGTTGACCGATCCGGCCAGGCTCCCCAACTCGTCCTGTTTCACCCGCTCCGCCCGCACCGACAGATCGCCGCCGGCGATCCGTTCGACGATGTGCCGCAGTCGCAGAATGGGCTGGACGAGCTGCCGGGCGTAGAGCAGCGAAACCAGCAGGCTGAAACCGATACAGGCAAGGGCCAGGATGACGGTGTTGCGGTACAGGATGGCCAAGCTCCGGTCATATTCCGCCAGCGAAAGACCGATGTGGATCCAGCCCCACTCGACGCCCAGGTAGTTGAAAGGCTGGGCGTAGTGGAACACCCGCCGCTTGAACCGGGGGACAATCCTGATAGAGCCTTGGGCCTTCCGCTCCGCGGGCCGCCAGAAGAGATCGCTCCCGCCATCGAGTTCGATCTCGTTCAGAACCCTCCACTGGGTCTGCTCCAGGACCAGGGAGTACCCGTCGTTTTTCATGATGATCAGAAAATCGATACCGCGGTCCCTTTCGAGCATGGTTTGACCGGCGGTGACGACGCTGGCGAAATCTTCCTGGACAGCGGCGCTACCGCTAGATTCCTGCAGAAAAACCGCCACGCTGTTGGCTCTCGCCTCCAGGCTTTGGAGAAACATCCTTTTCTGGTAGGGGCTGACCAGAAAAACGAAGCTGATGAGGGTCGTCAGGGAAACAAGCCAGGAGAGCATTGCGATGCGCATCGCAATGCCCATGCCCCGGCTCTTGTCCGAAGCGATGGAGGGGCTGGTTGCACCGGGACGGCCGGCGGAACTCATGGCGGGGCTCCAAGCGAACCGGGGTGCGGCTGGACCGTTTTAAAAGGGATGACCGATGTCAAGATGCCGAGCCTTTCCTCACCGCCGCTGAGTCCTCTTCAGCAAACGATCGTAGGAGGCGATCAATTCGATGGTAGGTTTCAGAAAAGCCAAATCTATTATTTCCATGGCCTCGATCGAAAAAAGTGTCAGGGCCTGCTGGCCGGTCACCGTTTGGTGCAACTCCTCAAAAGTTTTGACGATGATATCCCGGTAGGTGGATTTGAAATCCGCCCGGAAGACGAACAGCAGCGGCACCATTCCAGGGGATTCCGCGAGGATCGTCAGATCCTCGCCCAGTTGCGGGTTGAGTTCCACCATGGTGTTAAAGCTGTCGCGGGTGACCAGGCAAGCGTCGCCCTGGCGAAAAAAGACCGGCAGCACCGCTTTGGACAGCTTGGTTTCCATTTTTACCCTGGCAAGGAACGACGAGGAGAGGGGAAGCTTCTTCTGATCCAGGACCGTATCGAGCCACATCCTGGACAGGCAGTTCCGCCCCATGTCATGAACGTAGAGTGTGCGGTTGCGCAAATCGGCGATGCTTTTCACCGGTCCTTTGCGGTGGGCCACCACCACAAAACTCTCGGTCAGGAGGTTGGCATTCCTGGTGGCGAAGATCGGAGAAAATGGCACCAGATGATGGGTGCGGCCGAATTCGGGCGTCGACAGAATGATGGCGTCGACCTGCTTGCTCCGCATGGTGGACAGAATATCCTCCACCCCACCCAGAACAATTGGCACCGCGACGAGCGGGACGCTGCCCTCCTTGATGATCGTCACCCCCAGGAATTTCACGGCGGCGCTGGCATCGTCGGTGGATATCATCGTGAAAGCGGCTTTGGTCAGGCCGATGCGGAACGGCTCCCCGCTCGCCTCGCCGCCGCCGGAAAAGGCGAAAACGGCGCAGAACAATGCCGCCATCCAGATGGAATACCTCATGGGCGCATCCTTTTTCCCCTTGAAGGCAACTTGGGCCTAGACCTTTCGGTCACGGCCCTTGGATCCGCTGCATCAACTCGGTCCCCACCACC
>JAFGOW010000094.1 GCA_016926265.1 Deltaproteobacteria bacterium | reverse complement strand
TTCATCGACGCCCTGGCCCTGATCATGCTCACCGTGCCGATCTTCTACCCGGTGGTGACGAGCCTCGGCTACGATCCGATCTGGTTCGGAGTGGTGATCGTACTGGTCACCCAGATGGGGGTCATCACCCCCCCCGTCGGGGCCAACGTCTACATCGTCAGCGGCGTGGCCCGGGACGTGCCGCTGGAGACCATTTTCAAGGGGTGCGTGCCGTTCCTCCTCGCCCTGATCGTGGAAACGCTGCTGCTGATCCCCTTCCCGCAGATCGCCCTCTGGCTCCCCGGCCTGCTGGGCTGAGCCGAAAAAGGGGGAAACCCCTTCTGATTACTCTGCTGAGAAAATCCAAATTCCAAAAAAATTTAAAGAAAGTCTCAATGCTGCTTCATCCGCATCCCGGACACTCCCAAAAAAAAGGGACACTCCCCCTTTTTGCTCGAGGCCTTCCCTGCCTCCGGGAGTGCAGCGGCCGCCCAACTGCAACTCCAGGATTTCGACAAATTTTACGGATCCCAAGGGACGCCCTGTTTGAGTCGCCTGGTGGCAAAATGTTGCGCCAACCCAGGCTTTCCGGTTGCCAAAACTATTCAAAAAATTTTTATTATCAATGGGTTCCGGATTACTCGGCTCGATAGCCCTGACAGGCCTTGATGAGGGCATCCAGCTGGTGAATAACAAAATAGGTGGCATCGTTCCCATCGCTGACCACATACCTGAAGGACCGCTCATAGTGCCCACGAGCAGCAATCAGGACGCTGGAGAGCGACAACAACTCCGCGTGCTCATAACCATTTTTCAGCATACTCCAGAGAAACAGAGCACGCGCCAACCTGCCGTTGGCAGCGGCAAATGGCTGATCGTAGAGGATCATGAGATGCAAGATAACAGAGGCGACGATGGGATGAATCAAAATGCCCATGGCGACAGGATCATTGGCGAAGCTGCAAATACGGAACAGCCGTTCTTCCAGCCCTGTCACCTTTGGCGGGTCATGCCAGAGTTCGCCTATGCCGTCCTCTTCCATGCGAAAACGTCCGACTTTGGAAGAATCCGCGAAGGGATGCGACACCAAAAGCCGTTGCAGCTCCAACATGAGGTCCGGAGTCAACTCCGCAGCCGACCGGCCTAGAATTAACTCCAAAGCCTGGTGGTTGCTGCTGATCATCCATTCATCGGCATTTTGAGGCTCACGGCCTTCCTGCAAAAAAGAAAGCCGGGGTACCCTCATCTCGGCCACGCTGTCCAAAGCACAAGAACTGGCAGCCTCCACCATTCGAACCTGAGCTGCCCCGGAGCCTCCCCCAAGGCCCGCCTCTGAAATGGGATATCTTTGGCGCAGGTTCTGTTCCAACCAATTGAGCTGGGTTAAGACACAGGCCGGAGTCACCAGGTTAAAGGCCTCCCCGTTTTTGCCGACAAAAGGCAGGTTTTTGGCTTGCCGGTTGCGCGCCCATTTCATACCGGCCCACCACTCCTCCACTGACCAATCTTTGGGCGGCTGTAAATCTTTCAACTTATCCCAGTGCCAGTAACGTCCCTGCGCGTCGGTCGGCGTCGAACAACGGACAATGGACTGGCCTTTTTCCGGTGACGTTGTCGGCGGGAAAAGGAGAAACCGAGAGTTCGTATATTTTGGGGGAACGGCAATGTCCATTAATTTTCCAATCCGGGGGAAGCTATCATGGCGGGAAAGGGGAAAAGTAATCGCTTTTCAGGGGGTCGCGGGCTGGGCGCCGGTGCGGGGGTTGCCGGGGTGAAAACAACCCGCCGGAAAGTTGGTTTTGAAATTTCAATTCGCCTTCACCCTTTGTCAATAAAAAACCCCACCGGGCAGCGAGGAGTATTTGTTTGGTTTTTTGCCAGTTTTTCGCCTATCTTCGGCCGCACCCTCCCCTTTCGCCACGCTGCCCCTGTTCAATTCAGAGTGATGCTCGGCTCTTCGTAGCCCGGTCCGCCGTCATCGAAAGGGCTCGATGTCAGTTTCGTCGTGCCGGATGTTTCCGCTGGTCCCCGTGAATATCCGCCTGTCAGGATTGGTTTCCGGCCGCGCTCAGATCGCTGAGCTTGACGAGGTTGGCGTTGGCGTCCGCGCGCTCAAAAAAGCGCAGGAAGCTGACGATGAGATTCCCGGCGGGGTCGTCGAATATCAGGTAACCGCCCCCGGAATAGTAGCGGTCTGCCGGGTCGAGCATGATCCATTCAAGAATGAGGTGCCGCCGGTCGATGATGAAGGAGGTCCGCTCCTGGAACGGGGCGCAGACCCTGAGGCTGGCGATTTCAGGCTGCTTCTCGCCCAGGCTGACGAGAGCCTCGCAGTGCGCCCTGAAGATTTCATCGTCGGCGACCAGTTCGTGGATGTGCCTGCCCGGGGGTATCTGTACCAGCCGCCGATATCTGAACTCCCCCGCTTTGCTGTTTTTTACCTTCTCGATCAGCGATTCATAATACTTTTGCCGGGCCTCGCTCGTCTTCTCCTGCTTGTGGTACCGCACCTTGCTCTCTTTATCCGCCAGCGGATTAAAGTCCAGGACGAGCACCTCTTTGGAGGCTTTCATGGCGAGTTCCCGGATCATCCTGGAACTGTCGCTGAAACGGCCTTCGCTGACCGGAATGAAAGCGAAGGTGATCCCCATACTGGAAACGATGGCGTCCATCTGCCGCTGCATATCCCTCATCCCGTGAAGGGTCTTCGCCACTTCTTCGGTCTCGCGGCGGTTTTTTAACAGACTCAAAGAGACGAGGGCCAGGGTCGCAAGTATCGCCGCGGATAAAACGCTCTGATCGGTCACCTGAAATATGGCGAGGGCCGTGACCGTGAAGGCCAGGACCAGCGTGATATAAATATCCAGATTATGCTTTTCCTGCAGATCGTTTACCTTGCGGCGAAACAGTGTCATGCGCTTCTCCTTTTCTTTGGATGCCCGCGGCCGCTTTTCGTCCGCCGAAGAAACAAAGAAAGGCCAAAAGGTCCGAAGGAAAAAGGGTCAGGGTCTGGGCCTGGGAATGGAAGGGTGGAGGATGGTACTGCTTTCAACTATTCAAGGCCTCATGCCTTTTCCCCGTGCACTGGCAATTTTTTCAACCTGAACCCCATCGATGCGGTAATTTCAATCGGTTACAGCTGGGTTGCAGGAAAAGTCAAAAACCGGCCCGGTGAGCCGTCAATACTTCATATAGTGGAACGGCTCGATCTCGCACAGGGCCTCGGCCGACAGGGTCGCGAACTTCTCCTTCTTCAGCAGTTCCTTGACCTCGGCGGGGTTTTTGACGTCGAGGACGAAGACGGCGTCGATGCGGCTTTCGATGACGAAGCCGTAGGCGTTCTCAATGTTGACCCCGGCCGCGGCCAGCACCTGCACCAGACGGTCGAGGCCGCCGGGCTGGTCCTTCATCAGCACCGCGATCACCTCCTTGCGCTGGACCTCGATCCCCCCTTTTTTCAGAACCCGCTCGGCCCGCTCCACGTCATCGACGATCAGGTTGAAAAAGCCGTGTTCTCCGAAGGATGAGATGGTGGTGGCGCGGATGTTGATCTTTTCCCGGGCCAGAATGGAGGTGACCTTGGCCAGGACCCCGGGCTGGTTTTTGGCCGGGATGGTGAGCTGATAGGCTTTCATGGGATATTCCCCTCCCCCAGAAAAATGGATGCGCTGCAAAGACACTCTATCCGGTTTTTTAAGGGTTTTCCTCCCTTTCAGGGTTCTTTGGTTTCCGGTGGACCCGCCGTGCGCCGGCGCCGGGAACGGGGCCGACGGGAACGGCGCCGCGGCGCTTTACCCGACTCCGGAGCGGGTCCCGCCAGGCCGCCGGAGAGCAGGCGCGCCCAGCGCTGGACCAGTTCCGCCAGTTCCGGGTGGCCTTCGGCCCAGAGCGAAAGGAGCTCCAGCGCCGAAGGCGTCACGGGATGGCGCAGAAAGCGCCCCTCCCCCCGCAGGCCGGTGCCGCGCCCGAGGCGGAAACAGGCGGCCAGCAGCTCCCGCGCCTGCTGTCGGATCCCCTGGGCGATGCTGAAATGACGGCAGTGGGGGCCGAGGAGTTCGTTGGCCTCGCGCAGCGCCTCGGCCACCGGGGTTTCGCGCCGCGGCGGGCAGCGTTTCAGGAAGGGCCCGAGAAACAGGGCGGCGATCGCCAACGCTTCGGTCACGGGCCGCTCGGACGCGGTCCGCTCATCAAGGCGGTCGAGCAGATCGAAACTCTCTCCATCGCCCCCGTAGCCCCCCAGCAGCGGGGTGAGCAGGCCAAACTCGGCCGCCTGCCGGAAAACCCGGGCGGCCACGCGGTGACGGAACAGCTCCATGATCTCGTCGCGAAGCCGGGCCGCCGACGCCTCGGCGATCAGCGGGCCGCACTGCCGCAGCCCATCCAGCAGCTCCGCATCGAGACGGAAATCGAGCCGAGCCGCCAGTTCCAGAGCGCGCAGCATCCGCACCGGGTCCTCCCGGAACCGGACCGCCGGATCGCCGATCACCCTGAGCCGGCGCTCTTCCAGATCCTCCAGCCCGCCGACGTGATCGATGACCGAGAAGGTGGCGATGTCATAGAACAGGGCGTTGACGGTGAAGTCGCGGCGGAAGGCATCCTGGCGCGGCGAGCCGAAAACGTTCTCGACGAAGTGGCTGTGCGCGTCCAGATCATCGGGAAGTTCATCGGGGTTGGGGGAGCGGCGGAAGGTGGCGACCTCGACCACCTTGTTGCCCTGAAAACGGATGTGGGCGAGCCGGAATCGCCGCCCCACCAGAAAACAGTTGCGGAACAGCCGCTTGATCTGCGTCGGGGTGGCGTCGGTGCCGATATCGAAATCCTTCGGCGTCCGCCCCAGCAGCAGATCCCGCACACTTCCTCCCACCAGATAGGCGAGATGGCCGTTGCGATGGAGCCGGTAGAGGATCTTGAGGACATCCTCGTCGATCTGGGAGCGGGAGATGCGATGGCCGTCGCGGGAGACGATGCGGGGCTCGCCGGAAGGATCCTGGCCGGGGTCAATGAGGGGATGCTCGGTCATAAAGGGAAAAGCTTGAAATCCAAGGGAAGAATCCGATCGCCGCCGATGCCGGCGCGATATTTTCGGCACTATAGCAGAATGGCTCCTTAATATAAACCCCGCAAACGATTGCGTCCGGGGCGACTACAGGCTATCCTCTCGCCATGCCCGACCTGACCGTGACCGCCGATGACGGCGCCCTGACCATTCTCGAATTCCTGGAGCGCCGCATCCCGGCGGCCCCCCGCTCCTATCTCCGGCAGCTGCTGAAAAGCGGCAAGGTCACGGCGGCCGCCGGCCATCCCCTCTCCGAGCGGGAGACCGTAACGGCGGGCGCCATCCTCCGGCTCCCCTCTTCCCGGCACCTGCTGGAGTATCTGGCACTGCCGGCCCGGTCCGAGCGGGAGCTGGAAATCCTCTTCGAAAGCCGCGAGATCCTGATCGTGAACAAAGGGGCCGGGCTCGCCGTCCACGCCGCACCCGGCCACGAGGCGGACAACCTGACGCGGCGGGTGACGGATATGATCCGCGACCGGGGGGAGCGGTTCCGGATCGCCCCCATCCACCGCCTCGACCTCGAGACCTCGGGGCCGGTGCTGTTCGGCAAGGGGAAGAAGGCCTGCGGCGAACTGGGGAAGCTGTTCATGGCCGGCGCCGTGGAAAAACTCTACCTGGCGCTGGCGGCGGGGAGAATGGAGGGGGCGGCGATTCTGGAAAGCGCCGTTTTCGCCAAGGGGAAGGAGAAAGAAGCCCAGACCCGGTTCCGGGTGCTGGCCGCCAACGCCGCCGCCACCCTGCTGGAGCTCGTCTTGGTCACCGGCCGCCGCCACCAGATCCGGGCCCAACTGGCCGGAGCCGGCCATCCCCTGTTCGGCGACCACCGCTACGGCGGCCCCTGCCCGCCACCACTGGGCCGCCTGTTCCTCCACTGCCGGAAGCTCGCCTTCACCGACCCCTTCAGCGGCACACCGGTGGCCGTCGAATTGCCTTTGCCGGAGGAACTGGCCCGGTTCTGCCAAGTTCTCAACCTGGCCGCCGGGCACTGAAATCTCACCCCCCGGGTAGCAGCGCCAGTTTTTTCCCCTCCCGATCGACCCGGACAAAGACCACCACGGTGGAGAAGATCGGCTCCCCAGAGTCTTCGGACTTGAAGACCTCCACCCGGTAATCGACCGAGCTGGTCCCGATCCGGGTGCGCTCCACCACAAAACGCAGGATCGAGCCCTGTTCCACCCGCCTCCGGAAGGCCACCTCCCGGAAGGCGACGGTGACAAAGTCGGCCTCGGGGTAATCCATGTGGACGGCGATATAGGCCGATTCGTCCACCCATTTGAGCATCTGCCCCCCGAACAGAAAACCGTAATGGTTGAGGTGCTCGGGCAACACCAGTTTAAAATTCTCCATGGCCGTCTCCTTCCTTTCCCGGCCGGAAAACCGGCCTGGCGGCAGGAACTTGATTTTATCTTGCGTCAATAAGTGTCACCGATTAGAATTCAAAGAATTTCCAGCCCCCGAATTCCGAGCCGGGGCCCTGGGCCTCACGAAAAGACCGCGACAAGACCAAGTATACTCAAAAAAAATCAAGGAGATTGCCGATGGACGTCAGCCCTTGCGATAAGCAGGAGAGGGAATTCCCGAGCACCCTTCCCGGAGACGATGTGCGCCAGATCCTATGGCGCTACGCAGACCGCTTCGATCTGCAGATGGCCGTGCAGTCGGCGCGGGGCCTGGCGCGGGGACTGGTCGCCCGGATGGTGGCCGACGGCCAGCGCAACACCCACGAATGGAACGACCGCAAGGCCGAACTGCTGACCGCCTTCGACGAAACCGGCCTCACCACCATCTACATGGACCCGGAGGAGGGGGGGTTCATCGCCGGCCCCAAGAATCTGGCGCTGGGGCTGGTGGCTTTCGAACTCTCCTGGGTGGACGGCGGCGCCGCCACCTGCTCGCTGGCCAGCAACCTGGCCCTCTCCCCGATCCATGAAAAGGGCACCCCGGAACAGAAACTTTTCTACATGAGTCGCTGCGTTCCGCCCCAGCCGGGGGAAGACCGCAAAATCTGGCGCGGCGCCTTCGCCCTGACCGAGCCGCTCCCCTATGTCGGCGTCGACACCGGAGTCGTCTCCGGCAAGATGCGCATCGTCGAGTGGCCGGAAGGCGGGGAACCGATCCTCCAGGTCGACAAACGGGGCCGCTTCATCACCAACATGGACTTCGCCAACTTCGTCACCGCCGCCGTCGACTCGGACGACGAGCGCATCAAGGGGAGCTGCATGATCATCCTCGAGGAGGATGATCCCGGCCTCTTCGATCGCGGCGCCCCGACGCTGAAAATGGTCCATCAGCTCTCCTCCACCCGCGACCCGGTGCTGAGTCTCAAGGTTCCCGCCTCCCGCATCATCGGCGGCTACACCGTCAAAGACGGGGTCCTGATCCCCAATTTCAACCACAGCGAGGTGATCGAATCGGTGTTCCGGCGCACCCGGGTTCCGGTCGGCCTCATGACCTCCGCAAAAATCCTCTCCGCCGTGGAGCCGATCATCCGCTACCAGCGCAACCGCTTCCGCGGCGGCGCCGCGGGCGCTCCCGGCAGCCCGCGTCACGATCTGGGATTGCAGCAGAAAGAGGATGCCGTCCAGCGCCTGGCCGAGGTCTGGGCCTTCGGCGAGGCCAGTTCCGCCCTCGGCTTCGCCGCCTTGCGGCTGCTGGATGAGTTCGATCCCATCGAACGGGAGAAGGAAAAACTCCTCGCCGAGCAGGGAGTGACCGGTGGCCGCGCCCAGATGAAGCTCTTCCGGAAACTGGAGCAGGATGCCCTCGACTACCTGGATCTCAGCGCCCGTCCCGAACGGAGCCCGGACGATCCAAGGCTCCGGGAGCTGGAAGGGAATCCCCTGGTCCGGTTTCTGGTGCTGGAAGCGCAGGCCAACGTCCTGTGCCCGGCCTGCAAGCTCTGGAACACCGGCCAGGGCGCAGCGATGCTGCGGGAAGCGGTCAGCCTCATGGGCGGCTACGGCATCACCGAGGACTGCCCCGGCTTTCTGTTCCAGAAATGGAACGACGCCCAACTCGAGGCCACCTACGAAGGCCCCGAGGCGGTGCAGCGCCGCCAGCTGAGCCTGACCATGACCAACGACCTGTTTCTGGCCCAGTTCCGCAGCTGGAGCGCCGAGTTGCGAGATATCGCCGCTACCCATCCCGGAATCGGCGCCGCGGCGGTGGCCGTCGCCATGGAGCTGTGGCTCTGGAGCCTCGATTACCTCCAGAAAAACAAGGACGCTCTGGGCAAGCCTCTCTACCACGGCCAGCGCCATGGCGTCGTGTTCCCGATGGCAGACGCCCTCTGCTGGCTCTTGGGCTGCCGCTATCAGATCCTCGATCTGCTGGAGCTTGAAAGAAAAGGCCCGGAGAATCCGGTGCTGGCCGAGGGGCTGGCCGGCTTCGTCAACTTCTTCGGCGACCTCTGCGCCACCCAGGCGGCCCGCTCCGCCGGCGAGGCGGCCCGTTTCTGCGCCGAACTGGTATTCGGTTTCCGGCCGGAGACCACACCCGATCCGGCCTTGGAGGAATTCTTCCGGCTGCGCCGGGAACTGGAGCGGAATCTGGCCGGCACGCGCCTGGCCAAGGACCGCGCCGCCGAGGCCCTGACCCGGATCACGATCCCCGAAATCCTCGATTATCCGGTGTGACCGGAAGACCATCTCCGGAAGCTCGTTGCAACGCCGTCATCAGAAAAAGAAGAGCGATGGAAAATCAGATATTGGAAGTCGATATCGCCTGCGTCGGGTTCGGACCGGCCATGGCCGGATTCCTCACCGCCATGTCCCGCGCCGTGGCCGACGAGTTTGGAGAAACCCTGCTGCCGAGCTCCGCCATGCCCGGCCTGCCGCTGCAGATCGTCTGTTACGAACGCTCCGACGACATCGGTTTCGGGGTTTCGGGAGTGGTCACG
>JAFGOW010000093.1 GCA_016926265.1 Deltaproteobacteria bacterium | reverse complement strand
GCTGGTGCTCGACAACGGCAAGCTCAAGATCGTCAAGACCGGCAACGCCGACACGCCGCTGGCCCACAACCAGAAGGCGCTGCTGACGGTGGACGTCTGGGAGCACGCCTACTACCTCGATTACCAGAACCGCCGCCCCGACTATCTGACCACCTTCGTCGAAAAGCTGATCAACTGGGATTTCGTCAACAGCTGCCTGGCCTGAGAACTCCGCGGCCAATCAAAAACGGAAGGGGAGGCCTCGACCGGATAACTCCGGGGCCTCCCCCCTTTTTTTCCGCCGCGGTCCGAAACGGGCCGGGCGGAAAACCGCTCCCGCCTGGCGCATCAGCATGTTCCTTGCAAGGAATCCTGGTTTTTAGCGACCGATTTTCATCAAGAAAGCCATCTTTATGGATTTCTCCCTGTATTCCTGCGCACATAGGGATCGGCGGGGCTTTACCCTGGTGGAACTGCTGGTGGCCCTGGCCATCCTGGCGACACTGGCGGCCATCGCATTGCCGATTTACGGCCATTATGTGACCTCGGCCCGGAACCGGGAGGCCATGGCGGGGCTTTCCACCCTCAGTGGGGAAATCACCATCTTCTTCGTCAGCAACGGCGCCTACCCCGACAGCCTGGCCGATCTCGGCCGCGGCAATTTTCTCGACCCCTGGGGGAATCCCTACCAGTACCTGAGGATCAACGGCGGCGATAATAAGGGCCTGGGGAAGATGCGCAAGGACCACAACCTGGTGCCGGTCAACACCGACTACGACCTCTACAGCATGGGGGCCGACGGCCGGAGCCAGCCCCCCTTCACCGCCCAAGCGAGCCGGGACGACATCGTGCGCTGCAACAACGGCGGCTATCTGGGGCTGGCATCGGATTACTGACGGGATCAAAACCATGGAAGTCCGTTTCAACATATTCCAAAGCAGACTGGGGCGCCGGATGTTTCTGCTCTTTGTCCTCAGCGCCCTGATCCCGATCCTGATCTTGTTCGGGCTCAGCTACAGCCAGGTCAGCGACCGGCTCCAGCAGTTGGGGAGGGATCACCTCAGAAAACTGTCCAAAGGCTACGGCATGGCGGTTTACGACCGGCTCCTGCTTCTGAAAACCGAATTGCGAAACATCGCCCTGGTGCTCCCCGGCGCCGGCAAGGATGGGACCATCGTTCCCAGAATGGTCTCTGACCTGGGAGGAGAGGGGGACCATTTCCGCTCCGTGCTGATGCAATATGCCGAAGGCCAGACGCTGCTCCTCTCAGGCCCTGGGTTCCAACCGCCCTCCCTTTCCAGCGAACAGCGAAACGCCCTCGCCAGCGGGCAAACCGTCCTCGCCGCGCTGCCCGCGCCGGGTCAAAAGGCCCGCCTCTTCATGTTCCTGCCCATGATGGGGCCAGGCGACAACCGCGGCATCCTGACCGGAGAGATCGGCGCCGATTACCTGTGGGGGTTCGGCGCCCAGGAAAGCTGGCCGCACAACATAAAGGTTTTGATCTCGGAACAGGACGGCCTGCCGTTGCTCAATACCCTGGGAAGAGATTTCCCCCTTCCGGCAAGCCGGTTTTCTGCCGACGTTTCCGGTGAGAAAGAGGAACTTGCCGAGTATACCGCCGCCCGCTGGTCGGTTTTCCTCCAGGGCCACTTCTTCGCCCCCAACTGGTCCATTGCCCTGGCCCAGAAAAACAGCGATATCTACGCCCCGCTGAAACACTTCCGCCACATTTTTCCCCTGGTGGCCCTGCTCGCTCTGTGGGTGGTGCTGCTCCTCAGTCTCATAACCATGCGCAAAAGCCTCGGCCCCCTGAAAAACCTCCAGGAAGGAACCCTGCGGCTGGCGGGGGGGGATTTCGGCACCCTGGTCCAAGTCAACAGCCGGGACGAATTCCTGGATCTCGCCGATTCCTTCAACGCCATGTCGCACCAGCTGGCGGACCAGTTCAAGGTTTTATCCACCATCGAAGACCTCGGCCGCACCGTGCTTTCCCGTCACGAAACCGCCACGATCGTCGAAACCGCCTTGCGGGCCATCCAGGCCTATCGCCCGGCGCCGCTGACCGCTTTGTCGCTGATGACCGAAGATGGCCGCACCCACGTCCTCAGCCTGCTCGACCCCGATGACGGCGTCAGCATCATTCCCTTCAAACCCGCTCCCTGCCCTGAACAGATACTGGGGGGTATCGCCGCGCGTCCGAAAATCCTGAGCGGCGCCGACCTGAAAAACCTCCCAAGCTGTTTAAAAGAGCTCCCCCTGGAGGGGATCGAATCCCTGCTGATGTTTCCTCTTTTCATCCATAACCGCCTGGCCGGAATCCTCATCCGGGGCAGCCGTCAGGAAGCGGCCGGAGAAAATTTTAATCTGCCCCAGATCGGCCGTCTCGCGGAACAGGTGGCGGTCGGCCTCTCCAACGCCGACCTGATGGCGAAGCTGAAGGAGATGAACTGGGGCGCCCTGAAGGCCCTGGCGCGGACCGTGGACGCCAAATCGCCCTGGACGGCCGGCCACTCGGAGCGGGTGACCGCCCTGGCGGTCAAGATCGGCCGCCAGATGGGACTCGACGACAACAGCCTGGACAACCTCTTGCGCGCCGGCCTGCTCCACGATATCGGCAAGATCGGGATCGCCCGTGAGATCCTCGACAAACCGGGGAAATTGACCGCGGAGGAGTATGCCGTCATCAAAACCCACCCCCGGCTCGGCATCCAGATTCTGGAGCCGATTCAGGCCTATGCCCCGCTCCTCCCCCTGATTCTCCACCACCACGAACAGTTCGACGGCAACGGCTATCCCTCGGGTCTGGCCGGCGCCGAGATCCCGCTGGGGGCCCGCATCCTGGCCATTTCGGATGTTTACGACGCGCTGCGCTCCGACCGCCCCTACCGCCTCGGCTGGCCGCAGGAGCAGGTGCTGGAACTGATCGCCGAGCAAACGGGAAAGCATTTCGATCCCGAGGTCAGCGAGGCTTTTCTGGAAGCCCTCCTGAAGGATGGCAGAATGCCGACGGGTTGCCACCAGGCCGCCGGTTAAAAAACAGCGTCCATCCCCCTTCGTTTCATCCCCAGATCCCCGCCAGCACCTGGCCGCAGAACCCGCATTTTCCCGCGCTCAGCCGCACCTTCCTGAGGGAAAAACCGCTCCGTTCGATCACCTTTTCCCCGCAGCCGGGGCAGAAGGTGTGTTCCCCTTCCTCGCCGGCGAGGTTTCCCTCATAGACGAATTGCAGGCCGGCGCCGAGGCCAAGCTCCCGCGCCCGCCGCAAGGTGGCGGCCGGCGTCCGCGGCCGGTCGAGCATTTGGTAGGTGGGGTAGAAGGCCGTGACGTGCCAGGGGGTTTCGGCCCCGAGTTCGGACGCGATGAAGCCGGCGATTGCCCGCAGTTCGTCGTCGGAATCGTTGAGGCCGGGGATGATCAGGGTGGTGATCTCCAGCCAGATGCCGAGCCGCTTGTAAACGCGGAGCGATTCCAGTACCTCGCTCAGACTGCCGCCCGTCACCTGCCGGTAGAACTGCTCGGAAAAACCCTTGAGATCGACATTGGCCGCATCCAGCACCGGGGCGATCGCGGTCAGGGCCTCCTCGGAGATATAGCCGTTGGTGACAAAGACATTCCGGAGCCCCTTGGCGCGCGCCCGTTTCGCCGTCTCCCAGGCATACTCGAAGAAGACCGTCGGCTCGGTGTAGGTGTAGGCGATGGTGGCGCAGCGCTCGGCTGCCGCCCGTTCCACGGCGGCTTCGGGAGCGAGCTCGAAGCCGGCATGCGCGACGGTCTCGGCGCTCGGCTGGGAGATGGAGGCGTTCTGGCAGTGGAGGCAGCGGAAATTGCATCCCACGGTGGCGATGGAATAGCTGCGGCTGCCGGGAAGGACATGGAATAGCGGCTTCTTCTCGATGGGATCCACCGCCTCGGCGATGGCTCGGCCGTAAACCAGGCTGTAGAGCCGGCCATCGCGGTTTTCACGGACCCGGCAACGCCCCCGGCCGCCCGGCGCGACGACGCAGCGGAAACGGCACAGGCGGCACCGGATACGGTTATCGGGCAGGGGATCCCAGAACAGAGCTTCACGCATATGGCGCCTCCGAAAAAACGAAAACAGCGGCGAAGCGGACTGGTCGGCCACGTAATTCAATAATACAACCGACCCGGCGCCCTTGCTGCGGGGAAACTCCCGATTGAGGCGCCCACCCCTCCCATGCTAGATTGAATTCTCGAAAAATTTTTTCCGGGGATATCCGTTCATGGAAACTATCGACCTCCATCTTCACAGCCACTGCTCCGACGGCCTCAAATCCCCGGAGGAACTGCTGCGCCTGGCTTCGGAAGCCAAACTGAAAGCCGTCGCCCTCTGCGACCACGACACCGTGGAGGGGATTCCGGAAGCTGCTGCCGCCGGCCGCCGTTACGGCGTCGAGGTCCTGAGCGGCGTCGAACTCTCCACCGCCCACGGCGACTACCGGGATCTCCATCTCCTCGGCTACGGCTTCGATCCGCAATACCCGGAACTGCAAAAGGCGCTGCGGAATTTCCGCGACCATCGCCGCAGCCGGGGGGAAAAGATGCTGGCGCGGATCAACGACCAGTTATCGAAGGAAGGACGGCCGCTGCTCGATCCCCTGCGCATGGAAGGGCTGGCCTCCGGCGCCGTCGGCCGCCCTCACCTGGCCCTGCTGCTCATGGAGAAGGGCCATGCCGCCACCATGGAGGAGGCCTTCAACCGTTACCTGATCCCCTGCAACGAACCGAAACGCTATCTCCCCACCGTCGAAGCGATCCCGCTCCTGCACCGGGCCGGCGGCGTAGCGGTCCTGGCCCATCCCCTGCTGCTGAGCCGGGATCTGGAGACGCTGCGAAAGCTTTTCCTGGAACTGATCCCCTTCGGGCTGGACGGCATCGAAGCCTACGCCTCCAGCGCCTCCAACGACGAATCGGACCGTTTGGTGACGCTGGCTTCCCAAATGGGGCTGCTCGTCACCGGCGGCTCCGATTTCCACGGCCTGGAGGCCGGAGAGATCCGCATCGGCGCCGGCAAAGGAAATCTCCGCATCCCCTACCGCCTCCTCGAAGCGCTCAAAAAACGGCTTCCCCAACACTGAATGGCCCAGATCCCGCTATGGAAACCACCCCCGCCAACCAACCCGAAGCACGCCTGAATCTCTTCGCCACCGCCGCCAAGGGGCTGGAAAAGCCGCTGGCCGAGGAGTTGCGCCGGCTCGGCGCCGGCTCGGCGCAGGTCGAAACCGGCGGCGTCGGCTTCCGCGGCACCATCGAGACCGCCTACCGGGCCTGTCTCTGGAGCCGCCTGGCCAGCCGCATCCTGCTGCCGCTGGCCACCTTTCCGGCCGCCAATCCGGAGCAGCTTTACGAGGGGATCCGGACCATCGACTGGGAGCGCCATCTCGACCCGGACGGCACTTTTGCCGTGGACTGCGCCATCTTCCGCTCCCGTATCAAGCACTCCCATTATGCCGCCCTCAAAGCCAAGGACGCCATCGCCGACCAGTTTCGCGACCGCCGCGGCAGGCGCCCCTCCGTCGCCACGGAGCGGCCCGATCTCCGCATCAACCTCCATCTGAAATGCAACCGGCTGACCGTCAGCCTCGATCTCTCCGGCGACAGCCTCCACCGCCGCGGCTACCGCGACCAGCCGGTGCTCGCCCCCCTCAAGGAGAACCTGGCCGCCGCCCTGCTGATCCTCAGCGGCTGGCCGCAAATCGCCGCCGAAGGCGGTTGGCTGGTCGATCCCATGTGCGGCTCCGGCACCATCCCCATCGAAGCGGCGCTGATCGCCACCGACTCGGCGCCGGGGCTGCTGAGGAGCTACTTCGGTTTTCTCGGCTGGAAGGGACACGATGCCGGACTCTGGGAACGGCTGCTCCTCGAAGCCCAGGGGCGGCGGCGAATGCCGGAAAAAGAAAAGGAACGGATCCTGGCCTGCGATTGCGACGGCGCCGCCATGGAAACGGCCCGGCGCAACGCCCGCGCCGCCGGGATGGAAAACGCCATCCGGTTCCAGCACCGCGCCATCCGGGAGCTCCAGCACCCCTGGCCAACCGGCGACGGCGAGGGTCTGGTGGTGGTGAATCCTCCCTACGGGGAACGGCTGTCGCGCGGGGACGATCTCAAGGAACTCTACCGGCAGCTCGGCCAGCAGCTCCGCCGTGTTTTCCCCGGCTGGAAGGCCGGGCTGCTGACCGGCTCGGCGGCTCTCGCCCGGGAGCTTTCGCTGCCGCTGGAATCGACCGTCGAGCTTTACAACGGCCCCATCGCCTGCGCTCTCTACGGCTACCGGATCCCGCTCCAGCCCGCCGCGCCGGAGACCCCGGCGGCGCCATCGGAGATGCTGGCCAACCGCCTGCTCAAAAACCTGCGCCGCCTGAAACGCTGGGCGGAGCGGGAACAAATCGACTGTTTCCGCCTCTACGACGCCGACATCCCCGAGTACGCCGCGGCCATTGATCTCTATCAGGATTGGGTCCACGTCCAGGAATACGATCCGCCCGCCCACATCGATCCCGAAAAAGCCCGCTTCCGGATGGAGGAGATGACCGCCACCCTCGCCCAGGTCCTCGGCTGCCCGCCGGAGCGGATCTTCGTCAAAAAACGCCAGCGGCAAAAAAGAGGGGAGCAGTACCGGAAGCTCGACGAGCGCCAACAGTTCATCGAGGTCGAGGAGGGGGGGCTGCGGTTTTTGGTCAACCTGAGCGACTATCTCGACACCGGCCTGTTCCTCGACCACCGCCCGACCCGGAACCTGATCCGGGAGCTGAGCCGGGGCAAGCGCTTCCTCAACCTGTTCGGCTACACCGGCGCCGCCTCGGTCTACGCCGCCGCCGGCGGCGCCGTCACGACCACCGTGGACGCCTCCCGGACCTACCTCGACTGGGCGCAGCGGAACTTCACCCTCAACGGCCTCAACCCGCAACGGCACGAATTCGTCCAGGAGGATTGCCGGGCCTGGCTCTGCCGCCAGACCCGGCGCTTCGACCTCATCTTCGTCGATCCCCCCACCTACTCCAACTCCAAGGAACGCGACGACGATTTCTTCATCCAGCGCGATTATCTCCCCCTGTTGAAAGAAGCCTGCCGTCTTCTGGAAGAGGATGGCATCCTCCTCTTCTCCACCAACTTCCGCCGCTTCAAACTCGATTCGGAGCCCTTCGGCGCCTTCGAGGTCACCGACCTCAGCGCCGCCACCATTCCCTTCGATTTTGCCCGCAACCCCCGCATCCACCGCTGCTGGCGCTTTGCCCGGCGAGCCGAGGCGCCAGGCGGCTGAAAAACGGGGAGTGTCCCTTTTTTCCTCTGTTTTCCTGTTTTCTCCCTATTGAAATTTCACCAAAGGAAGAACCAAGAAATGGGGGGATTCAACGCTCCGATGGGGCGCTATCCGGAAAGATCCCGGTCGCGGCTCCTGGCTTCCAGAATCAGGCGGCGGAACCGGTCCCGGAGTTCGGAGTCGGGAAGGGACTGGAGCAGGGCTTCCGTTTCCGATTCCAGCTCTTCCGAGGGGGGGGCTGAAAAACCGGGAGCGGCGTTCTCCGGGGCGGCGGAATCTTCAACGGCTTCCAGCGCCCCGAAACGCCAGAAGATATCGCGGATCAGACTCTCGCCGAGATAGCTGGCGACGGCATCGAGGATCTTCTTCTTCTGGAGATGCAGATGCTGCATCCAGACCGCCTGGTCCACCCGCACCTCCAGCACCCCGCCCCGCAGCCGCAAGGGCTGGGAGTGGGCCGCCAGTTGGCTGCCGACGATCCCCTCCCAGGCGGTGACCAGTTCGAACAGGCGGCGCTTTTCCCGCAACCCGCACCGTTCCAGAAGCCGCGTCACAACCTTGCCGACCGGCAGCGCCTCGATGCGCGGAACGGACCCTTTGCCGCTCACCATACCTCTCCGTAAATGAAGGGAAAAATGCCCGGAAGGTTTTTCGGTTTCGAAGCATAACGCGCCGTTTTCGCGCCTGTCAACCACAGCGCCGCACAGAGAGCCCCCACCGCGCCTCGGGAAGAAAAATTATCTAAAAAAAACAACCTGTTCCGCAGGGGCAGCGGACGATCTTTTTCTTGACAAGAAAAATCTTCTCAAATATAGTTCAGATTTTCGAGAATCGGAATTTGCGGCCATGTTTGACAACCTCGCCGACAAACTGGAAGCGGTTTTCAAAAAACTCCGCGGCCGCGGCCACCTCACCGAGGAAACCATCCGGGAAACCCTCAGGGAAATCCGGCTGGTGCTGCTTGAGGCGGACGTCAACTTCAAGGTCGTGAAGGATTTCATTGAGACCGTCCGGCAGCGGGCCGGCGGGCAGGAGGTGCTGAAAAGCCTCACCCCTTCCCAGCAGGTAATCCGGATCGTGCGCGACGAACTGGCGGCGCTGATGGGAGCGGGGCAGGACAATCGCCTCGAACTCGGCGGCCGGCCGCCGGTTGCCGTCATGCTTTGCGGCCTGCAGGGCGCCGGCAAAACCACCACG
>JAFGOW010000092.1 GCA_016926265.1 Deltaproteobacteria bacterium | reverse complement strand
TTTTCCAGCCAGCCGCCGCCGTTGTAGAGGCCGCCCCAGGCCCAGGAACCGAAGATCGGATAGATAAAAGCCGATACCAAAGCCGAATAGATCAGATAGGCGCTGAATTTGGTCCGCTCCGCCACCGCGCCGGAGATGATGGTGGCCGCCGTGGCGCAGAACACCACCTGGAACATCCAAAAGGCATAACCCCAGTTCCCCTTGTCCCCACCGAGGCTGAGAAAGAACCCTTCGGTTCCGAAAAAACCGTTGCCGGCCCCAAACATCAGGCCGAAGCCGACGGCCCAGAAGGCCAGAGCGCCTACGGAAAAATCCATCAGATTCTTCATCAGGATGTTACAGGCGTTCTTGGCGCGCGTAAATCCGGCTTCCACCATGGCGAAACCGGCCTGCATCAGGAACACCAGAAATGCCGCCACCAGCGTCCAGACGAAGTTGAGGTTCCCCTGCACCTGATCGGCGGTGAGAGGCGGTGCCCCCTCCTCGGCGAACCCTAGAATCGGCAGCAACAGCAGCAAAAGGATAGAAATTGAAATCGTGACCTTTTTCATTGGAATAACCCCCATCTTTGGTCGGTGAAATTTTAAGGGCCGTTTCAAATGGCTTCGAGGCCCCGCTCCCCGGTTCGGATCCGGACCGCGGTTTCGGTATCGTAGACAAACACTTTGCCGTCGCCGATCTGCCCGGTCCGCCCAGCTTCGCATACCCCTCGTATTACGTCCTCGACGCGGTCATCGGGAACCACCAGTTCAACCTTCACTTTGGGAAGAAATTCGACCTGGTATTCCGAGCCTCGATAGAGTTCGGAATGGCCCTTTTGACGTCCGAAGCCTCTCACCTCGGAAATGGTCATGCCTGAGACCCCCCATTCGGAAAGGGCCGCCTTGACCTCTTCCAATTTGAACGGTTTAATGATGCATTCAATCTTTTTCATCCTCTGTTCCTCCTTTCGGATCAGGGCGGTTGGAAAATCATTCACTTCCGGAAACAGGGAACCCTCCTTTTTTGGGATTCCGCTCTTCCCAAACCTTCTCCGCATTTAACATGCCATCATTTTTTCTTATTTTTTCAATAGGTTATAAACTTTTTCACTTCATTTAATTGCTCATATTCTTAACATTCCCAACGCTTCTGCCTATTTTTTAGTCAGTCTTCGCGATCTTTTTTTTTAAAAACCCAATTGATTCCTCGGTCCCTTGTTTCCTCCGGTTTGCCCCTTGCCAGTTCCTCTTCCATGGCCTATACTTAGTTTGGCTAGAGATGCTCTCTGCCCTGTTCGTGAGGCGCGATGCCCACACGGAATATCTTTAGATCGGGATCTCTTCAGGACGGTTGTGAGCAAGCCCATCCTCTGGAATGGGAAGCCTGATACCCTCACAAGAGGCCCCACCTCGTTGGTCTTCGCTGTGAGGCCAACTGCCCACGGCAAGAGTGGAGAGCTTTCAAAGAAAAAAGGCATCCGACCGATGCCTTTTTTCTTTGTTCTCTTAAGTTCTCACCGCAACCAAACCCTGCTTCGGCAAGGTCCCGGAGCCTAACAGCGGTCGCCATGGACCATCACGATATTTCCGCCTTGAAACGTTTGAACCTGGATGGCAGAGAGATCCTGCTGTTGGGTACCGCCCACATCTCACAGGCTTCGGTGGAAGAAGTCCGCCGTATAATCCCAGCCGAAATGCCCGACGCCGTCTGCATTGAGCTCGACCGGCAACGCTTCCAATCGCTGAAGGAAAGCAACCGCTGGCAATCCCTGAATATCCGTCAGGTCATCCAGAAAGGCCATCTCCCCTATCTGATGGTCAACCTGGCCCTCTCCTCCTTTCAAAAACGAATGGGGTTGCAGACCGGCGTCAAGCCGGGGGCGGAAATGGCGGCGGCAGCGGCAGCCGCCGAAGAGGCGGGAATACGGATTGAACTTATCGATCGGGATATCCGCACTACCCTGCTGCGGGCCTGGCGGAAAACCGGCTTCTGGAAAAAAATGACCTTGCTGGCCACCCTCCTGGCGGGTTTTTTTGAAAAACAGCAGATCGACGAAGAGGCCCTCCAGCGCCTCAAGGAGACCGACACCCTGTCGGCGATGCTGAGCGAGATGGGGGAAACCCTGCCGTCGGTGAAAACGATCCTGGTCGATGAACGGGACCGCTTCATGGCCTCCATGATCCGGAATTGTGAGGGAAACAAGCTTCTGGCGGTGGTCGGCGCCGCTCATCTCCCCGGCATCGCCCGGCTGCTTCAAGAAGGTGACAGCGGCGGCGACCTTGGCCAGATCTCCAGCATCCCCCCCAAATCGCCGACGGCCCGGATACTCCCATGGCTCATCCCGGGGGTGGTAATGCTCCTTTTCATCCTCGGATTCCTGACGGGGGACTGGGAAAAGGCCTCGGAAGCGGCCCTGGCCTGGATTCTGGCCAACGGCCTCCTCGCCTCCCTCGGCACCCTGATCGCCTTCGGCCATCCCCTCACCATCGCCTCGGCCTTTGTCGCCGCTCCCATCACCTCCCTCAACCCGACGATCGGCGCCGGTTTCGTGACCGCGCTGGTTCAGGCCTTCGTCGCCGCCCCCACGGTCCGGGACCTGGAGGCGGTCGGCGACGACATGGCCACCGTCCAGGGATGGTGGAAAAACCGCCTGACCCGCGTCATGCTGGTCTTCTTTTTTTCCTCTCTGGGCTCTGCCCTCGGCACCCTCGTTTCCATCCATTGGCTCAAAAATCTGCTGTAAGGGATGCCTACCCCCGGCGCCGACTCAGCGCCGCCGGTTCCGCAACCCCAACAGATAATCGAGCATCATATCCTTGAAGTAGAGGTCATTCCGAAACTGCACCGACCCGTCCCGAGCCGCCCAGGCCGTCTGATAGAGGAGATAGACCGGCAGCGGTTCGGGCAACAGCACCGTGTGCGGGTGAAAAAGAGCGGTGGCATTTAAAAGTTTTTCACAGCTCCAGCCCTCCTCCTCCAACAAATACTGCGCCAGGTCGAGAGGGCGCTGGATGCGGATGCAACCGGAGCTGAAAAGCCGTTGGTTTCGCGAAAAAAGCCACGGTTCGTTGGTGTCGTGCAGATAGATAGAATCGGGGTTGGGGAACATGAATTTCACCTGCCCCAGGGGATTCCAGGGACCAGGATGTTGCCGCATAACGGCGGGAAAGCTGTCGGCTTCAACCACATTCCAATCGATGGAACGGGGATCGAGAACCTCCTCCCCGTCCTCCCCCTTGGACCACGGGATGATTTCAAAGTGATTTTTCTCAAGGTATTTGGCATCTTTGCGGATTTTCGGCAATTTGTCTTCCCGGAAAATAGTGGCGGGGACATGCCAGAAGGGAGAAAAAACCAGGTAGGTCATGCGGGCGGAAAAAACCGGAGTTTCCCGAAGCGCCCGGCCGACCACCACGGGCATCCAGAGCACCGGGTGATCCTCTTCCATCACCGTCAGCATCATATCGGGGATATTGACCACCAGATATTTCAGACCCAGATTTTTCGGCAGCCAGCGCAGCCGCTCCAGATTGACCTCGATCTGCCGGATGCGTTCGTCAACGGTGACGTTCAGGGCCTGAAGGGTCTTGGCCCCCAGTACCCCGTCCCCTTCCAGGCCATGCCGCTCCTGGAAACGGATCAGCGCCCGGCGGAGAGGAGCATCCAGCGCCCCGAAGGTGATTTCCTCTCCGGCGGCAAGGTCGCCGCTGATAGCCAACCGCACCACCAGCAAAGGCATCCGGGGGTCGGAATCGCCGGGACGGACCACCGCCCCGTCCGGAATCCGGGGCCAGCCGCCGCGGGCCGCGATGTCCCGGTATCGGGCGAGCGCCGCCACCAGCCGCCGATAGGATGGCGAAGACGGTTTCAGCTGTTCAAGAACGTCGATGACGGCGTTTTCGGACAGAGCAAAACGCAACAGCCGCGAAGCGTCCTGAGTGACCTTGGGAAAGCGCCAGTTTTCATGGACGCGCCGAGGATCGACCCGCCCCGCTATGAGATCGTCGGCCAAGCACAGAAAGGCGTCGCTGAGGAGTACATCCAGAGTCGCCAGCAACTCCGCCGGGATGTACCCTCCGGACATCTCGGCGCCACGATGCACTCCCAGCAACTCCTCCAGTTCCGCAAGCCGATAATCCTCGGGGCATAACCCCTCATCGGATAGGGAACGAAGGTACCTGATCAGGCGTTCCGCTTCCCGTGAAAGTTTTTGGCCGTGAATCCAAACCGCAGCATCTCTGCGCTCGGTGTAAAAAGGAGCCAGCGCCGGATGGAGTTTCAAGGCCAGAAAACGCCCCCCAAGCGACAAGGGGGGGGTTCCGGTGGTGAGCAGGTCCCGGACCTGAAAAGAAACCCCATCGTGGAAGAAGTCGGATACCGCCCCAGCCTCTCCGCACAGGACTCCGACCATCAGGGCCATCAGAACCATGACCTTCAGGGGTGAAACGCCCGGCCGCGGTTTTCCTTTTAAACGAAGCTCCACCGCCACGCTCCGGTTGGGCGATGTCGGCTGTTTAAAAATATGAGACATGAAATCCGTTAAAAACTGGTCCATAAAAAAAGAGGGGAATCCGTTTTCCCTATCCGACCCAGACGGTCTGGATGTTGACGAATTCCCGGATGCCAAAATGGGACAACTCGCGTCCGTAGCCGGAAATTCCGACTCCGCCGAAGGGGAGCCGGGGATCGCTCTTCACCAGACCATTGACGAAGGCGGCGCCAGCCCGCAAGGCCGCCGCCAGCCGCTCGGCTTCGGCCACTCGCCGCGTCCAGACCGAAGCGCCGAGGCCGAAGGGGGTGTCGTTGGCAACCCGCAACGCTTCCGCTTCGTCCTCCACCCGGATCACGGCCGCCACCGGCCCGAACAATTCCTGGTCCCAGGCGGGCATGCCGGGAGCGATCCCTGTCAGAATGGTCGGGGGGTAGAAACACCCCGGGCCGGATAGCGGAGCACCCCCCAGGAGCACCTCCGCCCCCAACGCCACCGATTTTTGAACCTGGCGATGAAGCTCCTCCATCAGATCGCGGCGCGCCAGGGGGCCGATCCGGGTCTCCTCCCGCAGCGGATCCCCCACCTTCAAAGCGGCCATCTCCCGTTTGAAGCGTTCCAGAAAAGGTTCATATACCGCGCCGACCACGATGAACCGCTTGGCGGCGATGCAGCTCTGGCCGGAGTTGAGGCACCGGGAAAGCGCGGCGACCCGCGCCGCCTCATCGAGGTTGGCGTCTGCCAGCACGATGAAGGGATCGCTGCCGCCCAGTTCCAGCACCGTCTTCTTGAGCATCTCTCCCGCTTTGGCGGCCACCTGGCGCCCGGCGGCATCGCTGCCGGTCAGGGTGACGGCTTGGACCGCGGGATCCTCGATGACGCCGGCGACCTGTCCGGAGCCGATCATCAGGGTTCGGAACACGTTTTCCGGAACCCCGGCGCCCCGGAAAATACCCTCAATGGCCAGGGCGCAGCGGGGAACGTTGGAGGCGTGCTTGAGTACCGCACAGTTGCCCGCCATCAACGCCGGGGCGGCGAACCGGAAGACCTGCCAGAAAGGGAAATTCCAGGGCATCACGGCCAGCACCGTCCCCAGCGGGCGAAACGCGACGTAAGAGCGGGAGGCGTCGGTGGCGACCTCCTCTGGAGCGAGAAAGCGCTCACCGTTGGCAGCGTAGAAGCCGCAAACCAAGGCGCACTTTTCGATTTCGGCGCGCCCCTCGCGGATCGGCTTGCCCATCTCCAGAGCCATGTTCCGTGCCAATTCCTCCTTCTCGGCCCGCAGCAGGCGGGCGCTCTCCATCAGTACCGCCCCCCGCCGGGCCAAGGAGGTTGCGGCCCAACCGGCCCAAGCCCGCCCCACCCTTTTCAGCACCCCGGCGGTCTCCTCCGGCATCCATTCTTCAAATCTCTGAATCAGTTCGCCACTGGCCGGGTTGATCGATTCCAATGCCATCGTCTGCTCCCTTTCCAGATCAAACAAGTCAATCAATTTTAAAGGAATTCCGAATACTTTTCATCCCCTTCCAACCCCTTCCGGAAACCATTCCGAAACCGGGATCGGCCCCGTTACTGTTTTCCTTCAAAAAGGGTTGTGATATCAGGGAAATTCTGGAATAGTGGGTCAATCCTTCACCTTCATCGTGGATTTCGGCCATGTTTCTCCACTCCCCTTTCCCCACCGTGCCCGGCATCTCCCTGGCCCGCCTTCTGATCGTCATCAACGGGATACTGTTTGCGGTCATGCTCGGCTTCGGCCTGCGTTACGGGATGGGGCTGAAACCCTTCCTGAACCCTTCAACGCCTCTGCTCATCCACGTCGGGGCTCAATTCTGGCCTCTGACTTTGGGCCGGGGGGAATTGTGGCGCTGCGTCAGCTACGCCTTCACCCATGCCGGCATCATCCACCTCGGCTTCAACCTGACTGTCCTCTACCAGGTCGGAACTTTGGTGGAAGGCGAGATCGGCCGTTCCCGTTTCCTTACCCTATACACCGCCACCGCCCTCACCGCCACCCTCGCGGGCCTGCTTTGGCACCCGCAGACACCGGTGGTCGGCGCCTCGGGCTCCCTTTTCGGGCTGATCGGCTTCGCCGCCGTCTTCTACCATCGCCTCGGCATTCCGGCCGCCCTCCAAAGGCGCGATGTCATGCTCAAATGGGCAGCCTTCGCCTTCCTCTTCGGGCTGATGGTGGGAGCCGACAACGCCGGACATCTGGGAGGAGTTCTCGGCGGCGGTCTGCTCGCCCTGCTGTTCCCGCTCCGCCACCGGACCACACCCTTCCTGAACCTGCTGGGATATGCCAGCGGCGCGGTGCTGGTGGCCGGCCTGCTCGGCCTCTTCGGCTCCTGGCTGCTGCGCTGACCCCATCCCCTTGCCATCGGCGGTCCCGCTATTATCCTTTGAGTATCACCTCCGCGATTGAGGAGCAAGCCATTCATGTACGATCCCGCCTATTCCCCGCTGCTGACCGATCTCTACGAACTGACCATGATGGCCGGCTATTTCGAAAAGAAGATGCACGAAAAGAACGCCGTCTTCGACCTCTTCTTCCGCAAAACCCCCTTCGAGGGGAGCTACGCGGTCTTCGCCGGCCTGGAGCCGGCCCTCACCTATCTCTCCCGGCTCCGTTTCTCTCCGGAGGATCTCCGCTACCTGGCCGGACTCGGCATCTTCCGCAGCGCCTTTCTCAACTATCTCGCCAATTTCCGGTTCCGCTGCCGGGTCACCGCCCCGCCGGAGGGGACCGTGGTGTTCGCCAACGAACCGCTGCTGACCGTGGAGGGCCATCTGGGCGAGGCGCAGCTGGTGGAGTCGGCACTGCTCAATCTGATCAATTTCCAGACCCTGGTCGCCACCAAGGCGGCCCGCATCCGTTCCGTGGCCGGTCACGCCGAGGTGCTCGAATTCGGCCTGAGGCGGGCCCACGGCCCCGATGGCAGCCTGGGGGCGGCCCGCGCCGCCTGCGTCGGCGGGGTGCGCAGCACCAGCAACGTCTGGGCCGGACGGCTTTTCGGCATCCCGGTCCGGGGCACCCACGCCCACAGCTGGATCATGTCCTTCCCCGATGAGTTGGACGCCTTCCGCGCCTACGCCGACTGTTTCCCCGACAGCTGCATCCTGCTCATCGACACCTACGACACCCTGAAAAGCGGCCTCCCCAACGCCCTTATCGTCGCCCAGGAACTGCGGGCCAAAGGGCATGAACTGGTCGGGGTGCGCCTCGATTCAGGCGATCTCGCCTATCTCAGCAAAAAGGTCCGGGAGAGTTTCGACGGGGCGGGCTACCCCGAGGTCAAGATCGTCGCCTCCAGCGAACTGGATGAATCGATCATCGAATCGATCCGCAACGAAGGGGGGAGAGTAGACATCTACGGAGTCGGAACCAAACTCGCCACCTGCGCCGGGGAAGGCGGAGGAGCGTTGGGGGGAGTCTACAAACTGGTGCGGATCGGAGACGAGCCGAAGCTCAAGGTGACAAGCGATCTGACCAAGGCCACCCTCCCCGACCGCAAAAAAGTCCTGCGGGTGATCGGGACCGAGGGCCGTTTCGAGATGGATATCCTCTGTCTGGAGCATGAACAGCCGGCTCCGGGCGACACGGTTTTCAACCCCGTCAACCCGGAGGAAACCAAACGGATCCCCGGCGGCGTCCGCTTCGAGGAAATCCGCCGCACCGTCATGGAAAACGGCGAAGTCGTGCTCCCCCTTCCCCCTTTGACGGCATGCGCCGATTTATGCCAGGACCAGCTCAACCGGCTTCCGGAAGGATCGCTGCGGCTCAAAAACCCTCACCGTTACAAGGTCTCCATGAGCCGGGGAATTCACGATCTGCGCAGCCGCCTGATCGCCGCCTGCCGGGAGCGGTTTTTCAACAACCGGCTATAACACCACCAATCTCTCATCGGCGCCGGTCAGCGCCTCGACCCCTGCCTCGGTGACGAGAAAGGTGTTCTCGATCCCCACCGCGCCGCGCCCCGGAAAAACCACCTTGGGCTCAAAGGCAAAGGTCATGTTGAGCTTGAGTTCCTGCTCCATAAACCCCTTGGCAATAAAGGGAAATTCGTCGATTTCGAGGCCGATGCCGTGGCCGATGAAGGAGACCTGGGCGCCGGGCGCTCCCATGAAACGCTTTTCGTGTCCCTGACCCCGGGCCAGATCGCAGCAGACCTCGTAGACCTCCCCCCATTTGCGGCAAGGGCGCGCCGTTTCCTTCAACAACCCCTGCACCGCCACCATGTCGTCATAGCCACGCCGCAGCTCCTCGTCGAGGCCGCCGATGCAGAAGATCCGGGTCATGTCGGACAGATAGCCTTCGGCGGTGCCGGTGAAGTCAAACAGGATCGGCTCACCGGGGGATATCCTTTTGAGGCCGCAGCCGCGCCCCACGTAGGGATTCGGCCCAGGCCCGCCCAAAGGGGTGTCGGCATAAGCCGGCACCGCGGCATCGGCCCCCGACATAAACTGCCCCATGAAGATCTCGGAGTTGAAACTGCGCATCCGGGTGACCCCCTGGTGGCCCAGACGCCGGGCTTCGAATTCCAGTTCCGCGCATACTTCCTGGTCGGCTTTGCCGGCCCGGATGACCTCCTTGGCCTTCAGGTAAATCTGATCCACCATCTGCGCCGCCCGTCTCATAGCCCCGATCTCGTAGGGGGATTTGACGGCCCGCACCTCCCGGATCAGAGGGCTGACATCGCTCAGCCGGCAGCCGGGGAGGTTGCCGCTCAAGCGCTGGAACAGAGCGACCGGCACCACATCCAGTTCCATGCCGGCACTCTTCGGCACCGGATAGCCGAAATCTGCCAGACATCCCGGGACCTCCCGGAACCCCCGGATCGCCACGATATTTTTGAGGGCCGATTCCTCCTTGGCGCGGCTGAACTCCTTCCGCACCATGTAGAGAGCCTCCCCCTCGGCGGGGATATAAAGTACCCCCTGCTGGATGGTGCCGGAAAAGTAGAACAAGTCGGCGTTCTGGAGCAGAAAAGCCCCCTCCAGAGCCCGACCCTGAAGCAGTTTCTGGAAGGCCCGGAGCCGATTTTCCAGTTCGATGGCGGGGGTCAGCTTCATCTTCTTCTCCCGTTGGAAATCAGGCGTTCTGGTTCTCCTCCAGGTTCAGTTCCCTGATCGCCATCTCCCGCAGCTTGAATTTCTGAATCTTGCCGCTGGCGGTCATCGGGTATTCATCGACGAACTTGACGTAATAAGGAATCTTGTAGTTGGCGATGCGGCCCTTGCAGAAATCCCGGATTTCCTGCTCGGTGCAGGCCACCCCTTCCTTGAGCTTGACGGCGGCCATCACCTGTTCGCCGTATTTGCGGTCGGGAACGCCGTAGACCTGAACGTCGGAGACCTTGGGATGGGTGTAGAGATATTCCTCGATCTCCCGGGGGTAGATGTTTTCGCCGCCGCGGATGATCATCTGCTTGATGCGCCCGGTGATCTTGAAATAGCCGTTGTTGTCCATCACCGCCAGGTCTCCGGTATGGAGCCAGCCGTCGGGGGTGATGACCTTGGCGGTCTCCTCCGGCATCTTGTAGTAGCCTTTCATCACCAGATAGCCTCGGGTGCAGAGTTCCCCCTGCTTGCCCGGCGGCAGGGTGGCGCCGGTTTCGATATCGACGATCTTGACCTCGACGTCGGGCAGGGCCCGCCCCACGGTGGTGGCGCGGATTTCAATGGAATCATCGGTGCGGGATTGGGTGATGACCGGCGACGATTCGGTCTGGCCATAGGCGATGGTGATCTCGGTGGCGTGCATCTCGGTCATGACCTTGCGCATCGTCTCGATGGGACAAGGGGAGCCGGCCATGATGCCGGTGCGCAGCGTCGAAAGATCGTAGCGCCGGAAGTTGGGATGCTCCAGTTCGGCTATGAACATGGTGGGGACACCGTGGACGGCGGTGCATTTTTCTTTCTCGATGGTCTGCAGCACCTGCTCGGCCTTGAAAAACTCAACAGGCACCATGGCCGAACCGTGGGTGACGCAGGCCAGAACCGCCAACACGCAGCCGAAGCAGTGAAAGAACGGCACCGGGATGCAGAGCCGGTCCCGTTCGGTCAATTTCATGCATTCGCCGATGCTGAAACCGTTGTTGATGACGTTGTGATGGGTCAGCATCACCCCCTTGGGGAAACCGGTGGTGCCGGAGGTGTACTGCATGTTGATCACTTCATGCTGGTCGAGGCTCGCCTTGCGGGCCTGATATTCGGCCTCAGAGACCTGTTCCCCAAGCTTCTCCAGGTCCCGGAAATTCATCATGCCGGCAGGGGTTTCCTCGCCGATGAAAATCACCCGTTTGAGAAACGGCAAATTCTCGTTACCGCCCTCTCCGAACGGGAGCTCCCGGACCTTGGGAGCCGCCTCGTAAAGAGTCTGGACGTAATCGGTGTCCTTAAAACTGCGGATCAGAAAGAGCGTCGTGGCGTCGGATTGGTTGAGGAT
>JAFGOW010000091.1 GCA_016926265.1 Deltaproteobacteria bacterium | reverse complement strand
GAGTTTTTAAGCTTGATCATGCCTTTTCAGCGAAAATCAGTGGCCAAAAGAAAGGATATTCTGGGTTGCGGGCGTTAAGCCCGCCTTAGGAAGCACAGCGGCTTCGGTATCGGCCAACACCGGGATTGAAGACGCGGGCTGCTATTTCGTCACGGCAATGGATTTCCGGAAAATGGCCAGGCTGTACCCGAAAAAGCCGAGGCCGATGGCGGTCACCATCAGGAATTGGGACCAGACCGCACCGATGCCGCCGCCGCGGTAGATGATCACCTGGGAGAAGCTGACGAAATGCCGGGACGGGAGGAAAAAGGTGATGTACTGCAGCCAGTCCGGCTGGCTCTCGACCGGGGTATTGCCGCCTGAAAGGAGCATCAGCGACAGGATCACGAGGATGATCAGAAGGGCGAACTGGGCCATGGACCGGGAAATGGTCCCCAGGAAGATCCCCAGCGCCGTGGCGAAAAACAGGTAGAGCACGACGCCGAGGAACCACAGGAGAACCGAGCCGGCGAAGGGCACCTGCAGCGCCATATGGACGATCAGGAACAGGGAGGCGGCCGTCGCCAGGAGGATCACCGCCCCGTTGGCCCAGACCTTGGCCATGGCGATCTCGAAGGGAGTCAGCGGCATCACCAGCAGGTGCTCCAGGGTCCCGTGCTCCCGTTCCCGGATCACGGCGGCGCCGCACAGCACGACCGTCAGCAGGGTTATTTCGTTGATGATGGCGACCACGCTGATGAACCAGGAGGAGATCCCGTTCGGGTTGAACACCTTGCGGATCACCAGATTGATGGGGCCGGATGACGTTTCGTCGGTGCGTCGGAGGAAGCTCGAGATGCGGTTGTTGATGATGTTCTTGATGTAGTTGGAGCCGATGCCGGCCTGCTGCATGGCGGTGGCGTCGATATTTAGCTGGATATCCGGCTCCCTGCCGGCGCGGAGGTCGCTTTCGAGCTGGGGCGGGATCACCACGACGAACATGAAGCGGCCTTCGTCCATGGCATCATCGACCTCCGAGGCGAGGATGGTCCGGGGAATCTGGAAACTGGGGGGATAAAAGGCATTGATGAGTTCCTTGGACAGGGCCGAGCCGTCCTCGTCCACGAAGGCGATGGAAGCGTTGTTGACCTCGTTGGAGGTGCCGGTGGCCTGGACATAGATCGCCAGCGTAAAGGCATAGGCCACGAACAGGACCATCACCCAATCGCTCACCAGGCTGCGTATCTCCTTGAGCCCCAGCCACAAGATATTCCGCCACGACGCCATCGCTATTTCTCCTGCTTTTTGAGGCCCGCCAGGCTTATCGCCCAGAGCACGGGGATACTGCAGGCCAGGAAAACCAGATCCTGGATCATGAGGGCCGGCCCGATCCCCTTGGTATAGGCGCCGACACTGGAATGCATGTAGTAGGTCGTCGGCCAGAGCAGACCGATGATCCGGGCCTTGCCTTCCAGGGTCGAGACCGGCTGCAGCAGACCCGAGAACTGGACCGTCGGCACGATGGTGAGAATCGCCGTGACGAAGACAGCGGCGACCTGGCTGCTGGTAAAGGTGGAGGTCACCATGCCGACACCCGTGGTCGCGGTGACGTAGAGCAGGGTGCACAAGGTCAGCATCAGGAAGCTGCCTTTAATCGGGACCTGAAAGACGATCAGCGCAATGGCAACCAGGATAAAGAAATTGATCATGCCGATGGCGATGTAGGGGATCTGCTTCCCCAGCAGGTACTCCAACCTCCCGGTGGGGGTGACATAGAAGTTGATGATGGAACCGAGTTCCTTTTCGCGCACGATGCTGACCGTCATGAGGATCGCCGGGATCAGGACCAGCAGCAGGGCCGGAATGCTCGGCACCATCGAATAGATGCTTTCGAAGGTGGGATTGTACTTGTACCGCTCCTGGATTTTGGCCTGGTATTTCCTGGGGCCGCTGGGCAGGCCGCTGGCCGGATCCTGCAGCATGGTGTTGTGGACCCCCTGAACATACTGGGCCACGGTCTCGCCGCGGAATGTCATGGCGCCGTCCACCTGGGCCATGACCTCCGGAGTGGAACCGCGGCGAAGATCCCGGCCGAAATCGGGGGGAATCTCGATCACCAGCGAAATCTCGTCCGACTGCAGTTTTTTCAGGGCTTCCTCGGCGGTGTGGAGGGGCGGCGAGGGGATGAAATAAGGGGGCGATCCGGCGAACTGTTCGATGTATTCCCGGCTTTCCGGTGAACGATCGAGATCGAGGGCCGCATAACGGATGTTCTGGATGTCGGTGGTGATCCCGAAACCGAAGACGAGCATCAGCAGCGCCGAGCCGAGGAAGGCGAAGGCGAGCCGTACCGGGTCGCGGAGGATCTGCCTGGTTTCGTTGTTGGCGTAAGCCAGCAGCCGGCCGAGGCGCAGCTGAAGGTTGGAAGGTTGCGACGGTGCCGGCGGCGGTGCTGACGGCCCGGTCTCGGCGGGGCTCGCGGGCGCCTGGTCCCGGCTGGCGCCGGAGGCCGTTCCCTCGGTGCTGGCATCCTCCATGTAGCCGATGAAAGCCTCTTCCAGAGTGGCGGCGCCGCGGCTGTCGATCAGTTCCTGCGGAGGCCCGCACGCCAGCACCTTGCCGGCGTTCATCAGCGAAATCCGGTCGCAGCGCATCCCTTCGTTCATGAAATGGGTCGTCACGAAAATCGTCACCCCCTGATGCCGCGACAGATCGATCAGCAGTTCCCAGAAGCTGTCCCGGGCCACCGGATCGACCCCGGAGGTGGGTTCATCCAGAATCAGCATCTCCGGTTCATGGAGAACCGCCACGGCCAGGGAGAGCCGCTGCCGCAGACCCATGGGCAGCGCATCGGCGAGGGAGTCGAGGTGGGGGCCGAGCCCGAATTTTTCGACCAGCTCCTGGATCCGCGTTTGTGCCTTGTCGGGCGGGATATGGTAGAGGCGGGCATCCAGGACCAGGTTCTCGCGCACCGTCAGCTCCCCATAGAGCGAAAACGCCTGGGTCATGTAGCCGAGATTCTTGCGGACTTCGATGCTGCCGGCCTCGACGGACTGGCCGAAGAGGGTGGCGCTCCCTTCGGTGGGCGGCAGCAGCCCCGTCAGCATCTTCATGGTGGTCGATTTGCCGCAGCCGTTGGAGCCGAGGAAACCGAATATCTCCCCCCGCTCAATGGAGAGGGTGACGTGGTCGACGGCGGTGAAATTGCCGAAACGGCGGGTCAGGCCCTGGGCGTCGATGGCGATTTCCGAGTTGCCGGCGACCCGCGGCGGGATCGTCAGCTGGGTGTGCCCCCGGCGTTTCTCTTCCGGCAGCAGGGAGATGAAGCACTGCTCCAGATCGGTGGTGCCGGTCCCCGCCATCAGCTCCGCCGGGGTCCCGGTTGCCAGCACCCGCCCGGCGTCCATGGCGACGATCCAATCCCACTGCTGGGCTTCGTCCATGTAGGAAGTGGAGATGACGACGCTCATGCCCGGCCGGCTGGCCCGGATATCGTCGATGAGGGACCAGAACTGCCGCCGGGAAAGAGGATCGACACCCGTGGTCGGCTCATCGAGAACGAGCAGATCCGGTTCGTGGACCAGGGATCCGCACAGCCCCACCTTCTGCTTCATCCCGCCGGACAGCTTTCCGGCGGGACGGCCGGGGAACGGGCCGAGTCCGGTGGCCTCGAGCAATTCCATGACGCGGGTCGAACGCTCCGCGGTGGAGAGCCCGAAGAGCCGCGCCATGAAATCGACGTTGTCCCGGACGCTGAGTTCCAGGTAGAGATTCTTGCCCAGGCCCTGAGGCATGTAGGCGATCCGGGGACAGACCCGTTGCCGGTGGCCCAGGTCGGCGATGTCCCCCTCCAGGACGGTCATCTGCCCCTGCTGCAGCTTCTTGGAGCCGGCCATGAGGGCCATCAGGGTCGACTTGCCGACCCCATCGGGGCCGATGATGCCGACCATGAGGCCTCGGGGGACCTCCAGGGAAATGCCGTTGAGGGCCACGACGCTGCCATAGAGATGGGTGACCTCCCGGATGGAGACCACCGGTTGTCCGACGGCTGGGGATGGAGATGCCGGAAAAGCGGAGGGTTCCATGGATCAGACCTCCTGCATGCCGTAGTTGAAGAGGGTTGGATTGATAGTTCCGCGTATTTGGGACATGAAATTCTCTACCGGCGTTCAAAGCGGTTCATTCGGGGAATCTGCCGAGCGGCTACAGGCCACGGCTGGAAAAAGCCGGCAGTTTCCGGGGCGCCGGCGGCGGCAGGGTTTCCGGCAGCGGCGCCGGCGGCAGCAGGCTGCCCCAGTCGGTCCGTTTCTCCATCTCGGCCAGCGTGCTTTCCGCCAGGATCGGCTGGCCCTGACGGAGCTCCCAACCCCCGCCCAGCGCCTTGTAAAGGGCAATCAGATTCGTGGCAATGGAGGAACGGGCCTGCGCCAGGCTGTTCTGCTCCTGCAGCAAGGCCCGCTGGGTATCCAGAACGCGCTGATAATCCACGGCCCCTTCCTTGTATTGCTTCAGGGCGATCTCCACGGAGCGCAGGGCGGAAGTAACCGCGTTTTGCTCCAGTGCCGCCGTTTCCTGGGCTTTGAGAAAACCGGTGAGGGAGTCTTCCACCTCTTGGGCGGCCTTGAGGACGGTGTTCCGGTAGTTGACGAGCAGCTCCTGAAAACGGGCATCCTGGATGCGCACATTGTTTTTCAGGCGGCCGTAATTCAGGATGGGCCACTTGACCTGCGGCCCGAAGGAATAGAAAAAGCTGCTGCTGTCAAAGAGATCGCCGAGGTTCGCCTTCCCGGAAGCCACCCCTCCCTGGCTGCTGGCCTGGTACCCGAGTTCTCCGAAAAGGGAAAAGCTGGGGAAGAGATCCGCTTTGGCAACGCCGATCCGGGCACACTGCGCCGCGGCGGCCAGCTCGGCGCTGCGAATGTCGGGGCGTCGTCGCAGCAGTTCAGCCGGGACGCTGACCGCCACTTCCACGGGCACCGTGGGGATCCCCTGAGGCCCGGCCAGGAAGGTCTGAACGATGCCCGTCGGTTGTCCCAGCAACGTGGCCAGGGCGTTTTGGGACTGCCGAAGCTGGGTCTCGAGCTGCGGGATGGCGGCGCGGGTGCTCTCGAGCAGGGTCCGAGCCTGGGCCACATCGAGTTCCGTCGTTACCCCGTTGTGGAACCGGGACTCGGTGATCCGCAGCCCCTCTTCCTGGATCCGGACGTTTTCCGACGCCAGATCGATCAGGGCCTGGTAGGTGCGGATCAGGGTGTAGGTGCGGGCGACTTCGGCGGTGAGGGAGACCAGGGCGTCGTCGTAATCGGCCATGGAAGCGATCAGACTGGCGCGGGACGCTTCCACGTCTCTCCGGAATTTGCCCCAGAAATCCAATTCCCAGATGGCATCGAAACCCAACTGATAATCCCAGTGATTGCGATCCACGCTGTAGCTGTTGGGGGCATATCGGCTGAGACCGATTTTGGTGGCGCTGCCGAAGGCCTCCTGCTGTTGGGGAAACTGGCCGCCGATGGCCAGGCCCAGCCGGGCCCGGGATTCCATGATCCTGAGGGCGGCGATCTGCAACGGCAGGTTCTGCCGGTAGGCGGCCTGAATCAATCGATCAAGGGCCGGATCGTTGAAGGCCTGCCACCAGCGGCTGTTTACCGCGGTCTGGGTCACCACCCGCGGGTCACCTTTGCCGCTCCACTGTTCCGAGACTGGAGCGTCCGGTTTTGCGAAGTCGGGACCCACCGCGCATCCCCCAAGCGCCACGATCGTGGCCAGCACAAACGCCGCGCCGGAAAGGGCCAGAGAGAGTCGGGGCATCGTGGGCTCGGTATGGTTATGGCTACGCATCAAGGCTCTCCTTGGTGAATTTTTTTCCGTTTTGCTCACACGTATTTGGACTCCGCATCTGGCCTGAGCGGCCGGATCCGTTTTTCGGCGCTCCGCTATGGCTTGGTCTCCGGTTTCTTGACCGCGGGGCCTATCAGGTTCTGCAGCCAGGCCGGCCAGACAGCGGATTCATCCAGTCTGACATACCCGACCCCCCGGATCCCGGTCTTGACTTGCTGGATGTGGGAAGCGACCAGTTCTTCGGGGACCTTGAGCTTGACGCGGAACATCAGCTTTTCACGTTCGCTTTTGGTCTCGACCTGTTTCGGGGTGAACTGCGCCTCCGGCGATACGAAGCTGACATATCCGGCGGCGGCGCGGCCGGGGGCGTGGTCCACGGTAATCCGGGCTTCGGCGCCGATCTTCGCCCTGGTCGCCTGTTCCGAAGGGAGGAAGATCTCCATATAGATGTCTCCCAGATCAACCAGGGTCAGGACCTTGCCGCCGGGGGCCACCACCTCGCCGACCTCCGCCAGGCGATACAGGACGCGGCCACGCACCGGAGACGTGAGTGTCGCATCGTCGATGCGGGTCTTGATCGCCAGGACCGCGTCCTGGGCGGCTATGACCTCCTGCTTGGCGGATTGGAGACGGGCTTCCTCCTCCGCGAGTCCTGCCAGGGTGGTTTCCAGCCTCGTCTTGGAGATATCGTATTCCCGCTGGGAACCGGCGCGTTCCTCGACCAGTTTCCGGTTCCGTTCCACCTCGATCCTGGCGAGTTTGATCTGGCTCTGGATCCTCGCAATGCCTGCCTCGGCGATGGCCACATGTTCCCTGGCCGAAGCCACCTTGGCTTGGGCTTCGGCCATCTGGGCATCCAGGGTGACGGTATCGAGCCGCACCAGTACCTGGCCCGGTTCGACGAGATCGCCCTCGTCCACCAAAATTTCCTTGACCCGCAATGATTCCTTGGCGGCGGCATCCACCAGTTTGGCTTCGATGCGGCCGTTGCCTGAAGCAATCCCCTCCGGCAGCCGGGTCTGCATCGATTTCCAATACCGATAACCAAAGAACGCCGCACCGAGGACGGCTACCACCAGAACGATCTGCAACAGCAGCTTTTTGGAAATGGCTTCGGACATGGGAAACTCCTGTGATTTTATTTTTAAGGGATCTGGGTTTCGGTCGCTGTCGCGAAAGGCGTTGGGGAGGCGTCCTTTCCCCGCGTCGGCCGGGTCCGGCCGATGTTATTTTATCCCAGGGGCCGTTCAGTGCCCTGAGTTCCTCCCCGTGCTGTTACGGCGTCCTTCCTGAATTCGGGAAACGACTTAATATTGATTATAATCCTTTTTAAAACTGTCACAGTGGCAATGCCTGTCCGGTTTTTCCAGCGAGGGCGGGGCGAAGCGAGGCCGGATTGCGAAGCGGGGTTGCCGCCGCTTTCGGACCGTCCCCGCAGGTCTCACCCCCGCTGCCGCTTCTTGTCGAAAAGAGCACTGTTCCTTTTGGGTCAGGGGGGGAGACCCCGGCGGCCTCCCCTTCAAGAAAAACCGCTTCCGGCTTTTCCAAAAGAGTCATTTTGACCTTCGGGGAATTAACAAATCTCAAATTATTGAGATGTCAACATGGAAGAGGGGGAAGAAAATCCCCTTAGAACAGAAAACCAGCAAGATATCCCGAATGGCGCTAGTTTAAGTTCTTTCAGCACGATATCTGTTGCGGTGTGGGATCTCCTTCATTTCATGTCGTGGAGCGGTTAACCTCTGGTAATTTTTTGGTCGTCGTTTGCGACATCTGGGCTCGCTTCGACCGGGGCGTTGCTGAATCGGGGTATCGGTCATCGCCTCGTACAAGTCGCTGATCAATCTGAATCGCTCTGCCTTGCTGATTTTCGCCTGGTTTAAATGGGGCTCCCAGTTACGTAAGGCCTGTAGGCTGCCCTTGAAGCTGACGACCCGGACCGCCAGGTCCGCCTCCTTGGCCGCTTCGCACATCAGTTGTCGGATACCGTTGTAGGCGATAAAGTGCATGAGGATTTCTTTGCGGACCATCTCCGGTGACTGACACCGGAGGACATCCATCCCCATGGTGGTCTTGATGTCACGAAGAACCCCAACGGGGTCGCCCATTAAAAGGCACAGGTCAATAGGAAAGACGACCCCCCGCGCACGAGTTTTTGGTTTTTTTCCCGCCGTTACTCCTGGCTTGTTG
>JAFGOW010000090.1 GCA_016926265.1 Deltaproteobacteria bacterium | reverse complement strand
GCCGTGGAGCTGGTGGTGCTGGTCCAGAAGCATTTCGGGGTCGAAATCAAGGACATGGAAGAGGGGCGGCCGGCCCTGCAGTCGGTCAACTCCCTGGCCGCCTTCATCGAGACCAAGAGCGCCCAATGAGTCGAGCCGTCTCCGTCGCCGTGACTGGCGCCGGCTGTCTCTGTGCTGCCGGGCCGGACCTCGATTCCTGCCTGGCGGCCCTGTTTTCCGGGCAACGGGCTCCGGCGTCGCCGCGCCTGTTCACCACCGGCCACCCGGTTCCCTATCCGGTCTTCGAGGTCGAGGAGGATTTTTTCCCGGCAACCTGCCCGCCTGATTCCGGCCTGCTGCGCACCGCGCGACTGGCCATCGCCGGCGCCGGGCAGGCCCTGGCCGACGCCGGCTGGGAAGCGGAGGCGCTTGACGGAATGCGGGTCGGCGTGGCGGTGGGGACCACGGTCGGCTCCGCCATGAACAACGAGGATTTCTACCGCGAATTCCGCTCCGGAAACCGCCCCGGCATGGCGGCGATCCAGCGTTTTCTGGCCAGCAATCCGGCCGCGGCCGTGGCCCGCCGCTTCCGTCTGAACGGGCCGCTGCAGACCGTGGTCAACGCCTGCTCCTCGGGCAGCGACGCCGTCGCGGTCGGGGCTCAGTGGCTCCGCCAGGGGCGCTGCGATCTGGTCATCGCCGGCGGCGCCGACGAGCTGTGCCGCACCACCTACAACGGCTTCGTCTCGCTGATGATCACTTCGCCCGAAGCGGTCCGGCCCTTTGACCGCGACCGCCGCGGCCTCAATCTCGGCGAAGGAGCCGGATTTCTGGTGCTGGAGAGCGCCGCGCTGGAACAGCGCCGTCCCAGGCGGGCCAGGGCCCGTCTGGTCGGCTGCGGCGCTGCCTGCGACGCCCACCATCTGACCGCCCCCCATCCGCGGGGTGAGGGGCTGAAGCGGGCGCTGCGGGAGGCGCTTCAGCCCCTGAAGGACGATTGGCGGGGGATCGCCTTTGTCAATGCCCACGGCACCGGCACCCCGGACAATGACCGGGTGGAGGGGATGGTGCTGGGCGAGCTGCTGCCCAAGGTGCCGTTTCATTCTACCAAGGGCTGTACCGGCCACACTCTGGGCGCCGCCGGCGGCATCGAGGCTGCCTTCACCGTGGCCTGTCTCGGTCTGGGACGGATTCCGGCCAGCGTCGGCTGCGACCATCCTGACCCGCAGCTGCCGGTCGCTCCTGTGACTCGGGTGACCGAGGTGGCCGGGCGCTACGCCCTCTCCCAGTCCCTCGCCTTCGGCGGCAACAACACGGTGTTGCTGTTCGAAAAGGGGGACCGGCCATGAAGGCATCGATTCAGGGGCTCGGCGTGGTCGGCGCCTTCGGCTGCGGGGTGGCGGCGCTTAAGGAGAGTCTGCTGCAGGGTCCCCATTCTCCAGGGGAGCTGATCTTCACGGCCGAGGGCGAGGAACGGCGCATGGCGGCCTATCGGGCCGATCCCGCGCCCTTGGAGCGTTTCGTCTCCAAGCGCGAGACGCGGCGCGTCGACCATTTTTCCAAACTGGCGCTGCTCGGCGCCTGCCTCGCCCTGGAGGACGCCGGCGCCCTGGAAGGGCCGCGGGATGACCTGGGGCTGATCATCGCCAGCGGCTACGGCGCCACCCGGACCACCTTCGGCTTTCTCGACTCGGTGATCGCCGACGGCGACCCCTGTGCCTCCCCGACCCTGTTCTCCAATTCGGTCCACAACGCCGCCGCGGCCCATGTCGCCATTCAGCTGCGTATCACCGGGCCGACCCTGACCGTGAGCCAGTTCGAGATGTCGGTGGCTTCGGCCCTGGGGAGCGCCCTGGCCTGGCTGGCCGAGGGACGGGTGAGACGGGTGCTGTTCGGCGCCGTCGATGAGATCTGTCCGGTGCTCGGCTATTGCCACCGGCGTTTTTTCGGGGCTTCCCCAGGGCCGATCGCGCCCTTTGACCTGGAGCGCCACAGCGCCGTGCCCGGCGAAGGGGCCGCCTTCCTGCTCCTGGATAGCGGCGGCTCTTCCCGCTACGGCTTGATCGCCGGGGTCGAGCTGAGGCGGATCCGGGCGGGGCAGCAACTCCCCGGGCACACCGCCTTCATTCTCAACGTCGACGGCCACCCCCCCTGCTCGGGCCATTATTCCCGGCTGTTGCCCACCGGGGCCGGGGTCGCGGCCTTCACCCCCCACTACGGCAGCTTTCCCACCGGACAGGCCTTGGATCTGGCCGTGGCGGCCCTGGCGCTGCGCGACGGCCGGTTGCCGCCCGGCATTTGCGGTGAGGCGCTCCCCAACGGCTGGCAACCGGCGACGCTGGATGGGGGAGGTGTGACCTGCGTTACCTGCGACGGCGACGGATACTTTGGCGCCATTCGGCTTACAGCTTCGTCTGAAAACGTAAAACCTGATGCAACCGGGATCAAAGGGATGGAGAATGGTTGCCAAAAGTAAATGGTTTTCCCTAAACTCCCTTAAGGTTTTGGTTTGCTTTGGTCTTTCTTTGCGCCTTCGCGTCTTCGCGTGAGGAAAGGGTTTTGTTTTCACCGCCCGTTCGCTGTACTCACTCAAGGTCACGAAGGACGCCAAGGGAACACCCTTTTTTTCTTCCCCTTTTGTGCCCTTGGCGATCTTTGCGGTAAAAGATCATGGCGATGGTGAATCGTTACCAGAGGGGTTGATATGCTGAGGTTGCGGCTTTGGACCGCCATGGCCATCTGCTTTTTCTGCTTCCTGCCGGCCCTATGCCGGGGGGGGGAGGGGACGGTTCCGACCCGCTACGGACTGGGCCTCAACTATGGGATGGTCTACGATCCCGGCAACGAGATCGATTTTGTCCAGGGCTGCGGCTTTGCCCTGTTCGATTACGACGCGGTCTGGCCGCACCGCGCTCCGGAACTGCTGCGCTTCAAGGTCGAAACCGATCTGGGGTTGACCACGGAGCCGCGAACCCGGGTGATCCTGTCGGTCAATATGCTGGCCCTGTACTACCTCGAATGGTTCCGGACCGCGGCGCTGCGGCCCTATATCGAGGCCGGGATCGGGGTCATCTACACCGATTTCCAGGTCAAGGAGCAGGGCTTGAGGATCAATTTCAACCCCCAGGCCGGTCTCGGCACCGAGATCGACCTCGGTAGGGGCGGAGTCTGGTTCGGCGCCGTGCGCGCCCACCATGTCTCCAACGCGGGGCTCGATGATGACAACCGAGGGATCAATTCGGTGGTTTTCTGCCTCGGGAAATATTTTAAATAAATTAGGATATTAGAATAGTTTTAGTATGAAAAAGGATGAAGTTCCTCAGGATCAGGCGATCCTCGGGCCGTGGCAGGAGCTGTTTTACGCCGTGGATGAGGATGGCCGCTATGTGCTGGCGCCGAGCCGTGGCTGGGAGGCCGCCACCGTGGCCAATCTCCAGGCCTGGGAGGTGATCGCCGAGGAGATGGAGCAGGCCTTGTCCGCGGTCCGTGCCGGGCGGGCCAGCCCGCTGGCCTTTCACATGGCCCGCTGTCAGATGAACCCGCGGCTGCTGTCGCGCTATGTCGGGATCGGGTGGTGGCGGGTCAGGCGCCATCTGCGGCCGGCCGGCTACGCGGCAATGGGGTCGGACCTGCGGGAGCGTTACGCCCGGATTTTCGGGATCGAGGCGGCCGAGCTCGACCGGTTGCCGGAACAGGTGCAACTGCCCGTTCCCAGGGTGGATGAGTTATGAACGGCGGCGACCTCCAGATCCCGTTCCGGCACCGCCAGGCGGCCCATTGTGAAAGCGGCACCATCGCCAATCTGCTTTCCTGGGCCGGGCTGGAAATCTCGGAGGCGCTGGCTTTCGGGATTGGCGGCGGGCTCTTTTTCGGCTATTTCCCCTTCGTGCGCATCAACCGTCTGCCGCTGGTGACCTTCAGGAAGGCGCCGGGGGCCATCTTCAAGAAGGTGGTGCGTCGGCTGGGGGTGAATTTCGAGGTGCGGAAATTCCGGGACCCCGAGGAGTCCATGGCCGCCCTTGACGCCATCCTGGAAAGGGGCATCCCCGTCGGGGTTCAGACCGGGGTTTTCTGGCTGCCCTATTTTCCGCCGGCGCTGCGTTTCCATTTCAACGCCCACAACCTGGTGGTCATGGGCCGCGAAGGAGGCGATTACCTGGTCAGCGACCCGCTTTTCGACGTCATTCTGCGCTGCCCCCGCCGGGATCTGATGACGGCCCGTTTCGCCAAGGGGGCGCTGGCTCCCCAGGGGAGGATGTACTATCTGGAAAAGGTTCCTGAGCGGGTCGATCTTGCCGGCGCGGTCCGTTCCGGGCTTGGCGAGGTGGTGCGGGTGATGCTCAGCATCCCGCTCCCCATCATCGGTATCCGGGGCATCCGGTTCCTGGCCCGGCAACTGGAGGGGTGGCCGGCGCGGCTCGGTGAGAGGAAAACGGTTCTCTACCTGGGGCATGTGATCCGGATGCAGGAGGAGATCGGCACCGGCGGCGCCGGGTTTCGGTTCATTTTTGGCGCTTTTCTTCAGGAAGCGGCCGAGCTTCTGGACAACCCCCGGCTGGCTGAGCGCTCCCGCGAGGCGACGGAGGTCGGCGACCGATGGCGGGATTTCGCTTTGCAGGGGGCGCGGTTCTGCAAGGGGAGGGATGACGGCGCCAGCTCGCCCCAACGGCTGGCTGCTCTGCTGCGCGGCTGCGCCGACGGCGAGGAGCGGCTCTTTCGCGGTCTGCGGGGCGACCTCTGATGCCGGCCGTGCCGGGGAGGGGCGCCGATGAGGCGTTTTGAGAAGGCATGAGCGATACCCGAATTCTTGCCGACCAGGCCGAGATGGTGCATGCCGAGGGATTGGTTTTCCGTTATCCGGGCCAACCGGGGCTGGCCGTCGAAGAGCTTTCGCTGAACATCCGGGAAGGGGAGGTGTATGGGCTCTTGGGGCCCAACGGCGCCGGTAAAACCACCACCATCGCGATGCTGTGCGGCCTGCTGCATCCCCAGCGGGGGGTGCTGCGGGTTTGCGGGGTCGATCTGTTGCGCTGTCCGGAAGCCTTGCGGGGGAAGATCGGGCTGGTTCCCCAGGAGATCGCCCTTTACCCAAGCCTCTCCGTCCGGGAGAATCTGCACTATTTCGGCACCCTCGCCGGGCTGCGGGGGGCGGTTCTGGAACAACGGATCGGAGAATGCCTGGAGCTGGTGGGGCTGTCCGATCAGGGCAAACGCCGGATCGATACCTTTTCCGGGGGGATGAAGCGGCGCGCCAATCTGGCGGCGGGAATCGTCCACCAGCCGCGGCTGCTGGTTCTGGATGAGCCGACGGTCGGGATCGATCCCCAGTCCCGCAACACCATTCTGGAGAATCTGGCCCGCCTCCGGGAAGAAGGGACCACCCTGGTTTATACCACCCATTACATGGAAGAGGCCCAGCAGTTTTGCACCCGGCTGGCGATCATCGATAGCGGCCGGGTGATCGCCGAAGGGGAGCCCGGCGGACTGATCGCCGGAAGAAAGGGGTGCCGCAACCTCGAAGAACTCTTCCTGCGGTTGACCGGAAGGCAATTGCGGGATTGACCATATCAGTTTTTAGTTCTTCACCAAAGGGAAGGCTTCCTCCCCCCTTTGGAACGATTTATCCCTATTCCGCGAAACTATAGCGATTTTCATCAAAAAAGCGTATTATTCCAGGTGTTTAAATAAAAAAGGAGAACACCTGGAAGGTGAAAACAATCGATGAAATTTACCGGATTCAGGGCGCGCATTTCGAGGCGGCGCCAACCTCCATCACCGCCGTGG
>JAFGOW010000089.1 GCA_016926265.1 Deltaproteobacteria bacterium | reverse complement strand
GCGACGCCGTTGGCCACCGCCTCGTCCACGCTCCACCGCCCCTCGCCGGAATCCTCCACGTAGCCGCTGATGCCGGTCAGCCGCGGGTCCGCGGCAAAGGCCTTTTCCAGCAGTTCCAGCAGCCAGGAGCGGACCACGCTCCCCCGGTTCCAGAGCGAAGCCAGGGCCTGGAAATCGAGATGGTCGCGATAGGGGGAGGCCTCGAGCAGCGCGAACCCCTCGCCGTAGGCCTCCATCATGCCGTACTCGATGGCGTTGTGGATCATCTTGACGTAATGGCCGGCGCCGACCGGGCCGCAATGGAGATAGCCCGCCTCCGGCGCCAGGGTTCTGAGCACCGGCTCCAGGCAGGCGAAATCCGCGGCTTCGCCGCCGACCATGGTGCAGTAGCCTTCCTGCAATCCCCAGATGCCGCCGCTGATTCCGGCGTCCAGATAACGGATGCCGGAGGGTTTCAGCGCCGCGGCGCGGGCCAGGTCGTCCCGAAAGTGGGAGTTGCCCCCCTCGACGATGAGATCGCCGGGTTCGAGGAGCCCCCGCAGGTCCTCGACATGCTCGTCGGTGACGGCCCCGGCCGGGAGCATCAGCCATACCACCCGCGGCGGGGGGAGCTTTTCCACCAGCTCCGCAAGCGAAAAACAGCCCTCGGCGCCTTCCTGCATCAGCTCGCGGGTCTTGGCCGGGGTGCGGTTGAACGCCGCCACCGGATGCCCGCCCCTCAAGAACCGCCGGGCCATGTTCATCCCCATCCGCCCCAGACCGACCATGCCGATCTTCATCGCCGCTCCTCCTTCCTTTCGCCCCTCGTGGGGCGCTTTCCCATCCAGGCCGGCAAAAGGACCGCGCCACCTGCTTTTCGCCTGGCCCGACGCTCCGTGTCGCGGGAAAAACCTGTTAGAATGAATTAGGTCTAACCCCGGACAGCCCCGGCGCCTGGCCCCTTTTTCCCGCTGCTCCGTGAACAGTATACCCGCTCTCGAAAGGATGTTTTCATATCATGACGGAAAGCGAGCTTCAGAAAAAATTCGCCAAGATACCGAGTCGTCTGAAAGGCCTGGAAATCCTCTCCGGCAACCTCTGGTGGAGCTGGCATCCGGAAGCGCGGATGCTGTTCAAGAACCTCGACCGCCAGTTGTGGAAGGAAAGCCGCCACAACCCGGTCAAGATGCTCGGCGAGGTTTCCGCTGAGATGCTGGAAAAAGCGGCCGTCAACCCCGATTACCTGCGCCACTACGACTTGGTGATGTCCAAGTTCCGCCGCTACAACGAGGAGCGGCGCTGCCTCTTCATGAGCGGCGGCCCCAACCCCAACGTCAAATCGGTCGCCTATTTCTCCGCCGAATACGGCCTCCATCACTCCCTCCCCTTCTACGCCGGGGGGCTCGGTTTTTTGGCCGGCGACTTCCTCAAGGAGTGCAGCGACCTCAACCTGCCGCTGGTGGCGGTCGGCTTCATGTATCCGAAGGGGTACGTGCGCCAGCACATCCGCACCGACGGCTGGCAGGATAGCATGGAGGCGCCCCTCGACCGGGACGCCGCCACCATCTCCCGGGTCTACGGCGAAAACGGCAACCAGGTGGTGGTGCAGGTGCCGCTGATGGACCCGCCCCTGTTCCTCACCGCCTGGCAGATCAAGATCGGGCGCATCACCCTTTACCTCCTCGACACCGACATCGAGCAGAACGACCCCTGGAGCCGGGGGATCTCCTCCCATCTCTACGCCGGGGACCGGGAGCAGCGCCTGCGCCAGGAGATCGTCCTCGGCATCGGCGGCTCCAAGCTGCTCGAAACCCTCGGCATCGTCCACTTCGTCACCCACCTCAACGAGGGGCATCCCGCCTTCGCGCTCCTGGAGCGGCTGCTGCTCAGGATGGAGGAGGGTTCCAGTTTCGAGGAGGCGGTGAAAAAGGTCCGGCAATCCTCGGTCTTCACCACCCACACCCCGGTGCCGGCCGGCCACGACGTCTTTTCCTTCGAGCTGATCGAGAAGTACCTCGCCCCCTACTGGAAGGCCTTCGGCATCACCCGGGAGCAGTTCTTCAGCCTCGGCCTCCACCCCGAGGAGCCCGAAGCGGGCTTCAACATGACGGCCTTTGCGTTGCGCCTCTGCGACCACCGCAACGGCGTCAGCAGGCGGCACGGCGAGGTGGCCCGCCGGATGTGGCACTGCCTGTGGCCGGAGCTGCCGGAGGATGAGGTTCCCATCGATTACGTCACCAACGGCGTCCATGTCCCGTTCTGGGTCGAGCCGAAACTCGGCATGCTCTTCAACCGCTATCTCGGCCCCAACTGGATGAACGAGCAGGACGATCCGGTGCTGTGGGAACTGGTGGAGGACATCCCGGACGAGGAGCTGTGGCGCAACCATCACTGGATGAAGCTCAAGCTGATCCACTTCATCCGGGAGAAGACCCGGCGGCGCTGGACCCGGGAGTTCTCCGGCAACTACTGCCCGATCGCCTTCGGCGCCCTGCTCGATCCCACCGTCCTGACCCTCGGCTTCGCGCGGCGCTTTGCCACCTACAAGCGCGCCGACCTGCTGCTGCAGGACATCGAACGGCTCAAGAAACTGGTCAACGACCGCTGGCACCCGATCCAGGTCATCTTCGCCGGCAAGGCCCACCCGGCGGACGAGCCGGGGAAAAAGATCCTGCAGAAGATCTACAAGCTCTGCTGCGATCCCGAACTCGCCGGCCGCGTCGCCTTTGTCGAGGATTACGACGAACAGCTCGGCCAGTACATGGTGCACGGCGTCGACGTCTGGCTCAACAACCCGATCCCGCCGCTGGAGGCGAGCGGCACCAGCGGCATGAAGGCGGCCCTCAACGGCGTCCCGCAGCTCAGTGTCGCGGACGGCTGGTGGCTTGAAGGGTACAACGGCAGCAACGGCTGGATCTTCGGGGAACGCGAGATCAGCGGCAACCGCGACGCCGCCGACGCCGCCGAGCTCTACGATCTGCTGGAGAAGGAGATCATCCCCTGCTACTACGACGCGCCCAAGCGGGGAATCCCGAGCCGCTGGGTGCGGATCATGAAAAACACCATCAAGGCCGCCGGCGCCCAGTTCACGGCGCGGCGCATGGTCAAGGACTACATCAAAAGGTACTACGCCAAAGCCCTCGACGGCCACCTCCGGGCCAGGAAAGCGCCGGAAAAGTAGCTGCCGGCCCGGCCGCTAGTGGGCCTCGCTCCAGTTGACGCCGCTGCCGAGTTCCACAGCGAGCGGCACGGCGAGGCTCATGGCCCCCTCCATCTCGGCCCGGACCAGCTTCTCGATCCGGGACAACTCCTCCTCCGGCACCTCGAACAGCAGCTCGTCGTGGACCTGGAGCACCATCCGGGAACGGAACCGCTCCTCAGCGAGGCGCCTGTGGATGCGGATCATGGCGAGCTTGATGAGGTCCGCGGCGCTCCCCTGGATCGGATAGTTGATGGCGTTGCGCTCGGCGTTGCCGCGCACCGCGCCGTTTTTGCTGTCGATATCCGGGACCGGGCAGCGCCGGCCGAGCAGCGTCGTGACGTAGCGCAGGCGTTGGGCCTCCTCGATGCGCTCTTCCATGAAGGTGCGGATCCGGGGATAGCGCTCGAAATAGCGGTCGATGTAGCTCTGCGCCTCCTGGCGGCCGATGCCGAGCTGGCGGCTGAGGCCGAAGGCGCTCATGCCGTAGATGATGCCGAAGTTGATCGCCTTGGCCCGGCGGCGCTGCTCCGCGGAGACCTCCCCGGCCGCCAGCCCGAAGACCTCGCCGGCGGTGCGGGCATGGATGTCCTCGCCGCGCCGGAAGCTCTCCTGCAACGCCTCCTCGGCCGCCATGTGGGCCAGAATCCGCAGCTCGACCTGGGAGTAGTCGGCGGACAGCAGGTGCCAGCCGTCGGCGGGGATGAAGGCCTCGCGGATGCGCCGCCCCTCGGCGCTCCGCACCGGGATATTCTGCAGATTGGGATCGCTGGAGGAGAGCCGCCCGGTCACGGTGACGCTCTGGTTGAAGGAGGTGTGGAGCCGTCCCGTTTCGGGATTGACGAGCTGCGGCAGAGCGTCGGCGTAGGTCGACTTGAGCTTGGAAACGGAGCGGTAGTCGAGGATCCGGGCGCAGATCTCGTGCTCCTCGGCGAGCTGGGTCAGCACCTCGACGTCGGTCGACCAGCCGGTCTTGGTCTTCCTGCCGCGCGGCAGCTTGAGCCTGTCAAACAGCACCTCGCCGAGCTGCTTGGGGGAGGCGATGTTGAACTCCGCCCCAGCCAGGCCATGGATCTCGGTCGTCAGCTGGCCCAGCCGGAGTTCCAGGTCGCGGCTCAGCGCCTTGAGCTTGCCGGGATCGATGCGGATGCCGGCCCATTCCATGTCGGCCAGCACCGGCAGCAGCGGCATCTCCACCTCGCTGAAAAGCCGTTCCTGGCCGCAGGC
>JAFGOW010000088.1 GCA_016926265.1 Deltaproteobacteria bacterium | reverse complement strand
CGGATGCGGGGCAAGGCCTGGCAGCCGCTCCATCCGCTGCTTGAGGAGGTGCTGGACGAGTCCTACGGCATCGCCGTCTACCAGGAACAGATCACCCGGATGGCGATGGCGCTGGCCGGTTTTTCCGCCTTCGAGGGGGACCAGCTACGCAAGATCATCAGCAAGAAGCACAAGGAAAAAGGGCTCGCCGACTACCGCCTGAAGTTCCTCGCCGGCGGGGAGCGAAACGGCATCCCCCGGGAAACGCTGGAGGCGATCTGGGGCCAGATCCTCTCCTTTGCCGGCTATTCCTTCTGCAAGCCGCACTCGGCCTCCTACGCCCTGGTGAGCTGCAAATCGGCCTTTCTCAAGGCCAATCACCCGGCCGAGTTCCTGGCCGCGGTGATCTCCAACCAGGGCGGCTTCTACTCGGCGCTGGCCTACCTCTCCGAGGCGCGCCGCATGGGAATCAGAGTGCTGGCGCCGGACATCAACGAAAGCGACCTCCCCTGCACCGGCAGGGGAAAAGAGCTGCGGGTCGGGCTGATGCAGATCCAGGGGCTGAACCGCAAAGCCGCGGAGCTGCTGCTGCGAGAGCGGGAGCAGAGGGGCCGCTTCCAAAGCTTCAGGGAGTTTCTGAAGCGGGTGAAGATCGATGCCGCGGACGCGGGGCTGCTGGTCAAGGCCGGCTGCTTTGACGCCGTGGCGGGGATCAAGCAGCGCCCGGCCCTGCTCTGGGAGGGCCTCGCCTTCCAGGCCGGGGAAAGGGAGACCGGCAGCGGTTCCCTGTTCGAGGAGGCGCATCCGGCCCTGCCGCGGCCGGAGCCCTACGACGGCCAAACCGTGCTGCGCCAGGAGCTGGAGACCCTGGGCCTGCTGCTCTCCTGCCACCCCCTCTCCCTGTGCCGGAGAGAGATCGAGCGGCTCCATCCGGTGCCGGCCAAGGAGCTGGGGCGCTGGATCGGGCGTCACGTCACCGTCGTCGGCTGGTGGGTCACGGGCAAGACCGTCCAGGACAAGAACGGCCGCCCCATGGAGTTCGTCTCCTTCGAGGACACCACCGCGATCTTCGACGTCACCTTTTTCCCCGACGCCTACGCCCGCTTCTGCCGCAAGCTCTCCCGGCTGCGGCCCTATGTTCTCAAGGGCAAGGTCGAGGAGGAGTTCGGCGTCGCCACCCTCCGCGCCGAATGGGCAGGGTTTGTGGAATGAGGCCCGGTGAACCGGGCCGCGGAACCTATCGTCCCAACCCGAGAAAGGATCGGAGCGACCGGAAAAACCGGTTGGCCAGTTCGTGCATCAGGCGTTTCCGGTCGGTGCTTCGGAGCACCAGAACGGTGTATTTATCCCAGTAGGCGGCGCTGTATTTCCCCTGATTCATCCTCTTGTAATATCGGTATATCCAGTAATAGGAATTGATGGCTGCGTCTCTTTGCTCTTTCTCTTTCATCGCCGACCAGATGCCGCCGCCATGCCGCCGGTAGCAGGCCGGTCCGATCTCGGGGTGATATTTGCTCATCCCGTAATGGCCGAGCAGCGACGTGATGAAGATGTCGCCGTTCAGGATCATCCGGCCTTCGGGAGGAAACGCCCCCAGGACGTTTCTGAAAACCCTGGACATGGTCGGAACCGCGATCTTGTTCAAAACCAGCTCCTCCCCCGCACCATCCCTTTTATGCCGGACCGGCATTTTGGATTCCTGAACCTTTCGCCCCTTTTCATCTATAACGAAAGCGTCATGCCCGGAAATGACGTATTCAGGGTGGCTGTTGAGGAAATCGACCTGGATCTGGAGCTTTTTCGGATCGGTCCAGTAATCGTCCCCTTCGCAGACGGCGATATAGACGCCCCGCGCCCTGGAGAAATTGAACTCCGGATTCGGCTTGAACCCCCTGGAGAATTGATTTTCGGTCTGGAACAGCGGTCTGAACAAATTGGGGTAGTGCCGCGCATAGCGGCGGATGATCTCGGCGGTGCCGTCACTGGAGGCGTCGTCGTGAATCAGGATTTCGAAGGGGAAATCGGTTTCCTGCATCAGGAACCCTGCCAGGGCGTCCTCGATGAAGGGGGCATGGTTGTAGGCGGTGCAGGCGATGCTGACCACCGGCCGGGAAAGATCCCCTTTCCAACGGCCGCAGATTTCCTCTTCCGATCGATGGTTTCTCATGGTTCAGGCCCTGTTACAGCCGGATTCCAGGAGCCCGGCGCGATAGCCTCCGCACCTCCGGGCGGTGGCGGCATCCGGCCCCGATCCGCCTCTTTGCCCCGCAGCAGCTGGGTCATGATTTCGGCGATCCCCTCTTCCAGGGAGATTTCCGGTTGCCAGCCGAGAACGGCACCGGCCCGTTCGATGGACATCCCCAGTTCCAGCCGCTGCGCAGCGGGGTTGAATTTCACCTCCGCGTTCCGGCCCAGCAGTTGCCGCGACAGACGGTCGATCAGATCGGCGAAGGCGGCAAGCCGGATCGGCGCTCCGGAGCCGGCGTTCACGACCTCCGGCCAGTCGGCAAAGGGTCTCAGGCAGAGAGAAGCCAGCAGCCGGGCGGCATCCCGGACATGAACATAGTCGAGGAGCTGTTCGCCCCCGGCCACGGTAATCGGTTCGCCAGCAACCGCTTTTTGGGGAAAAAGGTGCGGCAGTTCGCTGAAACGGATGCCGTCGCTCCAGCCGATCAGTTGTGCCAGCCGCAGGGAGGTGACGGCGGTGACGTTGTTGATCTGCCTGACCATGGCCGCCATCAGTTCCGAAGCCCATTTGGCCTGCCCGTAGGGCGATTCGGGGATGGGGGACATCCCTTCGTGCCAGAGCGGGGGCCGGGAAAGACCGTAAACCGCCTGGCTCGAGGCCAGGATAAGCCCCGGCAGGTGATGTTTCGCCGCCAGCGCCATCAGATCACGGGAATAGCGGAGCGAATCGGAAAGGACTTCCGCCGCGTGTACCGGGCGTCCCGAGGCCAGATGGATGAGGATGTCGAAATGCCCCAGGCTGAGGGAACCGGACCACAGCTCGTTCAGGTCATGGACGGCTACGCCGGCGGGCAGGGGGGGCTCGCCTCCAGGGGCGAAACGGCCCGGGTTCCGGACCAGAGCCGCGATTTCCCCCAGACCCTCGGTTTCCAGCAGGGCGCCGAGCACGGCGCGCCCGAGGTAACTGTTGGCGCCGGTAACCAGGATCCGACGGCCGGCGGCTTTTTCCCCACGGCACCCCGCCGACCTGACGGCGGCTGCCAGATGGCGGTCCAGATCGACGTCGACCGCCCGGTCGCAGACCTGACGCAAGCCGATACGCCGGGGATTGTGGCGGAGGGTGAAGTGCCCGGGGAGGTTTCCGAGCGCGTCCCGGATGACGGCCGCCACCTCATTGAATCCGATCATGGCCCGCAGGCCGGTGATGCCGGTGAAACGGGCATTCATTTCAAAGAACCGGATTCCTTCGTCGGTCAACCGCCCCTGGATATTCAGCGGCCCGCGCAGCCCCAGCGCCAAAAAATGCGGCATGAGCCGGTCGATCTCCGCCCACGCCTCGGCGCCATCCACCGGGATCACCTCGATCGGCACCCCGTTGACGAGTTTGTTGCGGGTGATCATCCGCCCCAGCTCCCGGCCGTTTTTGCCGACCACCACCTGGGCCGACAGTTCGCCGATCTGGAGAACCTCCCCCCTTTTCAAGCCTTCCAGGAACGTTTCCCGCTGGATATCCCCCCGGCAAGGGACGGCCAGCGTCTGCACGACATGATTCGGAGAAACCCTGGCGAAGTCTTCCCGGCCATTCACCACGATCAGGCCGCGGGAGGCAAATCCGGATCGCGGCTTCGCGATCAGGGGAAACCGAAGCCGGCCGGCGGCGTACAGCTCCTTCATCCGCTCCGGATTCATGGTCTCGACGAAAACCGGCGCGATTCGGTTCAAATCCCGGCTCATCCGCTCTTTGTCCCGGCAGAGTCGGAGAAGCTCTGGGCCCGAAACCACGACCTCGATCCCCCGCTCCCTGAACCGGCCCAGATTCCCCGACAGGGTCAGCAGTTCGTCGTCGAGGCCGGGGATCAGGAGATCCACCCCGTGTTCCAGGCATTTTTCCAGCAGAACGTCCGGATAATCGGCCGCGTAGATGGTCGGCAGCAGCTCCCTGACGTCGCAGTCGAACCCTCCGAAGGCAAAAGGATTGGCGCCCAACCCGACCAGGCGAACGGTCAATCCCGATAAACGACACGATTCGACGATCGATTGTCCGACGCCGGAACCGACACTGGTAATCGCAATGACCGGGGTGCCTTGAATCGCCATGATCAGATTCCTACAAAGGGGCCGTTAAACGGTACCGTTTTTTGCCGCGCCCCGAGCAGACCGCAGATTCCCTCAACGGTATTTTTATCGAGCCCTGGGAACAAGGGCAGGCTCAAGACCCTGGCGGCGATGCTTTCCGCAACCGGACAGGGCCGTTGCCGTTCCGGCTTCAGGAAGGGGAGCGTGTTGAGCGCGGGAGAGAAGTAACGGCGGGGAAAGATATCCCTTTCCATCAGCGCCTGCCGGGCCCGCATCATCGATCCATGGTCCGGAAAAACAACGGGATAATAGGCGTAATTGTATTCCAGCCCGGCGATCTCGCCCGGCCGCCGCAGTTCCGACCCGGCCAGGCCTTCATCGTACCAGGAGGAAACCTCCCTTCTGGCGGCGATGATTTCACCGACCTGAGGCCATACGGCCAGTCCCATGGCGGCGTGCAGTTCGGACATCTTGGCGTTGATGCCGATATCCAGATACTCGTCCTCCCCGAGGTGGCCGAATTTCTTCATCAGGGAGATACGCCGGGCGATGGTTTCGTCCCTGCAGACGATGGCGCCTCCCTCGGCCGTATGAAACAGCTTGGTGGCGTGGAAACTGAGGGCGCTGCAATCGCCATGATCCAGCAGGGATTGTCCCATAAATTTCACGCCGAAGGCATGGGCGGCGTCATAGATAACCCTGAGCCGGTATTTTTCGGCGATGGCCTGGATAGCTTTCACATCGCAGGGATAGCCGTAGACATGGGTCGCCAGGATGGCGGCGGTGCGCTCGGTAATCGCCGCTTCGATCAGCCCGGGGTCGATGCCGAAATTCTTTTCGTCGATATCGACGAAAACCGGATCGCACCCCTCCCACAGTATGGCATGGGTCGTCGCCACGTAACTGTAAGGAGTGGTGATGATTTCACCCTTCAGGCCCAAAGCCTTGATGGCGAGCTGCAGAGCCAGAGTGCCGTTGGCGACCAGTTCCAGATGGGGCAGGCCGAAATGAGCCTTTAACAGCTCCCGCAATTGCCGGCAGATGACGCCGTTATTGGTAATCTGGCCGCTCTCCCAGACCGGTTTCAGCTGGGACAGATAATCGGCGAGCGGCGGCAGGTAGCAACGGGTTACCGGGATCATGGCTGATGTCGTCTTTCTTCGGGTCTCGCAATTTTAGCGCCCGGAACAGCGGCCCAGGGAATTGTTCCCCCGCAATCGTCGGCAGAATCATCAGGCAAAAATCACCCGCTGGCAAGAAAGATTTTCCGCCGATTCCTGATGTTTTTAAAAACCAAAACTGGTATCTTTCCCCACCGCGATAAAGAAGGTTTTTCCCTGTCGTCCATCCGGCCCCTTGTTATGTTTCGGAAAAAAAAGTCCATTATTAGCGTCTGTACCTACCGCAGGCCGCTGATCCTGCCCCGCTGTCTGGATTCCCTATTCCGTCAGCAGATCCCCGAGGATTGGGATGCCGAAATCCTCCTTGTCAACAACGATCCGGATTGTGATTTATGGAAGAATCTTTCGGGGGAACGGACTTCCTCCCCCATGAAGATCCATTATGTTGTCGAACCGCGGGCGGGAATCCCCCATGCCCGGAACACCGCCTGCCGGGAGAGCCTCAAGCTGGGGGCGGATTGGATTCTTTTTCTGGATGATGACGAGGAAGCGGAGCCGGGGTGGCTGATGGCCTATCGGAAGGCCTCGGCGGTGCTGGATGCCGATGTCTATACGGGGCCGGTCCGGTTTCTGTACCCCGCCGGATATGCTGAATGGCTGGAAAACAAAGGGCTGTGGAATCTTCCCTATGGAAAAGTTCTGAAGCGGGCGGCCACCAACAATGTGATGTTCAAGTCGGAACTGCTCAAACCTCCCTTCGACCTCCTTTTCGATACCCGCCTTGAATTTTCCGGGGGTTCGGACATCGATTTTTTCATGACCGCCGCCCACAAGGGGGCCACGATCCGCTATGTCGACGACGCCGTTGTCTCGGAGGTTGTGGCGGAAAACCGATTGCGCCTGTCGTGGCGTCTTTACCGGCAATATGCTTCCAGCGCCAGCCATATTTTCAGCAAATGCAAACTTTTCGGTTTCAAGAAGACTTTGATTCATTCGTCCCAGGAGGTTTTCAGGAGAATATCGGCCGGTCTTCTGCGGCTGTTGTGCTCCCCATTTTACCTTTTGGCGGGGAGGGGAAGCTTTAAGCGCTGTTGCTATCATGGCTTCCGCCATTTTGCCAAAGCCGCCGGCATCGTGGCCGGGCTGCTCGGACGGCGGCCCTCCCCCTACAAAAATTTCAGCGGCTGTTGACGGCAAAAAGCGTATGCGCATCCACATCATCACCCTGCCGGGCAAAATTCTCCATGGGTCGTACGTCATATCCCAGCTCGCCAAATGCTGGGTGAAAATGGGTTTCGAAGTCACCTCAGGACCCACCGCGGTCCTGGATGCCGAGATCGGGGTTCTTCATATCGACGCCACCGCGGTGCCCGCCGGCTGCATTCCTGGCAACCCCCGCGGCCGGCCCCTGATCAACGAAAAAATCCTCGACATTTCCAAAAACCGCATCAGCCGGCATATTTTGTCCAAAAATTCCGATTATGACGGCCCTGTCATTGTCAAAACCGATGGAAATTGTTATGGAACACAAGAATTGAGGCGATTGCCGCTTTTCAGCATCAGAAACCTGCGCCGTAAAATTACCCATTCATTACCAGGGATTTCCTGGAAGATAACCCGGGAGCTCCCTCACAAAAACTATCCGATCCTGAATAACCTTGATGAGGTTCCAGAATGGGTCTGGAAACGCAGGGATCTCGTGGTCGAGCGTTTTCAGCCGGAAATTGAAAACGGCCATTACGTTTTGCGGGTGTGGCTGTTTCTCGGCGACAAAGATTACAATATAAAAATGTACAGTCGAGAGCCGATTGTCAAAGCCGGCAATATCATCGGCAGGGAAATCGTCGAAAGCGTCCCGGATGCTCTTCGGAAAATCCGCGCCGAGCTGGGGATCGATTTCGGAAAATTCGATTATGTCCTGGTTGACGGAGAGGCGGTTCTTTTCGATGTCAATAAAACTCCAACCACAACCGCAAAAGAACAACCCAGCGAGAATTTAATGAGGGTGGCCACGGGGATCTTGCATTACTGCGAACCCGGTCAAGATCCTTCCAGAAAAATTCCGCCTGCGAATCCCGAGAGTGCCTAGGTGAGTTTCCCATCAGCCATTGCCCCCGCCATCACCCTGTCCGACCTGTTCCCGCCCAACACGGTCATGGCCCCGAGAACCAGCCCAGCGCGGATGCGGTGGGTAAATTTTGCTCCCCATCAACTGGATGCCCTCACCGGATCGCCGATAACCCTGATCGGCCAAATGCCCCTGATTTGCCACCGCGGCACGGTAACGGCGGAAATCCGCGAATTTTTCCGCATGGCCGGGATTCCCCTCGACGGGCGCTATCTCACCTACACCTCTTTGGAGGAAGCGATCGCGCTGGCGCAGGAATGTCAAAGGCGCGGCCAAATTCTGCTGTACTATTATCCGCCGCCGGATGAAGTCACAAACGGCGACGGTCTTATCTTCCCGCCCCAACTTTATGACTGGCTGAACGATAAAGCGAACATCGACCGCTTGTGCCCGCCGTGCCATCAGCCTCCCCACCGATTCTTTCAACCCGATGACAGAGCCGCCCTGTCCGGATACCTTCCGGACCGGGCCCTCTATCTGAAATTGTGCCACCCCGGCGTATCGGGAGGAGGGGCCGACGTCTTTTATTGCCCCGATGCAGCCAGCCGCCTCCAGGCTTTCGACTGGATGGCACAGCGGCCCACGGGTTGGTCGACCATCCGGGCGGAAGAGGCCACGGAGGTTCGCGACTCCTGGTGCCTCAACCTTTTCATAGAATCGGGGGGGGTGCGCTATCTCGGCGCCCCGGCCCAACTTTTCAGCCAACCGGGAAAACAGGCGGGAAGCCGCATCGATCCGGACAATCAGCCATCCGGCGACACCGTAGCTCTGGCCATCGAAATCGGCCACCGTTCCAGGCGGCTCGGGTTTGTCGGAGTGGCGGGTTTTGACATCGGGGAAGACGGAAACGGCAGGCCTTTTGTCTTTGACCTGAATTTCCGGTTTGCCGCCTGCACCCCTCAGCTTTTGATGCATTCGGCGGCCGCCAACCGGGTCGGAGGAAGGATCAGCCAATCTTTAAAATACCAGTTTCCCGGACCGCTTTCGCCCGTCCTTCAGCGGCTGGAAAAAACCGCCCTGGAGGGGCGGTTTGTCCCGTTGCGGCTCTACGAGACTTCCGGCCAAGAAGGCGATTGCAGCAGGATTAACGGGATGCTGATCGGCGCCGCACAGGAAGAGATCGATGAGCTGGAAATGGCGCTGGAAGGCGAGTTGGCAGGCTTGGCAACGCCCCCCTGAGCGGGGCCGCATCGTCCCGGAACTCCAGGAACAAGGCATCCATCTCTATCGGGAGTTGATCGTCAGCCCATGGCGGATCATTTGCCGGATCTCGGATACCACCGTTTTCGTCCTGACAATCATCGATTCGAGGCGGAATGTCGAAGATATCCTTCTGGATCGTTTGGTGCGATGTTCGTTTAATCTTCACCGCCTCCCCTCAACCCGGCCCATGCCCGCAAACCCAGGCTTTGACCTCTTCGGGTTTACTGGCAGGGGGGATTATTGTTTGGTCAAACCATACGATTGTATGGCAAGAACATACACCGAGATACTATCTGCGGGTGTGCGGAACACTTTCGGGGCTGACAAAAATGAATGGAAAAGATGGCTGGTTAGGACAAAACTTTCAACCTTTTAATGGGTGACCCCGCCGCCCCTTCCCAACTGGCGCGGGACACCGGCCTGGCACGGGAGAACCTGTACAAGGCGCTGTCGGCCGAAGGCAATCCGGAATTCGCCACCATCCTCAAGGTGATCAAGGCCCTCGGTATGAAGCTGCGCGCCAGGGCGGCATGAGGAACGCCGCTTCAAGTTTCCGTTGGGAGAGTTCAAAAAAGGCTAAACGAGACATCGGTCAGGAGATTCCGGACGGAATACCCCTTTCCTGCTGTCACCCTGCTGGGTATAAAAAAAAATTACAGGAATCGAAAAATTTCAGGGACGTCCCCTCCACCTCCATAGCGCTTCATCGCGCACGACGGCTCTCTTCAACATCTTCTGCGAGCCAGGCCTTGATAAGGGACTGATAGGGCATGTCACGTTTGTTCGCTTCGATTTTGATCCGATCAAGCAGTGCTTCCGGCAAGCGAAGCGATATGGTTTTGGTTGAGGGCTTCAGGTTTGGAAAAGAAGTGAGCCGAGCCTGGTTCCAATCCACGTAATCGGTGGAATCATGGCTTTCCCAGAATTCTCTCTCCTCTACTTCAGTTTTAAACTCGGGCATCTTTTTTTGTTTGCTCATAAATTGCTCTCTCTTTATGGTGAGGTGGTCCTGAAGAATGAGACAGCTTGAAGCCGAAATAAGCAATGACACGATATCTCAGGCCTTGGCAGGCTAAGGCTGAGGTGGTCCTGATCATCGAGAAAGATGGGACGGCGCTCTATGCCTCGGACGATGACATGCTGCAGCAGGCCGGGGATATCAATGCGAGCCGATCGGGCCATGCGGAAAAAATTGCAGAGAATGTGAAAATTTCAAGGACGTCCCCTTGGTTGTCCCGTTGGGAAGCGTGGATCACGCTGCAACATTTCTCTTGGGTTTTGGGAACACTTTCAGGACTGAACTGGAAGAATTGGGGGAAAATGGCGGCGGGGGCAAAACTTTCAACTCGGCGAGTAGACCGGGTTCTCCCTTGATATCAAAAGGTTATTGTTTGCGTTGCCCCCTGATTTCGCAGAAGATGTCGCGCTAACCTTCGGATATTTCCAGTTGTCCCCGGCCCCTCTCAGAACCGTGCTTGCGCTATTTACGCACACGGCTCCTCACATGGCCGACTTCGCGGAATGTTAAAACCTTCTCCGCTATGCGGCGCGGTTTCGTTGCCACCGGTTCTCCGCTGCTGGGAACGGACGGTGTCGCCTCACGCCGCGCTTCCATGTGTGGCCCCCTTCCCTCCGGCGGCATTACCCGCCCTCGTCGGTACTTTGGAGCCATCCGACTCCCTGCGTCTCATCTGCCTTTCTCCCTCTTCGGTTGTACGGCATACTCCCCTTGCGGGAAGAATACGCAGGGCCTCCCGGGTTGCCGCGTAATCCCAATGTCAGACATGCCACGGTCTCTGACTCCGGGGAAGCAGACATCGCCTTGCCTTTAACGGGGATGCCTGTGTTGAGTTCCACCCTTTAAACAGTGTCCTCCTTCCCAATGCGTCTCTTTCGAAGCTCAATCCCTTCAACCTTGCGGCTTGCGGCCTGTCTGCTTGCTGTCCTACGCTTAAAGCGATGTGTTACCACCCGGCCTCCAAGGACTCGCTACCCGGTGGCTGGCCATCCTTCCGGGGCGGGCTTCACACCCGCTGGATTACGCGACCTTGCCCGGCCGCACTTAAAGCCTGGCCCCGCCGCCCTTTTTTTCTCTTGACGCCGGGACTATAGAATGTCCCCTTGGTTGTCACTTGAATCCAGAAGGTTGGATAAGGAATGATGGGGCGGCTCCGTTCCCGAAGCGGGCGGGGGATGCCGGATAGCTCGTAACGATCAGCCTCGGGATTCGCCACAAAAGTGAGACAAACGCCGCAATTCATGTCGCAGGAGACGTGCGCTCAATTTTTGGGTACAAATATAACCAGGTGTTTTTTAAATGAGAATTTTTCTCTTGACGCCGGGACTATAGAATGTCCCCTCCGCCCTTCCCTCTTGACGCCGGGGCTATAGAATGTCCCTGAGAAGCCCCCCGTTGGGGCGCGCTGCCCCCCTTTGCGGTCAATGTGCAGCACCCTGTTCGACATTTACTCTTTTATAACAAATACTTGAAAAGCTGCAATCACAGTGTGATTCACACCTTGAGTCACTGTTAAAATGGAAAAATGGATCATTACCGCAATCCATTAGATGTAATTTGTAGTTACTATGTTTGGAAATAGCACCATCAAGCCACTTATCGGCAATTTTTATTGCACTTTTGAAGCAACCATGAAATACCTTATAATTCTTGCATAATAGTAGCAGGTTTTTATCACAAGACCAAACAACAGTTCCATTATTATTGACTGAAAAAATAAATATCTTCACATCAACTGGATCTCTATATATTTTTGACAAATCGGAACTAACTTTATCTGAGAATAAGGCTATTTCAACAATCTCTTCATCACTTATAAGATCATTCAGATATTTTCCAGGTGGGGAGTAATGGTTGCATGGAGAATTTTGATATTGAATTTCCTCAAAAACACAACATTCTCCGTCAATACACTCGCAAAAATATTCTAAAAGTTCACAACTTGCATCGATTCTTCTCATGCGATTGACGAAGGATGCATCAAGGATGACATGTGAAAATTTAGATTGCCCCACCGCTCAAAATCCCCCTAATCTCATCAAATATTTCTTCTGAAAGATTTTGTTTTTCTTTTTCCAAAATAGAATATAAAAAACTTGTACTATATTGCAAATATTCATAGACAGTTCCAGATTTACTACTGGCCTTGAGGCAACTAACAATAGAATTTATACTTTGAAAATTAACTTGTCCCGATTCTATGCAATGATGTTGCTGGTCATTCCCTTCTTCCCAGTCCATTCTCTGAAACTGATCACCTGAAGGAGTATAATAATAATCATCATGTGCGTTACAGGTATGGGGATTGACAAGCAGGTAGTCATATATGGCATTAGCTAAAACTTCTTTTGTAGTACCACCATTTTCAACTAATTGTTGCGCTATTTCTAAATCAAGATTTGGCCATGAATACGCTAAAGAATGAATTTCTTCAAATGGTATTAAATAAAATTGAGCAAATTTATAAGCAAAAAACTCAGGTGATTCATTTCTCGTTAACCATTTTTTCCAATAAAAATTCGGAACAAAAGTATCAATTGGTACTTCAATATTTCCATCAAATATTATATGAGAAATTTCGTGGGCTAAAGAAAATTGAATTCGTTGTGGCGCGGTGGATTTGTTGACGCATATAATAATTTTTTGGTCGTTCCTTACAAGAAATGCATCAAAATTATAACCTTGAGGATTAATTGCTATAACAGGAATGGAGTAATTTTTTAAAAAATCTTGAGGAGATAGAAACTTCCGTCGAATGTCTTTAGCCAACGTTGCAGCCTCGCTAATTAGGTCCGTTTTTTCTTGTGAACCTAATAACTTGCGATTAAATGAGGGGCCTCTATATGCAGGTATTGATTGTTGAAGTAAAAGAAAAATATCCTCAACTACTGCCGCCAAATTTTGGACACCTTTGGTGGTATTACGAAATGATAATTTAACTTTTGGGTAATCCCTACTAAAAAGCAGTCGAGTCGAGTTGATTTCAAATGGAGCGCAAATTTTCCTTAACTCATTGATATCAATTTCTTTTTTCCCCTCAAGATAAGCAGAAACCACCCCCTCAGCAACACCACTTTCTTGAGCAACGTTACTTACAGATAAATTGCGCCTCCCGAACTCGTATTTTAGGCGTGCTGCTATCTGTTTTCTTACGTTATTCATAATTCGTCTTGTTTGCCGAGCGTTGAATTAACCAGCGGACTGACCAAGTAACAATTACCACCGCATTTTTCGAAAAGAAGGTAGCTTTATTCTACCCGGTTGCCTGAACGATTAAATCATCTATTCTTTTCTAAATAGACAGAGTAATTCGCTAAATCATTCAATTTTGAAATCCATTCTTTTACAAAATCGATGTCCTCGGTTTTAAATTTAATTTCCCCATATTTTTTGTCATCAAAATTTTTTCTTTTTGGGTGCGAATATCGTCCAGCCCATACTATATAGACGGATATCCTTTCAAAAATCTCATTTTCTTCAATTGATAACTCAAAACCACACAGGCCAATTAAATATGAAAGATCATGACCTTTCCGAGGGCTGGTGATCTCATTTAGTTTTTCTGGTGATTTTTGGATAATTATAGCTTTTGTCAAATTTTCAAATATAATTCCTGACAAATACATATAAATCCTCGAAAACCCGCCCAGAACGTCAAGTGGACGAAGAGCAATCTCAACGTATTCCTCTTTTAAATTAATTGGTTCAATTTTTGGTTCATTTAATATTTGGAAAATATTTTTTTCTAATTGCTTTTGGACATAAATCAGCTCACATGCGCTTAAATACCAACTTTCAGGAGAATTTACACCGCTTTCGGCATCAAAGATAAAGGAGATTTCAATTGTTGGTTTCTTGGTCAAATTATCCATTATTGGCTTACGTTTGAGCTAAGCAGCGGATTGGAATTTACCAAACTGCACCGTATTCCTCGAAAACCACCTAGCTTTATTCCGTCTGCTTGAGTGAAGGGTTGGGCATTTTTATTCTAGCCTTTCGAGAATATGCTCTGCATAAAAGGAAAGAATCATCTGCCTAAATTTCTTGAGACCTTTGTCTGAGAGAGTTGTCTTGAACTTAGTGTCATTCTGAGGGGATGAAATAGTTAAGTTCGTCCTTGGATTGGCACCACCGCAAGGATATACGCTTATTTCAACATATAGAGTTTTACCCTTGCCTCCTTTTGAAATTTTAGCCATGGCTAACTCCATAAGTATGTGAGAAACTACTCCTGTTTTACTGTTATGTCGATTTTCTTTCTCATTTCATAGAACTCACTGCCCCAACCTATTAGTTTCCCGTTCTCAAAGACGACAGGAGTGCATTCGTCTTTGGTCGTGTTACCGTCTTGCCATTTCCGTTGCGTGTAATAGAAGAATATTGCAACAGATTTCCCATGGAGTGACTGGTAGGCTTCATTCAGGTCAGGTTTACCCATAACCTGAAGAACCTCTTCCTTAGTTGCACCCATTTCAAGAGAAAGGAGGTTGGCATTATTTCGATCCATTCTCATTTGAGGCGTAGCACAGCTACAGAGCGAACCGAGGACTAGCCCAAAGATAAAAATTCTTTTCATATTGTCTCCCTATCTAGCCCAACCATCAAATTATGCGACATGCAACTTTTTCCCAAAAGCCCCCGAATTTCCCTTCAAATCCCCCCGCAAACTGCCTAAAAATCTGGCAAACCACCGCTTTCCAGCCCCCGTTTTGCAATCATAATCCGCGTACGGTGGTCTTATGTTGCATGCAGCATAAATACGGAGGGGAATTATTCTGGCGCCAAATAAGATGCCAGCGCACCCCCAAACAAAAAACCGCCGGCGTCTTCACGACGCCAAGCGGTCTTTTCATCCATCCAGAAAGGATTTCATCCCATCCTCCGGCTCTTTATCTTTGCAGCCGCTTAAAATTACGAAATCATTAAAAGCTTGTCAACATGAAGAACGGAAAATGGATGGATTTTTTCGGATTTTCTGAATTTTTCCTCTCCCTCTCCAGGGGCAATGCCCCCGGGGGCGGACGTCCCTGAAATTTTCAGATTCTCTCGCTATGCCCTGTATCGCTTGGTGCAGGCAGAGCCCATTTTGTCGAACGGGGATTCGGGTTTAAGCCTGCAACAGCCGCCGTTGCAGCAAGGTCTGCATGTCGCGACGACCATCGGCAATCACCAGGACAAAGACCCTTTCGCCAATGATCCGGTAGATGATCCGGTAGGGCTTGAAAAAGATCTCGCGAAACTCCCGGAGGCCGAGGTTCGACAACTCCCTGGGGCAGGCCCCCCGATGGGGGTTCTCGGCCAGACTGGAAAAAGCCTTTTCTATCTGCTGGAGAACATGGTCGGCTTTGTCCGGCGCATCGTGCGAGGCGATGTAGTCGACCAAATCCTCCAAGTCACGACCGGCATCCTCGGTGACAAATACCTGGAAGGACATCAGCGGCCTTGGTTCCGGTCCCGAAGCCGTTGGATGACATCCCCCGCGGCCTGAACCCTCCCCTCCTCGATCTGGCGGCCGCCGAGCGCCAGAATCTTCAGCAGCGCCATGGTCTCCTGGGTCTGCTCATAGCTTTGAATATCCTGGACCACCACCTTGGCTTCGCCGTTCTGAGTGATGACCAGGGGTTCGCCGCTCTCCCCCAGGCTGCGCACGATCTCCGCGGCATGCGCTTTCAGGTAGCTGATCGGCTTGATTTGATTCGAGAATTTCATAGGGGCCTCCGATAGGACTAAATATAGACTGAAAATGGTCGGCTGGCAACCCGATCCTCCGACCGAAAAGCAGTCCCTTCCCCCCTTTTTCCCCGCCCCCGAATCTCCTTCTGCCCATCTACGGCAAGGTCTCCATGGCCCGGCTCAGATCCGCGATCAGATCTTCGGGATTTTCGAGGCCGATGTGGAGCCTGACAATCGTCTGCCCGGCATAGCGCGAAGGGGTCTCGCGCTGCTGTTTGGCCGCGGTCAGCAGGCTTTTGTAGCCCCCCCAGCTGTAGCCGAGTCCGAAAAATTCCAGGCTGTCGGCAAACCGCGCCAGTTCCTCGTGGGAATATTCCCTGGCAAAGGTGAATCCGAACAACCCCGAGGACCCCTTGAAGTCCCTTTTGAACAGGTGGTGTTCCGGATGGCTCGGCAGGGCCGGATGAATGACCGTGCCGACCTTTTCACAGCCTTGGAGCCAAGCCGCGACCCGCAGCGCCGATGTTTCATGCTGGCGCAGCCGCACGCCCAGGGTGTTCAATCCCCGCAGGGCCAGGTAGCAATCGCGGTCCGGGGTATAGATCTCGAGGAGGGAATAAAAGTCGGTGAACGTTTTCCCGTACCGCTCGTTCACCGTGACCGCGCCCATCAGAACGTCGGAATAGCCCGCGATGTACTTGGTCACCGACTGGATGCTCACATCCACCCCGAGGGCCAGGGGTTTGAGATAGAGCGGGGTCGCCCAGGTGTTGTCCAGCGCCGTGACGATGTTTTTCTCCCGGGCCACGGCCGTGATGGCGCGGATATCCTGAATCTCGAAGGTGTGGGAGCCGGGTGACTCCAGCAGGATGAGGGCGGTTTCCGGCCGGATGGCAGCCACGATCTCCGCCCCGATGGACGGCGGGATGACGCTCGTCTCGATGTTGAATTTCGACAGAACCTTTTTGCAGTATCGCAGACCCGGACCATAGGCATTATCCACCACCAGCAGGTGATCGCCGCTTTTCAGAAACGCGTTGAGGGTCGTCTGAATGGCCGAAAGCCCGGAGGGGCAGACCCGGGTCGCGAACCCGCCTTCCAGCTCCCGCAGCGCCTGTTCCAGAATCCGCTGCACCACCAGCCGGTCGGTGCCGTAGGTGGGGCCGTCATAGTCCCCTTGTCCGGCACGGCACATCTGGTCGAAATTGTCGAACAGCACCGTGGAGCCTTGGTAGACCGGGGGATTGACGGTGGTCGGAAGTTTCATCTTCCGGCTATCGGCCAACCAGCCACGCTGGATGATTCGGGACTCTTCTTTCATGGTTCTTGCTCTCGGCGGCGCCCCGGTTGAGCGGGGCGCCTGTTAAGGGTTTGGCTTGTTTAGGTCCTTCTTCGCGTCGTCGCGTCTTCGCGTGAGGCAAGGTCTATGGTTTCACGCCCGCTCGCTCAAGCTCACTCAAGACGCCAAGGCCGCAAAGGGAACCAAAAAGAAGTGACGTTTTTTCAATACCCCATATTTTTTTGATTTGATCTTTCTTTGCGTCCTTTGCGCTCTCTGCGGTAAATGATCTAAAAGATGTTGGTTTTTTCCTTCTTTGCGCCTTCGCGGCTTCGCGAGAGAATGCCTTTGGGGTTTTGGTTTGATTTGCCCGAGTACATGACGCCGCTCTTGCGATGGGGAAAAAAAATCCCGAGCAGGATGGGCGGAAGTCCGGGAAAAATTCAAGTAGGTGACAGCCATTTTTTCGTTTTTGTAACTACTCAGCTCATCGAACGACTTGACCTCAACCATACGGCTGGGCTGGCCAATTCTATCCTTTAAAACTGAAATCCGGATCCCCGACAGGATCGCTCGGGATGACAAAACACAAATGGTTAGGCTGTCATTCCCGAAGGGTTTTATCGGGAATCCAGGGTTTTCGATTTTCTGGATCTGTAGCG
>JAFGOW010000087.1 GCA_016926265.1 Deltaproteobacteria bacterium | reverse complement strand
TGCGGCCTCGGCCTCGGCTATGTGACCCCGGTCGCCACCGCCGCCAAGTGGTTCCCCGATAAGAAGGGCTTCGTCACCGGCATGGTCGTCATGGGCTTCGGTTTCGGCGCCCTGATCATGTCCAAGGTCATCGCTCCGGTCTTCATGAGCATGACCGGCGGCAACCTGGTGCAGGTCTTCTTCTACATTGGCATCCTGATGTACATCCTGACCCTGCCCGCCGCCTCCTTCATGATCAACCCGCCGGCCGGCTATTGCCCCCCCGGCTTCACCCCGCCGGCCGCCACCGCCGCCTCCCAGGCTGCCGACAATCTCACCGCCGGCCAGTGCATCGGCTCCGGCGTCTTCTACCGGATGTGGATCATCTTCTTCTGCAACATCACCGCCGGCATCATGTTCATCGGCTTCCAGTCCCCGATGATCCAGGACCTGCTCCGTGAATCCTACGCCGCCAAATACCTCGATCCGGCCGCGCTGACCGCCGCCCTGGCCGGCGCCGGCGCCACCCTGATCGGTATCAGCTCGATCTTCAACGGCGTCGGCCGTTTCTTCTGGGGCGGGCTCTCCGACAAGATCGGCCGCATCCAGGCCTTCCGCCTCATCCTCGGTTCCCAGGTGCTGGTCTTCGTCGCCCTCGTCTACATCAAGAGCCCGATCGTTTTCGGCGCCCTGGTCTGCTACGTGCTGCTCTGCTACGGCGGCGGCTTCGGCACCATGCCCTCCTTCGTCATGGATGTCTTTGGCGCTCCGAGGATGGCTGCCGTTTACGGCACCATCCTGACCGCCTGGGCCGCGGGCGGCATCGTTGGCCCCCAGGTGGCCGCCATCATCAAGGATACCGCAGGCGCCAGCGCCGGCACCTATACCTTCTACACCGGCGCGGGTTTTCTGTTGGCCGGTGTGTTGATCGCCCTGACCCTCTCCAACCAGAGATATCAAGGGAAGTAGGCTCCCGGGCTTTTTGCGCCTGAGCAAAATGGTCTGAAAAAGATTGACTGAGCCCGGCGGGGATACCCTGCCGGGCTTTGTTGTTTCCTTCGCGGCCGGCAAGGCCATGGGGGGATGGAAAAATGCCTTCCCCGGACAAAACCGCAAAGGGATGCCGGTATTCCAGCCGGGCCGGCTCTTTTCCGATCGCTACAGGGGGGAGACTTTTGAGCCTGAACGGCCAGGTAACTGTTCAGCCTGTAGAAAAAGCTGATTTTCACCCCGTTTGGAGGTGGGGAACAGGCCAAATTATTCCAAAAATATTCCAAAAACCTGGATCCCCGACAACACCATTCGGGGATGACACCGGAAGGCCCCAAGTTGTCATTCCCGACATCTTTTGTCGGGAATCCAGGGATTTTGATTGCTTAGGTGCGTATGGGTTCTGAAAAACTTCGCCTCTGAAAGTGAGATATGGTGAATAGTTACACGGCCAGATGGTTTATCCCCAAGGCCAGCTTAAGCTGCCTTCTCCAGTGAATTCTTCGGCGGTCTACGATGCGGCCCCCGCATCTCTTTTTTCCACATCACCTGGGAAGAAACCGGTTTCCGAACCATATGACCGAAAATCCTGTGCATCAGACCTGGAACCCTTCCCGGCATCGACAGGGGAAGGGTTTTTATCCCTGGAAATACCGCAGCAGGGCGTCGAGGATGGTGAGGGGGTGGGGAGGACAGCCGGGGATGAAGAGATCGACGGCGAGCAGGGTCTCCAGCGGCACGATCTCGTCGCTGCCCCGGAACGGACCTCCCGACAGGGCGCAGCTGCCGCAGGCGATGACCACCTTGGGAGTCGGAATCGCCTGATAGGTGTCGAGCAGCGCCGTCTTCATGTTGCGGGGCACCGGACCGGTGACGAAAACCCCGTCGGCGTGGCGCGGGGAGGCGACAAACTGGATGCCGAACCGGGAGAGATCGAAGAACGGGGTGTTGAGCACGTTGGTGTCGGCCTCGCAGGCGTTGCAGCCGCCGGCGGAGACTTCCCGGAGCTGCAGGGAGCGGCCGAACAGCCTCTTGAAATGCTGTTTGCTGTGGGCCGCCAGATCCGGGAATTCGCCGTCGCACAACAGATGTTGCCGCTCCGCCACGCCGAGCCGGAAGTCTCTGGAAAAGCGGATGAACTTTCCTTCCGAAAGCTGTTGGCAGAGGCCGCAGAAGACGCAGCGGCCCAGGTCGATGCGCCGCGTTACGGCGTCGATCGCCTCTTGGGGGCAGGCCGCGGCGCAGCGTTGGACCAGCTCCGGGTCGCAATCGCGGTCGATCTCCGGCCGTCCCCGGTAGCTGGGGTGGAGCTGGATCGGTTTTTTCGGGTAGGCCGAGGTGCGGTAGCCCTGTCTGAGTCTCGTCTGAAGCAGTTTCAGCATCGCGATTCACCGGCGGCTAGAGGTCGAAGCCGCAGTAGGAAAGGTTGAAACTCTTGTTGTTGAGCGGGAAATCGGAGATCTCCTGGTTGCGCAGCGCCAGCGCCAGCCCGGTCCAGTTGTGGAACGAGGGGTCCTTGACTTTGTAACGCAGGATTTTTCCCGCACCGTCGGTCAGGACGCAGTGGGAGAGTTCCCCCCGCCAGGGTTCGTTGACCGTCACCACGAAGGAATCGGGGGCCAGTTTCCAGGCCGGGTCGGGATAGGGGAGGCCTTGCGCCGGAACGGCCCTGAGCAGCGTTTCGACCAGGTTCAGGGAGTGGCAGATCTCCTCGTAGCGCACCCAGGCACGGGAATAGACCCCGCCCCGCTTCCGGTTATAGCTGCA